>NZ_JBITWA010000031.1:0-47200 GCF_044543425.1 Bacillus sp. NPDC077411 | reverse complement strand
CGGAGGGGGTCTTTTTTCATAAGAGATCCTCATTTGGTAACGAAAAACAAGTTAGAATTTACAATTTTATTACTATTACACTGTTTTCAGTGTCCTAAAAATGATGGTATTTGAGACAAATGAAATTAAATCTAAAATAGGCTGTAAATAGCTCAAAATATGTCTCAAAACTCATCTCTAAATCAAAGTCTCAATTGGAATAGGTAATATCGAGTTTTGAGAATTTTTTAGCGTATAAAAAGGGTAAAATGTGTACACCACTCCAAAATATAATAAGTATAAATCTCATGAAAAAATTCTTCATTGTCTTTTCATGAACTTAAAAATTAAACAATCTAATTCTCGACTTAATGTAAGTACCTTTTTATGGTTGATACCATATTTAATAACGAGTTGAATTAATTCGTTCTTTTTATCTTCTATCGTACTATGTAGCTTTGTTAATTCCATCTATAATCTCCTTTTACCTATTTTATCAATTGGAAAAATATCCAAATAAAAACAAGGCTGATAATGACAGCCTTGTCTTAAAAACACGTATACAAAAAAACAACACTAGTAAAGAGGATACAATACAAATTAGATTTTTCAAAGGTAATAAACCTAAAAGTTTGAATAAATTTCATATTTTACTAAAGTCTTGCAGATTAAATAAAAACAGTGAGTTCATATCTCACTGTTTTTTATTTAACCTTAGCTCTGGGATAATACACTTTATTGTCTATAAAAGTATACCTTTACAGATAGATAAAAAACTATAAAAAACAACGTCTATAAATATCCATTTCTCATTTTACAGACATCTGTTTATTTTATATATCTTTACAGACATAATTGGTATAATTACCAGTGAGGTGTAGCATATGAAACATAAAAAATTTGGATATGCCCGAGTTTCGAGTAAAGATCAAAACGAAGAACGACAAATTCAGAATATGAAAGATTTAGGAATAGAAGATCGGGATATTTTCATAGATAAAGAATCTGGGAAAAATATATAGAGAGAGAATTACCAAATGCTAAAACGTCTTGTTCGTACAGGAGATACCATTGTGTTTGATTCCTTGACAAGACTTGGAAGGAATATGAATGATACATTAGAAGAATTTAGATATTACGAAAAACATAAAGTAAATTTACAATTTATAAAGGAACCATACATTAACGTCAATTACACTGGAGAAAGTACAAATGGTGTTATTCAGAGCGCAATTCAAAAAGCAACACTTACAATATTATCTGCCTTTGCAGAAAAAGAGCGCATTGATATTAAACAACGTCAAGCTGAAGGAATTGCTCTTGCCAGAAAACAAGGTAAACGTTTAGGGCGTCCGCCTATCGAAATAACAGAAGAATTTACGGATGCTTATAAGGAATGGAAATCCGGTTCAATTACAGCCGTAGGAGCTATGGGAAAATATAGAATCAAACGTTCTTTATTTTATAAACTTGCCAAACAGTATGAGGAAAATTAAATTGTATATGTTTTGACATATTCATTTTAAAATGTGGATGGGCCCCCTTTTAACAAAACCGGAGTGGAAATGATGAGTATAAATAGTTTTGTGGGATTGATAAAGGATGAATTATTAAAAGAGGTAAGCATAAGAAGTGAGGATGAATTCGAACCTGTAGTAGTTAAAGATATTCCTAGACTTTGGAAGTGTTTAGGGACAGGTAATTATGCCGCAGTATTTATGCACAAAGAATACAAAGATTGGATAGTGAAAGTTTACGCGCGAGAAGGAGAAGGAATTGAAAAAGAGTCAGAAGTATACCGAAGAATCGGAAATCATCCTTCTTATTCGAAGCTTATATATAAAGGAGAAAATTTCATAGTATTGAAACGTTTAAAAGAAATTACCTTATACGATGCTATTCATAAGGGGATTAAAATTCCTAAGCAGGTAATCCTTGATATCAATGAAGCTTTAGAGTATGCAAGGAAACAAGGATTAACTCCTTGTGATGTTCACGGGAAAAATGTGATGATGGAAAACGGAAGGGGATATGTAGTCGATGTATCTGATTTCTTAAAAACAAAAGAAGATAGTAAGTGGAGAGACCTAGAAAAGGCATATTTTACATTTTACTTGCCTTTCATTTATAAATTGCCTTTCCCTGTTAAAATACCGTATTTCATGTTAAACATTGTTAGACGTTCATATAGAAAATATAAGAAGCTTAAAAAGAAATTCAAATTGTAAAAGGACCACATACTTATCTTTAGGTTAGATAAGTGAACCACTAGTAAACAAAAGGACCGTACATTTTAGATATGTCTAATATGTACGGTCCTAATTTTATAACTTCATGAAGTAATCAGTAAGCTTTTCATTTTCTTTTTCACGCAATTGCTTATTTTCTTCTTCAAGGCCTCACCATATCAAATGCTCTATCATAATCTGGGCTTCGTTGCCTAGCCATATTCACCATCTCGCGGTAATCTCTTTATAAAATAAAAAGCATCCTATTTAGATGCTCCCTGCGTTTAGATTTTTCTATATAATACTGATACCCATTACCATAACGCTACCTAATACAATACATACTAATCCTAACAATATTAAAAACTCTGGTAAATCAAAGTGATTGAATATCATACCTATAATTAAGCCCACAGGGAATACTAGAACTTCTAACCAACTTATACCTCCAGCTTTCTTTATTTCATAGTATGTTGTAATACTGGTAATCAAAATTCCTAATATAATCAAACCGACTCCTAATAACATTTATCCACCCACTTTTTTCCTCCATGTTACCATAAAAGAATTATCATTAGGTTTTCTTCTTTATAAAATAAAAAGCAGCGGATTCGCTACTTAATGTTTAATACAATTTAAAAATATCGAACATATCGTAATCATAACTTAAAAGTTATGATTCGATTTTTAAGGTGTTGTATTATTAATAGATAAATAGGTGTCATAAATTAGTATCTAAAGTTAGTCCCAAAAAGGGACAATTTTTATGAAATATGGTTGTGCACGAGGCAATACATTACATCAAGATTTTAAATTCTAAATTCAAACATGAACGAATTACCGCCATATTGCAATCACGTTAAATGCTACTCCTTTTAAGAAAAACTTAAGAAACTCTCTCGATATTTGTTAAGAAATGCGATTTATACTGAAATCGACTTAACACAATACCGAATGAACGGAGAGATAGTTGATGCAATTTATCACATTTTTAAGTGAATTTATAAAACATCCAAAAAACACTGGAGCAATTGCACCAAGTTCTAATATACTAGCAAAAAAATGGTGGATGCAATCGATTTTGAAGTGGCAAAATGTATCGTAGAATTAGGCTCAGGAACAGGATCTTTTACGATAGAGATCATGAAGAGAAAAAAGAAAAAAACGTTACAGAAACGAAAGGGAAAAACTTGTATATGTTTGTAAGTGGGATTCCAGAAGGAGATATCACATATGAAACAAAAGAGGGAATTCTCCCTTCCTTTATTGGAATTATCGTGTTTATCTTTTCTTTCTTTTATATTACAAAGAGAAAAATGAAGCAAATTGAAGCGATGGCGCAAGGAGTAAATGAGATAGCAAAAGGAAACTTAGCATATTGAATTGAAGAATTTATTTGAACGTTTTTATAAAAAGGATCAATCAAGAAGCAGAGTCTCAGAAGGATCTGGACTTGGACTTGCCATTGCAAAAAGTATTGTTGATTTGCAAAGCGGAGACATTCGGGCAGAATATGAAGACGGTATTGTGCGTTTTATTATTTCACTTCCCATTGAGGCAGAAAAGTAATAATGTTATATAAATTGTTTCTAGGTGTAACGAAATGATACAAACTGAAAATGTGCCTTGTGTTAACAGGGTAAAAAAGAACTCTTGCAAAAGAGTTCTTTTTTATTAGATTGGAAAATTATTGAATGATTAAAGTTTAAAGCTTTTGTTAAGAAAAAGTTAAGAAATCCCCTCAGTATTTATTAAGAAACACTCTCTATACTTAGAAATGTGTTAGAAAGCATATTCATTCTCATTAAAATCCCAAAGGATGAATGAGATGACATCTAATTAAATAGGAAAAGAAAGGCGGAAAAGATAGATGAAAAAAGCATGGATTGCAGTGTCAGGATTAGTTGTTGTAGGAGGTGGATTATTAACTTATATGGGAGGAGAAACAATAGATAGATTTAATCCATTAGTGAAAGAAAAAGATGTGTACGTCCTTACAAAAGGGGAAGCAAAACCTGATGGTAAGAGATATTTTTACATGTTAAACGGAGTTGATGAATCAGGCGATGAAAATACCATTAAAGTAGGGGTTTCTGGTAAGGATGATTATCCAGATTCTTATTTAAAGGTTCATGTAAAAGGAAAGTATGTTTACGAATTTGAGAAAGTGCAGGAAAAAGAAGTTCCTGAGAAAGCAAAAGAAAAACTTAAAAAATAAATAATGAATTTATCGAGTTAAAAACAAAGGTAGGAGAATATTATGAACAACTCAGTTGTAAATGTAAAAAATGTTCAAAAAGTGTACGGTAAAAAAGGTGAAAATCAGTCACACGCTTTGAGAGATGTATCGTTCTCGATTCAAGAGGGAGAATTTGTTGGAATCATGGGACCGTCTGGTTCAGGAAAAACAACATTATTAAATGTAATTTCAACATTAGATGCAGCAACTGGCGGCATTGTTGAAATTGCTGGTATCGATATCACTAAAATGAAGCAAGGAGAGCTTTCAGATTTTCGCTCTCAAAAATTAGGATTTATCTTTCAAGATTTCAATTTATTAGAGAATCTATCTATTTATGAAAATATTGCGCTTCCACTTTCACTTCAAGGAGTCCCATCGCGTAAGATTGGTCCAAAAGTAAAGAAAGTAGCCAATATGTTAGGGATTTCGGAAATACTTCAAAAATATCCATCTGAGGTATCTGGTGGACAAAAACAACGTTCCGCGGCAGCACGCGCGCTTGTACATGAACCAGCAATTATTTTAGGGGACGAGCCAACAGGGGCACTGGATTCAAAAAATGCAACAAGCCTTTTAGAAGCAATGAAAAATTTAAATGAAAAACAAGATGTTTCGATTATGATGGTTACTCATGATCCATATAGTGCAAGTTATTGCCAGCGCATTTTGTTCATTCAAGATGGTGAGTTATATAAAGAAATTCATCGTAGTGGTACGCGTGAAGTGTTCTATAAAGAAATTTTAGATGTACTTGCGGATTTAGGTACACAAAAAGGATAAGAAAGGACACCCACCATGATATTTAAACTTTCTATATCAGGACTAAAAAGTAAGCTAAAAGATTATATTGTCTTACTAGTTGGTCTTGTTATGTCAATTTCAATTTTTTACATGTTTCAAACGTTAGCATTAAATAAAGCATTTGTTGAAGCAAATACTACTATTCGGTCAATTGCGCCTGTTTTTCAAACGGGTTCAGCTCTATTAGCAATCATTACATTCTTCTATGTTCTATATGCAAATTCTTTTTTGATGTCTCTTCGCCAAAAAGAATTTGGGATGTATATGATGTTAGGTGCAAAAAAACATAAGGTTACATTACTTATGTTTCTGGAAACGATTATTATTGGGGCAGTATCCTTAGTAATTGGAATTACTGTAGGAATAGGGCTTTCACAAGGGATTGGTAAACTCCTCATGAAGCAACTGGATTTTACTGCGAGTGGTTACCAAGGGTTTTATGTACCATCTATGTTAGTTACTTGTATGTTCTTCTTGGTATTATTTGTGTTATCTGCCATTATGAATAGTGTGAAATTATCACGCATCTCCGTTTTGCAACTTGTACATGCAGATGCTTCAGCAGAACGTACAATGATTAAAGGTAAGTGGACCGGGATTGTTTCATTTTTAGCTATTATTTTATTAGGAATTGGATATACTTCAATGATTTATATGGATAAGTTAAAAGAACAGGGTCCTATGATTGCGATGCTTACAACTACAGCGGGAACGTATATGTTATTTACTTCTGTCCTTCCGCTTATTATTAAAAAATTAAAGAGTAATAAAAAGCGTAGTGAGAAAGGTCTTAATGCTTTTACATTTGCTCAATTAAACTTTCGTATTAATAGTTTAACAAAAGTACTCGCAACAGTAGCAATGTTAGTAGCACTTGGTGCGGGGGCGATTTCAGGTGGGATGGCTTTCAAGAATAACGTAATTCAATCGACGGATCAACTTGAAATATACGATACAGTCATTCATAATCCGACAGCAGAAGAAAAGAATATTTTAGATGGTATTACATTTAAAGAAAAGAATGAATATCACTATAAGATAGATGACAAATATGTTTACTACTTGAAAGAAGATCTAGAGAAAAACCGTCCACTTGTGCAAGCTGGAATAGAAAAAAAGAATAGAGGGAAAGTAAAACGAGTTTCTGGAAATCTTCCTGTAGGAGCAATTTCAAAATATGGTGAGGAACATATGGAGAATACAAATATTATCCCAGAAGAGTGGGATGACGCTTTACGCTCTCTTCAACCAACCTATTTAAATTACATGGAAAAAGTAAAAAAAATAGTAGATCAAAAAATGTACGATGGCATACAAGAAAAAGAAAACATTGTTGTAATTGGAAAAACTGAGGATTTTGTAACATATTTAGATAAATGGAAAAAAATTGACGAGTTGCAGCTAGTTAAATATAAAAATGTCACAGCTGAAGATATCTTCAGTAAATATCAAATATATACTGGGATTTACGCCAGTGCCAGCGGAACAGTATTTATGGGCTTCTTCTTAGGTATTGCTTTCCTTGCGATGATGGCAAGCTGCTTAATGTTTAAGATTCTTTCTGGTGCATCAAAAGATATTGTACGCTATGAAATGCTTCGTAAAATTGGAGTCCGTCATGAATTATTAGCAAAATCCATTTATAAAGAGTTATTTTTAGTGTTTTTATTTCCGGGGATAGTAGGTATAATTCATGTATTATTAGGTATGAAGATTTTTGGTTTCATCTTAATTAATCCATATTTCCGTATTTGGTTACCGATCTTGATTTTCGTAGTTATCTATTCGATCTATTACTTTATTACAGTTCAATTATATAAAGGAATTGTTCTTCCTGAAAAAAAGTAATAAGAATGTAATGTTTTACTGTATAATCACTCTTTAAAATCCTCAATAATCTGGTGTTTTAATGGGGGAACAGAAAAAGCCCAATTTCTTAATATTAATACTAAGAAACTGGGCTTTTTAATATTGGAATTTCTTAACGTTGTAAATCCGCATTTCCCTAACGCTACACTAAATGATTGGATATTATTTAGTGTAGCGTTAGGGAAATGTTTTTTCTTCCTTTTAACTTGTGACAATTATGCTCGTGTAAATACATTGATAAAAATGAGAAACTGTGGTAAATTTATATAGATACACTAATAATAGATTTTTGTATAAATTATCCCTATTTTAATTATACACCATAAAATCCTTTTTAGTCAATCCATATTTTTATTTTTTTAAACGGGGGGGCTTGATAAGAACATGGAACTTCGCCAGAAGCAAGAACGAGTGGGTAGCGTAATTGGTTGATCAGATGAACAATTTTTGTCATATGATTCGTCTTGGTATCGAGCGATAAAGTGAAACTTCCATCAGTGGAGAGTTTTTTCATCTCCCACTGATGGAAAGCCCGACCAATCGGGATTTTACGGGCAGTTATCTCCCCCTATCTTCCTCGTTTCTCTCCGAATCTTGAGGTGGGGGTCTTACTGCCCGTTAATGCGGGATAAATAGGAGGGAAAGACATGAAACCATATGTACTAGAGTTTCGGGAGATCGATAAAACGAGACAAATGGTGGTCGGTGGTAAAGGGATGAATTTGGGCGAATGTTCGAGGCTTGAAGGAATACTTGTACCAGAGGGATTTTGTGTTACCACTGAGGCATATAAAAGAGTTATTGGGGAGAATGAGGAGCTTCATCAATTACTGGATCAACTAGCAGTTCAAAAAATGGACGAACGAGAAAGAATTAGTGAAATTAGTAGGAAGATTCGTGAGCTGATTGAGGGGATCGAGATCGAGAAGGGGATTGAAGAAGATATCGATCGATATCTCTTAACTTTTGGCGCCGAGCATGCATATGCTGTTCGTTCAAGTGCTACAGCCGAGGATCTTCCATTTGCCTCCTTTGCTGGTCAACATGATACCTACCTAAACATCAAAGGAAAAGATGCAATTTTACAACATATTAGTAAGTGTTGGGCTTCACTATTTACTGATCGTGCTGTGATTTATCGAATGCAAAACGGATTTGATCATCGCAAGGTTTATCTGTCTGTTGTTATTCAAAGGATGATTTTTCCACATGCTTCCGGAATACTATTTACTGCTGATCCGATTACTTCCAATCGAAAGCTGTTATCCATCGATGCTAGCTTTGGACTAGGAGAAGCACTTGTCTCCGGCTTAGTATCTGCCGATTGCTATAAGGTGCAAGGAGAAAAGATTATCGATAAAATGATTGCAACCAAAAAACTAGCAATCTACGCCTTAAAAGAAGGAGGCACAGAAACACAGCAAATAGAACCCAATCAGCAAAAAAGCCAAACACTTACTGACCAACAAATTTTACAACTGGCACGTATCGGAAGACAGATCGAAGCGTATTTTGGTTGCCCGCAAGATATCGAATGGTGTTTGGTTGATGATACATTTTATATTGTCCAGAGTCGGCCAATCACTACTTTATACCCCATCCCTGAAGCAAATGATCAGGAAAATCACGTTTATGTATCTGTTGGTCATCAACAAATGATGACCGACCCCTTGAAACCATTGGGAATGTCTTTATTCCAGTTAACATCTTTTGGACCCAGGTTTAAAGCTGGTGGAAGATTATTTGTTGATATCACGCATAATCTAGCTGCGCCTGTCAGCAGAAAAACGATAATGGATACCTTGGGACCATCCGATCCGCTCATCAGAGGCGCACTTATGACCATAATAGAGCGAGGAGATTTTATAAAATCGTTACCAAATGATAAAAAAGAACAGAGTCCTGATAAAAGCAATAAAGATATGTCGTCTGCGGGTCTTCAGGCACAAATCGAAAACGATCCGACAATCGTTTCTGATTTGATTAAGCATAGTCAAACATCGATAGAAGAGTTAAAGCATAACATCCAAACGAAATCAGGATCGGATTTATTTGATTTTATCCTGGAAGATATCCAGCAATTAAAGAAGATTTTATTTGACCCACAAAGTTTGGGTGTGATTATGGCTGCTATGGATGCTTCATCATGGATCAATGAAAAAATGAACAAGTGGTTAGGTGAAAAAAATGTAGCAGACACGCTTTCTCTATCTGTACCAAATAATATTACTTCAGAAATGGGTCTGGCGCTATTGGATGTCGCCGATGTGATTCGTCCTTATCCGGAAGTAATTGATTATCTACAAAATGTAAAAGATGATAACTTTTTGGATGAACTGGTTAAGTTTGATGGTGGACAGGAAATCCAAGATGTTATCAATGCTTATCTCAACAAATTCGGAATGCGATGTCCCGGAGAAATTGATATTACTAAAACTCGTTGGAGCGAAAAACCAACTATACTCATCCCCATGATTCTCAGTAACATCAAAAACTTTGAGCCTAATGCTAGCAAACGAAAATTTGAGCAAGGACGACAGGAAGCTTTGAAAAAAGAACAAGAGTTATTAGACCGATTGAAGCAATTACCGGATGGTAAACGAAAAGCCGAAAAGACAAAACGAATAATCAGCCTGATCCGGAATTTTATCGGTTATCGGGAGTATCCAAAATACGGCATGATTAATCGCTACTTCGTTTATAAGCAGGCTTTACTGAAAGAAGCCGAACAGCTCGTACAAGCCAAAGTTATTCGTAAAAAAGAAGACATATACTATCTTACTTTTGAGGAATTTCGCGAAGTCGTATGTACAAATAAATTGAATTACCAAACCATCAGCAAACGAAAAGAAGAGTACAAACTATATGAAAAACTAACTCCCCCACGTGTTATCACGTCCGATGGAGAAATCATTACAGGTGAATACAAACGGGAGCATCTCCCATTTAATGCTATTGCAGGTCTACCTGTTTCTTCTGGTGTTATCGAAGGAAGAGCACGTGTCATCTTAAATATGGAAAATGCGAATTTAGAAGAGGGAGATATATTAGTTACAACCTTTACTGATCCTAGCTGGACACCATTGTTTGTATCTATAAAAGCGCTAGTCACTGAGGTAGGTGGATTAATGACGCATGGAGCAGTTATCGCACGCGAATATGGTTTACCAGCAATTGTCGGGGCAGAAAATGCCACCAAGCTGATAAAAGATGGGCAACGCATTCGAGTGAATGGAACAGAAGGTTATATAGAAATACTATAATTCGTTACATTTAAATCATAAAAGAAGAGCATTCGAATTAGGAGAATCATTGATATCGTGGTACTTTTTGGTCTATGGTAAGAACTCTGTTACTAGGACATATAACATGTATGGTGAGGCCTACTAACAAATGCCAAAGAGATGGCAGGCTGTGTATACTATGTAGGAGCATATAATTGCGGTAAAGCAAAATCTAATACTGATACTGCCGAAAGTAGAGCACAAGCTAATTATTATCCCGATAAAAAAGCCGAGAATTTGGAACTGCACCTCCAATTATTAGACACAGTCTAACAATCGGAGGTGCAGTTTTTTATTTAAATTGTACAAATACGATCTCCGGTCTATTAAAAATTCTTTGAGGAATGATACTATTTCCTAGCCCCCTACTTACTATCATTGAAGTATCTTTGTCTTTATACATTCCAGCCGTATATTTTGGTAACAATCCTTGATCAGGTGCAACTAAACCTCCCACGAAAGGTATTCTAATCTGTCCACCATGAGCATGACCTGTAAACACCAAATCTATTTGTTGTTCAGTGTATGCACGGAGATGTTCTGGTCTATGGGATAATAATATTTTAAACCCATTTGGATCGATACCTTCTTTAGCCTGTATGACTTCTTTTGCAACTACACTAATTCCTTCAAACTCAGAGTCACTACTATTACTAACTTTAAATGCTGGGTCATCTATGCCTAAAATATATATTTCTTGTCCATCTTTTTTAATAATGGCATGTTCATTTCTTAAAACTGTAACATTGTATTTTTTTAGGTCTTTTTCTAGGTTCATAAAACGACCTGACCATGCTTCATGATTTCCTGTTACAAAATAAACTGGATAATGTTTTACAAGTTGTTTAACCACTTCCAAACTTACTTTTGCATTATATCGTTCACTATCAATAAAGTCACCTGTGATAACAACTATATTAGGATTAATATTTTCCACTTTTTTTATCAACTTCTTTTGGTTTTCCCCAAACTCGTTACTATGTAAATCAGACAATTGTACAATTTTGAAACCTTTAAATGCACTAGGTATTTTAGTTGATTTTATCGTAATCTCAGTTACACCTAATAAATTATTTTGTAAATAAGAAAATACACCTAATCCTATCAATAAGCTAATTACAACCGTTAACCTCTTATACTTTTTTCTCATAGTTTCCCCCTTGTGAAACTGTAAAAATTATGAATTTAAGGAATGATTATCTACCTTATCTATTTAAACATGAAAAATCATTCTTTGTTGTGTTTTTTTGTATTAATTATATAGATTCTCTGTCGTCACTAGGTTTTTATCTAAGTAAATCAGGGGGTAACTTCAATTAATTATGATGATACATATTATAATAGCATGAAGGGGAAAACGGGCTTAGAGTTAAAAAAGGAACTTCATAATATTATTGATAATCATACAAATATATCATACAGTGCAGTTTGGGAAGCGCTAAGAGATACTGATGAAGATCCAAATAATAAAAATAATGTACTTCTCTTATATACAGGGCGTTCGCAAGGGAAATTTACAAATGGTTCAGGGGTCGATAATTGAAACCGAGAGCATGTTTGGGCAAAATCTCACGGCGATTTTGGGGCGATTTGGAAATAAATAAGTAAAATCATAATTTAAAAAATATAAAGTGGAAAGGAGTGGTCATAAGGATCACTCTTTTCTCATGTTTATTATACAATCATTAGTTTGTAAGGGATTGGTAGGGAGAGCATCATAGATGTTTTTACTGCAGTAAATAGAGCGGGTTCACTTATTGCTTTTTGGAGACTTCTCCTTGAGTGGGAAGATGAAAGTGGGTTTCCATTCTATACAGGTACTGAAGAATACGATTGTCACCATTTTGATAAATACCTAAAAGAGTTTCTAAAGTATTCTTCTGACATTAAGAAGCAATTCCCAAATATTTATCTTGTTACCGTTGAATCGTTAATTAATTTGGATAAAAGAGAGCATTGGGAAAATGAATTTCCTAACATCTCGAGCGAACTATTTAATACTGTTAGAAAAAATTTGTTTCGGGACGATGTTAAAAAGCTAAATTATAAGACTTATCAAAAGGCATTGAAAGAAGCAGGAATGCTTTATTAAACTAAATGAGGCTAATATTCAATAAAACTTATACTAAAGTTTTTTATTTTAAAGCTATAATGGGCGCTTTTGGCCCACAGTTTGCGAGTTTGTATACGTGATAAAATAAGATTATTGATAGATTTTATAGTACACAACACCTTATCCCACATAATATTATTCGGTACATCCTATTTTACACTCTATTAATCCAACAGACCCAATGCATCTAAAAAGATAAGTGCTAGTATCATCGCAATGATGTACGTAAGAATTTTGCAAATGAAATGAATCTTAATCCCTAACTTATCCGGAAGAAACCATATCGACAATCCCAAAAGTATACGCCCCGCAGCTAAATATAATTGAGGTAAAAGATTATTATCCATTCTTATCTCCATATACTCTTTACCAGACTCAAACAATACGGCATATACGATCAGTATAATGAAATAAAAAACAAACACTTTCGCATAATTTATCCATTTGTTTTTTATCAACATATAAACCCTCCTTTTATCTTCTTGCTTCGTAGACATACCACCATATAGTTTTGGAGGTTCGTATTAATAATAACTCTATATCACTTGTATTGGTATGATACATGAAATAAAACAACATGATGTGTATTTATTTCAAATTAATAGTATCATAAAATATAATAAATATTGGAACAAATAAACAAAAAATACTTTATTATACATATTATTTTTATAACGTATAATAGAAAAGGAAATAAAAAATAGAAAAAGAGGGAAGAATGCTAAAAGATAATAGTATTTTTGGGTGTAAATATAAGGGAATAACGTTTTAATAGTCCAAAAACTACGTGGTTCCCTTATATATTCGAAAGGGGGATCATATTGAACAAAATATCTTTAAAACCCATTGACAAAAGTAATTGGGAAGAGGCTATAGAATTATCGGTAAAAGAAGAACAACGTACATTTATCGCCTCCAATCTTTATTCTATTGCAGAGGTTCAATTTTTAGATAATTTCTATGCAAAAGGTATATATCTTGATAGTAAGTTGATAGGATTTACAATGTTTGGAATAGACTCTGATGATAATAATTATTGGATTTATAGACTAATGATTGATAAAGAATACCAAGGACAAGGTATAGGTATACAGGCTATATTTCTCATTATTGAAGAGATAAGAAGTATTAATAATAAAAATATTCCTCTAATCATGATTGGATATAATCCTAAAAATCTTTCAGCAAAAATTGCTTATAGGAAGGCTGGCTTTATTGAAACTGAATTATCATCTTGGGGTGAACAATTGGCGAAGTTCACCTTATAAAGCCTTATATTTAGTCTTCTAGGTATTACTTTACAAAGAAATTGGGGAACATTGCAAATTTTTTTGTAAACGATACGACTTTATATCAAATCTGCACTATTTGTTATTATTGATTTGATAACAAAACATTAAAACTGTAAAAACAAGAAAGGTTGGCAATTTGCCAGCCTTTCTTGTTTACTATCAATCAATTTTAAAATATAAAAAAATAGCAAAACTACTTTCATGGGCTCCTGATTTACCAACTACTTGTTTCGTTCCAAAATCAAAACACAATAAGCAAAGCCCTAGGATAGCTGACTTCACAATTCTACCCTAGGGCCCTTTCTATTGCGATGTGTGAAAATCATTGTCTATAAAGAATCCACAATTTTCTCATCATCTACTTCATATTTTACTAAGCAATCATTTTCCATGACTAGTTCTTTGCCAACTAAGTTACCTGTGACACGATCAACTATTTTTTTATAAACTTTATTTTGTCTGTATACTTGACCATCTACTTTTTTTACAAAACGATGATCTTCTTCAACGATAGAATACTTATATGGAGTATACTGGGATGCCCTGATTTCTCCGTAGATATATTCTTCATCAAGATGTAGATTGACTTGATAGGAAATATTTGAATTATTTCTCAATTTGAGATCAATAATACCGTTCATTAAAGTGGCGCCTGTTCCAAATGGAATCACACGTCCATAGTCAGGGAATGGATCGAAACTATGACGATATCTTTCCACTGTTTCCAATTCTGAATGAAGAAACATCCAGTAGAGAAGATTCCCTAACTGACAGAGACCACCGCCTATTCCCTTTATCGCTTCGCCATTCATTAGAATAATTCCTTCTTTATATCCAGCTTTTTCACTAGAATTACCAACAAGATGCCAAAATGAAAATGTTTCTCCCGGTTTAATTACAACCTGGTTTATTTTGCAGATGGCTAGCTTTAGATTGGTGATTTTGTTATATTGCAGCTGTATATCCGTGTCACCTAACTTTCTAATAAGCAAAGATTTATGTTTATAAATCCTGTAAGGTAATGGATTTTGCTCAAATGTTTTTGGAAATTTATGCCCTTCAAGGCGGTCACTTATTTTTTTAAACAGCCTACGTTGTCTGATTCTAATAGGAATTAAAAAGGGAAATCTTTGTGTTAATAATTTTCTTGCCATTGAGAGTTGAACTCCTTTATATATATTGTATTCAAAATTACACCTTATTCATCATCACTAAGCAAATTGATATGTATTTCTCACTGTATTACCTTATAGCACATATAAAAGGGTTTTACTAACTCATGAGCCAATAGTTAGCGAAGGAAGCGTATTTATATACTCACCGTCTTCGTTGGTATCAATTAGAACGTGACTAACTACTAAACTTTTCTGGTGTAGAAAAATGGAAGGTGAGCTCTTTGTTGACTAAGACGAAATTGTTCTTCGTACCATCTTACTTTTTTCGTGAGTTCTTCTATTTGAGCTTGAAGAGATTCAATTGTAGGTTGATTTTGATGAGAAGATGTTGTTTTCATAGATGAATCCATTCGACAAAATGAATCGAATCCCTTCCACACATACGGATGTTTCACAGGATTGTTCTCGCATATACGGCTTGATGCTCTTGTTTTTGATGAAAAGCAAATCCATCAAGAAGCCACCTTAGTTGCCTTCTTGATATGGTGAGTAGGACATTTGGATGTTCAGTTGGTCAGTCAAACTTCCCTTTTGTTTTCTCTTTTTAAAGATAAGATCTTTTACTCAATCTTATCTTTTTTATTTTTCTTCCTATATAGCTACCAAGGTACCGTGTTATAAGTTAAGTTAATGTATAATTAAAAATAAAGGTTATTTATACCAAGGAGGATAAATATGCGGTTTTGTATGGGATTTGGTGATACGAATTTTATTGGACTTGTAAATGCGGAGCAATATAAGTCATTTGTGGATGAGGATTGGGAATTAGACATGTTGCTACAGCATTTTACTGATGAAATGAAAAATGGAAATATTTTAGTGTTTCAGATGACTGAAGAAGGCATTGAACATTCTTGGGATGTAGAAGTGGAAGTTGGAACGGAAGAAGTAGAGCAAAAGTGTTTCAGAAAAGCAGAAGGCTATATAAGAGTAACTGGGAATCAATTATATGTAGTTGATTACGACTGTCTTACAATGGCAGCACAATTTGAAAGTAATAAAGTGCCTGATAAAAATTGCTCCAATTATAAAATTAACATTGAAAATGGAGTATATAAAGTGGAAGTTCTTCAATTTTATAATGTAGATAACGATAAATATGTTGGGACAAATGAGAAAGACATACTATTAAACTTTATTAAAGTCCCTGCTTTTCAACAAACAGTAAACCGTGTATTTTGGTGTAGTTTTTAATGAGATGTAAAGCATGTTCTAAAAGAAAAACAAATTTCGAGGAAATAAATTCATTGTACCAACCTTTTTAGAGTTTTTTTCTATTGTTGAATCGCTTAGAAGGCTGCATAACTTTCTTAAGGAGTGATGAAAATGGATATTTTTGAATATCTGGAAGAGTTACAAGAAGATATATTTTCATTACATGTATCGCAAATAGAATCTAAGTATTATGAAATATGTGTTACCCTCTCGTCTACCAATGATGCAAAACGAATTCAATCGGTTAGCCTAGATGTATACAAAAGAAAATTGAGTTTTGGATTATATGAAGCTTCGATAATCGCAAAAGAAGAATCTTCTAAGGCTATATATTATGAATATGACCCCGATAATCATTGGGGCGGTCATTTCTTTGTTTGTGATGATTATCTTCCTCTTGAAGAGCAGGATGATGATTGGGCTTGCGATTGGACTAATGAAGTAGAAGGCCCGCAATCTCTTGAGTTTGCTGAAATTTACTCTAAAAATGGTTTTGATACAAATCAAAAGGCAATTGGCAATACTTTATACTTAATCGCTAGAACAGTGTGCTGTTTTATTAGCGTTTGTAACAAGAGAAAAAGTAATATACCTATCTGTATTGGGTTTCACAGTCAAGATCCAATAATGCGTATGTGTAGGGAATAACACTCTATGTATTTTTATGAAAAGAGACTAAATGAAAGAACCGGAAAACTTACATATTAATAAAGGTGTAAGATAAGGGCGTCCACTACAAGGGAATAGGTTTGATAGTATTTACTAGATATTTATAATGAACGCCAATCCATAATAGAAAGTGAAATTAAAGATATCAAAAAGGATTATCCAGAAATTTCTTGGGTTACCATAATAATAATTGTTCTACTTGTGATGTTCTTAACGTTACTTGTATCGCTACCGTTTGCATATAATCTAAGTAGAAAAACAATTACACGGGAATTGACAGTAGAGTATTATAAAAAGGAGAAAGGGAACGAATACTCTCTTTCTCCTTTTTAGTTTTTGTTCTTTTAAATAAAGAGAACACTCTTGAGGATCGTTTTTTCATTTTTTATCAAGATTGTCGAGTTACTTAATGGACGGATCTAAGCACGATACAATCAATGATTTGAACTGATTTTGTTAGTGCGAAAGTTGAGTTGTTTATTTTATCAATTTTCCTCTGTTAATCCTTCATCCACGCATATCCCTTACAACCCGTCGCGGGATCTATTGTACCAATGAAGCTTTCTTCCTTACATTGCAGTCGCATACGATAAAGTCCATCTCTAGGAATAGTTCTCTCACCAGGAAAAAAGGATATCGTCCGTAAAAAAACATGATTTTGAACTGTGTTTCCAGAACTATCTTCAATATAGAATTTTAAGATCCTGTCAGCTCCATAACCATCACTTCTTTTTACTTCGAAATGAACTTTATCGTTAGCTTTATAATAACGAGTCTCTGAAACTACGCTGTATTGGTTACTAGATATATATAATTCGGCCTTGGTATTGGCGTATGCACTTGGAGTATGAAAAAAGCTAAATGATACACCAACAGACATTACAAATGTTAGTATAGACATTCTCAATTTTCTGGACATAGTAAATTCCAACTCCTTTATATTTTGAAATAAATTTAACACTTTACTTACTAACCCAATACCATTTAGATAACTATTTATCGTTATCATTAAAAAAATAATTTCTTTTTCATCTCAATTACCTCCATATCGTTGGAAATTTAACCATCCCCATATCAGATAGTCAAAAGTATTATATATTTAATTGTAAAATTTTTAAATTATTATTATTTTTTGGAAAAGTAAGTATAAATGCTAATTGGCTTAATGGGATACCGCCATATCACTATTAAGCTAAGAAAAGCAAATATCCCAAAACGAGAAAATTGACATTTCCAGATGAAAATGTACAAATTTTTTGTTTTGGGGGCATGGTGATATGTAAAAAAATGGATAATACAAACAGGGAAAATAGTGCGTTAGCTTGCTTTTTTCCCTGTTTGTATTATCTATAAATAGCCATTTGCTGAATGCATTATAAATAGTGATAAACGATTAGCATAGAAATAGTCGAAAGACCCGAAAAGATAACAATCCATTAAGGAGGTTGTCTTTTTTCACTTAACAAATACACCATTAAGTAATAGGGAAAAATTAAGGTTCGCTTAAGGTTAACTGAATAAAGGCTTAATTTTTATCAACTATAATTCTTTTATATGGAAGATGAGGAGGTATTGAAAAATGGGTGAATATATTATTGAGACAAAAAATCTTTCTAAGAAGTTTGGGGGTTTTTATGCAGTAAATGATGTAAATTTACAAGTGCCAGAGGGAAACATATACGGTTTTCTAGGGCCAAATGGAGCAGGAAAATCGACAACGATTCGTATGCTTCTTGGATTAATAAAGCCAACAAATGGTTCGGTTACTTTATTTGGAAAATCAATGAAAGATAGCAGGATAGATATTCTTAAAAATGTAGGTTCGATGGTTGAGTATCCTTCTTATTATGGACATTTAACTGCTTATGAGAACTTAGAAATTATAAGAAAGATACTAGAGATTGATAAAAAAGAAATTGATAAGGTTCTAAAAATTGTAAATCTCACTAATGTTCAAGATAAATTAGTAAAAAAATTTTCACTAGGTATGAAGCAAAGGCTTGGCATTGCTCAAGCTCTCCTTGGGAATCCTGCATTGTTAATTCTTGATGAACCAACAAATGGGCTTGATCCAGCAGGGATACATGAAATTAGAGATCTTGTTAAAAGTTTACCCAGTAAAATGGGGATTACAGTCTTAGTTTCGAGCCATATTTTAAGCGAAATAGAACTAATTGCCGATCATGTTGGAATTATTAACAAAGGAAATTTAATATTTCAAGGAACCCTTGATGATTTGAGAGAAAAAAGCGAACTTGAAATCTTAGTTGATGCAAGACCGAAAGGAGATGCAGGTAAGTATCTGAGTAATAAAGGATTTCTTGTCGGAGAAAAAGAGGGAATGTTTATAATAAAGGATATGATGGCGAATCCAGCGGATATCAACAGAGACCTAATTTTAAGTGGCCACGAAGTTTACCATATAAGTCAGCGAAGGGATACGCTGGAAGATATTTTCCTCCAAATGACTAAGGAGGAGAATAGGGCATGAATATAAAAAAACTTGTAAGAACGGATATAATAAAGCAAAAAAGAGGGCTTTTATGGTTAATTATCTTTATTATACCTTTAGGTACAACAGTAGCAATGTTTTTAGATATGTACTTAAGGTATGAGGATTTTCTATATCATTCTATAAAAAAACAAGGGGTTACCTCTTGGGAAATGCTTCTGATCGAAAACCATGCATTATTACAGTGGGGGAAGTTTCTTCCTATTTTTGTAGCTGTTATTGGTGCTGTTGTTTACCAAATTGAATTTAAGCAAAGTTCTTGGACAACGCTTCTAAGTCTACCCGTTACAAAATCCTCCGTTTTTATTTCGAAGTTTATTACGATTATGATTGTTTCCGCGTTATTGATTTGCTTAAACACCATAGGACTGATTGTAGTAGGTATAATAATTGGTTTTCCAGAGGCCGTAGATATAGGTCTTTATAGTAAATATGTCATTAATCAGTGTATAGCAATACTTGGTGTAGCAGCTCTTCACAACTGGTTAAGCTCATATTTAAGAAACATGGTTATACCAGTTGCGATAGGTTTTATTGGTATGATTTTGTCATCTATTATCTTTTCTCAAATTCCTGCTAAAGCAAAATTTTTTCCATATCTTTATCCATATTTAATAGCTGGTCAAAAGGAAATTAATCCTTCTATCGTGCTATATAGTGGTCTTGCTTCAGGGGTAATCATCTTACTATTAGGTATCATCGAGTTTCAAAGAAGAGATATTTCATAAGGGAGGGTAAAGAATGTTAAACATATTACGAATAGAATGGCTGAAATTAAGGCGTTCACAAATTATTTTACTAGCGACTATTCTTCCTCTGTTTGCTGTTTTTCAAGGAAGAATGTTTGTATTAAGCCAGAAAGAATTGAATGGGGTGGAACTTTGGTCTACTCTATATACAGGGAGTATGTCTCAATTTTCTTCTTTTATTTTTCCTGTTAGTATTGCAGTAATAATGGTCATGATTACAAGAATAGAACATAGCAATAATGGATGGAAGCAACTTTTAGCAATGCCAGTCAAAAGGGAGAATGTCTATTTTTCAAAACTTCTAATGGGAAGCATGATTACGTTATATAGTGTATTAATATTTAGTATAGGTACCATTACAGTAGGAATAGAGTTAGGATTAAAACTAGGATTAAAGGGTGCTATACCTTACGATCTTTTCGTATGTAAATCTCTAATTGTCTTTATTGCTTCATTACCCATAATAGCAATCCAATTTTATATAAGTTTTCGGTTTTCCCATATAGGAATTCCACTTGCTGTAGGGGCTGGTCTTGCTCTTCCGTCCATGCTAGTGGCGAATTCAGCTGCTTACTGGATCTATTACCCCTGGGCATATCCAATTATTTCAAGTATGACGGAAATGTTTTCTTTTGGTGGAAAAGAAGTTACAATGTATACCATTTGCTTTAGTTCATTTTTTCTTACTATTTTTATAGGTTTATTAAAATTTAGAGCAAAGGATGTAATTTAATGAAAACAAATGGAATGGAAGTAAAAAAATGATTAGCTTAGAAGGAATGGCTAATAAAAAAATACTGTTAATTGATGATGAAGAAGATTTATTAGACTTGCTTGAAACAGTGCTTGTAAAAGAGGGGTTTGCAACAATATATAAAGCATTCACAGGTTTAAGTGGCGTTGAAATTTGTAAAAAAGAAAATCCTGATATCATTGTCCTAGATATTATGATGCCCGATATTGAAGGGTATGAGGTATGTAAAAGAATTAGAGAATTTACCTATGCCCCGGTCATTTTTCTTTCTGCGAAGTCTGATGATATTGATAAGCTTCTAGGTCTTGGAATTGGCGGAGATGATTACGTTACAAAACCTTTTAGCCCTAAGGAAGTAGCCTTTCGTATTAAAGCGCAACTTAGAAGAAGTCAATACATTGGGCTAGAGAAAAAGAAAGACAAAGATGAAAGTATTATTGAATTTAATGAGATAAAAATTGAAGCTAAAAAGGGAGAAGTAACAAAGTTAGGCATTCCAATTAAACTGACAGCAAAGGAATATAAACTTCTTCTATACATGGCTAAAAATAAGAATCAAATATTAAGTAAGAGAAAGATTTGTGATGAAGTTTGGGAAGATGAGTATGTGGGCTATGATAATGTAATTATGGTCCACATTAGACATTTAAGAGAAAAATTAGAAGATGATCCAAGTAACCCAAAATATATAAAGACCATCAAGGGCCTTGGTTACAAACTTTCTACAAAGGAAAAATAATATGAAGTGGAAATTAACAAGGAGGTTTTTAACCTCCATTGTCATAACAATTATTATAACTTTATTATGTTTTTTCATTATGAATCTATTGTTGTTTTTTAAAGGTCCTGCCTATCCTAAAGAACTTTTAGAGGTAAAAGCTCCAGCAATGACTTTAGAATTTGGTGAGAAAATTCAATTTAAGAATGGCAATATATTTATTGAAGAAACAGAAATTTCTAAACTGAAAAAATATAGTAGCTGGTTACAAGTGTTGGATGAAAATGGAACAGAAGTATTCAATAGTCGAAAGCCAGAGTCCGTACCGAATCATTATACTCCTGGGGAGATTGTTTATTATCATAAGAATTCAAGAGCTTTAGGAGGATATACAATTTTTCTTGGTATGGTAGAAAATGAAGGGAAAAAATGGAGCTATATAATGGCCTTTCCAGATGATAAGGTTGCGAAATTCTCTTTTAATTTTAATCCAGAAACAATTGTGGGAGATTTTTTAAAGATTTTTATTAGTTCTATTATTGCATTTGTAGTCATTGCTTCTATTGTTGGTTATTTGTTTAGTGTAAAACTTACTAATCCAATATTAAATATTTTAGAGGGGATAAAGTCACTGTCTCAAGGAAATTACAGCAAGAAATTTTTAAGTAAAGGGATATATAAGGACGTTTATTCAAGTTTGAATAATCTTTCTGATGCCCTTAAAACAAATGAGTTGGAAAGAAAAAATACTGAAAAAGTAAGGGAAGAGTGGATTGCGAATATAACTCATGATATTAAAACTCCTTTGGCTTCTATAAAAGGTTATTCAGAGGTAATACTTGACAGTGATTATAAGCTTACTCATGAGGACATTGTAAGTTATGTGGAAATAATATTGAACAAGTCAAACTATATGGATAGTTTAGTGGAAGATTTAAAGCTGACCTATCAGTTAAAGAACTCTCATACTCATTTAAATAAAAAAGATGAAAACCTAGTAGATATTTTAAGAGAAACGATTATTCACATCCTCAATCATCCTAAGTTTGAAACCGTAGAGATTAACTTTGAGCCAAAGCAGGAAAATATTATCTTTAGATGTGATAGTACTGTTCTGCAAAGAGCTTTTACAAATCTAATTTTTAATGCTGTTGTCCATAATAAAGAACATACAAAAGTATGGGTTAGAATAAGCAGAAAAGAACATATCATTATTGAAATTGAAGATAACGGAAATGGAATTAGACAAAAAGATCTTGAAAAACTTTTTGAAAGATATTACAGAGGTACCAATACAGGAGAAGTTCACAAAGGCTCAGGTCTTGGTATGGCAATTTCTAAGCAGATTATAGAAGTTCATGGTGGTACAATACATGTTAATAGTAATTTGAATAGAGGAACTAAGGTCTTTGTAATTTTTTGATTGTAGTTATCTACTTTACCACATCTATAACGGTGAATCATACTACAAATAAAATTATCATGAACGAATTTAGTTCCTTACTCATAATTTCGTAGGTTAATATGGTTATACTAAATTACTACTGAAAAATAAACCAAATCAAAGCGACATTATAAAAGGAGCTACTTTATTTATGCAGGTTACCAAAAAATACGAAGATTTAGAGTGCAAAAGAAAAAATTGTTGTCGTTGAACGGTTAAAAGGCTTAGTGACAGGATTGCTGCTCTAATGAAAGTAAATGAGTAAGAAAAAGTTATACCTCGTATTTATTTGTTTTTATTACAGATTAAAGTTGATAGGCATGTATGATATAAATGATGACAGGTAATATTGTTTATTTAAGACCTATTAATAAAGAAGACGTGGGTGGTCTTTACAAGGCTGTCCAAGATGAAGAACTAAGGTATATGACAGGTACAAGAAAAAAGTTTACTATGGAACAATGATATAAGCATTATGAGCGAATTACTAATTAGCTTCTTATTGACTAGCAAGTGCTTATGTTTAGCAAAATTCGCGGTTTTTTCCGCAATCACATATCTGCACTATATCAAAAAATGGACAATACAAATAGAGAAAATAGTACGTTAGCTTGCTGTTATTGAAGATTTTGAAACGGAAAAGTGTCGGTATCCCAATACAAGTTTAAAGGAACTCTTTTCTCAATTAAACTTCCGATAAATAATAATTAAAACCACACTAGGATTGAAAAAGCTCTTACGTTTGTAGGAGTTTTTTTATTGTACGAAATCATAATAAAAAATTTTTAAATGGAAATAAAATAGAAGATCTGGCTAAAGATTAACTTTTCGGTGTCCTGCCATATTGACAATATGGCAGGACACCAATTCGTTTATAATATAATAAACTAAATAAAGAACGTACCTTCAACTACTTTTTTACCAGTACCACCTATATGAAGTTCTATATCCTTTTCTTTTTTTGATATAAACAATTCTACTAAACAAGGCATTTTTACAATCGTACCTTGCTCAGCTCGAAGGTGAATAAATTTTTGGTCATTATAATAATTTTGTGCAAGATATGCTCCAACAGTAGCGTTCCCCATTCCGCAAGCAGGATCTTCTATGCCTTCTCTAGGGCACAAATTTCTAGTGTGAAAATCAAAATCCTCGCCATAAGTTTCAAATGTAAATACTTGCACTTCATGAACACCTAAATTCTCACACAACTCATGTAACAATTGAATATCACGTTTAACTGACATTAATGCGCTTAAAGAATTTACTGCTACTACTAAATATTTTACACCCAAATCAATCGTTTGAATTGGAAGATTGGAGGCAATATCTGCGTTATGAATTCCCAAAGTGTTAGCAATTACCTTTTTGCTTATTAATGGTGAAATGAATTTAGGAGAGCTTTGCTTCATTTTTACAAGTACTTGATTTCTAACGGTTTCAATAACAATTTCACGTAGTCCATTTTGAGTTTCAATTTGATATGTATTCTTTTTATTAGGATCAATTTTCTTGGCATTCACTAAGGCAATACATGCTGCTATTGTTGGATGTCCAGCAAGCGATACTTCTTTATGAGGAGTAAAATAACGAAATCGAAAATCCGCATTATAAGAAGGGTAGACAAATACAGTCTCCACAAGGTTTATCTGCTTAGCGATGCTTTGTAAAGTATGATTGTCTAAACTGCTGGGTTCCAAAAAAATAGCAGCGGGATTTCCCATTAAATTTTCACCAGAGAAGCTATTAATTACCATAAATTCTTTTTCCAATTTAATTCCACACCCCAATATTTAGTCTGTAAACACTAATTTTAATATAAAACAATTTCTGTTGTAATTCTCTGAATTTTTGCAAAGAAATTTCTAAACTTCCATGTACTAATAGAATAATAAGAATTTCACTTAGGGGATAATCGGAAATCTTAGATTGATAAACATGTATTGCTACTCTGTTTTAAAAACATTTTATTTATCTGAATTGGCCCTAGCTAGTCAAAAGAAGAATTAGCGGGTGCTAACATTCAATCTTTTCAATAAATTAAGCCTTGCATTTTGTGAGCACATGTTTGGGTTATTTTTACCATTTATATAAATCCATTTTGATTTTTCAACATATATGTCGTTACTATACAGACCCAAACACGCCATATAAAAAACATAGACAGCGTTTTTTATCCCGCTATTCGTGGGCAGTAATACTCCCACCTCAAAATTCAGCGAAAGCATTGTCCAGCTCCAGTGGCTAGAATGTTTGGTGGCTTCGCTTCTTCCTACGAGGTAAAAAACCCCTCTATGTCAGAAGCTCCATCCCCCTCACATTCTGAACGAGCCACTTCTACTTTTTTTAAGAAGTAAGGTGGGAGATAAACTGCCCGTAAAAGCCCGATTGGGAGGGCTAATAATCAGTGGGGGATAAAGAAAACCCCCACTGATTAAAGTTTCACTTTATGAATGTTTTATGCTGAAAAGGAAAAAGAAGGTTATTGGTTAGTAAGAGCGAAGTAAATGATTGTGTATATTCTAAATCTTTATGAAAGGTATGGAATATACACATCAAAAAATGCATGATGATATCCAAAAAAGAACTACATAATTATATTATCGTTAACTATATTTCAGATATGCACTACATGTCAACTACTCACCACTTAAACGCTAACACGTTTTAAAGTGGGGGCTTGAAAAAAGCCTTGGTTGTTTAGCCTCAGTCTTTCGTGGACTCCGTTCGTAGGTTGCATACCAAGAGTTATTTTAGGCTATGCCTAACCGAAATTCATCTCCATCTTACCGCTGGGCTCTTACCCGTCACTCGCTTGAAGATGGGGACTTCTTTCGAAAATACGTTAAAAAAGAAATAGTAGGAAAGGACTTTTATCTATGAATCGAATTGCTATCGTGGCGGCATGGGAACCAGAGCTTACGTATTTACATAAATATTATCCAAGCTATCGGAAAGAAAAACGAGCAGCTTGGGAATTTCATTTTCATAATCTGAACGGCATCGAATTGATTTCTGTCATAACTGGAGTCGGAAAAGTACAATGTGCAAGTTGTGTTCAGCTTCTTATTAGTGAATTTCAACCAGAGCAGCTCTTTATGACAGGTATTTGTGGAAGTTTATCAAACAAGGTGAAAAACGGTGATATTGTGGTCGCCACTAAAGTTCTGCAACATGATGTAACAGGAGCGGGAACGGGAACAGATCCGTTTGATTTATATACGGGTAGAGCAGCAAGTATTCAACCTTCCAAACAGCTGATTAAAGAAATGAAAAAGTTGCAATTTGTTTACAACTCTCATTATGGTACATTTGTTTCGGGTGACCAGCGTATTCGTAGTTCAGAAACGAGAGAATTACTTCAGACAGTATACGGAGCACTTGCAGTAGATCAAGAAATTGCTGCATTTTCTTACGTTTGTTATGTGAATGAAAAACCATTTCTTTGTTTAAAAGCTGCTTCAGATCAAGCGAATGATAAAACAGTAGAAGAACAAAAGGTGTTTAAAATGTTAGCTTGTGAGAAAGCATGCGAATATATGTTGGCATTTTTACTGCATTCATTAAAAGAAATTAACGTGTAGAAATTTCATTTATGGTATTTTAACTATTTTGTTATAAATATTTTAGAAAAGGCATTTGGGATAATGGAGATGCAAATGAAAAAAATATACAAATAGTTGGCACGATTATATTTTTTGTAATTATCTTTATGATTGTTTTAATTTGGAAAACAGATACAAGTTATGAATTTAAAAAATCTACAACGAAAACAAATAATAATGCGGTTTCTAATAGGATATATGGCTATATTTTGCTTAAGGGAGATACTGTGTTTTTTATTGAAGAGAAGCTTATAAAAGACGAATATGACAGAAAACACTTAGAGGAAAGATTAAAAAGGAAAATTCCTGCTGACGCTATTTTACACTTTACTAATCCAAGTTTAGGAAAATAATTACAAACAGGTGACAAAGTTAGAATAGAGTATAGTGAAATGCTTGAATCTTATCCTGCAAAGGTACGGGTTATAAAGCTGGAGATAATTCAGGATTAGAGGAGGGAGATAATTCATTCAATATTTGAGAATACAGATGTGGATTTGAAATGAAGTTTGATAAAACGGTTTACTAAGTACAATGGAGGACTGTATTGTGTGGAAAAGTTTATCAGAAATGTCACTTGAAGAATTGTGGGAACTGTTCCCGATTATTCTGAAAGAACATAATCCGATATGGAAAGATTGGTATTTACAAGAAGAAAAATTGCTTAGCAACATAATCGGTAATCAATATATTGAACGAATAAATCATATAGGAAGTACTTTTGTTAACGGATTATTGGCAAAGCCAACGATAGATATATTGCTGGAAATAGCTGAAGACTACGATTTGAAATTTTTAGTAAGTGTGTTAGAGAAAAACGGATATATCTTCGAAAAGCAACCCCAAAAGCCAGCACCTCATATAATGTTTATGAAAGGTTATACAGAAAAGGGATTTGCTGAAAAAGTATTTCATCTTCATGTTCGGTATATAGGTAATTGGAATGAATTGTATTTTAGAGATTTTTTACAACTACATAAAGATGTTGCCGAGGAATATAGTAACTTGAAAATGCGCTTAATAGATAAATATGAACGTGACAGAGACGGATATACAGAAGCAAAAACAGAATTTGTTAACAAATATACTAAAATTGCGAAAATGGAATTTGAAAACAAATATACTCCGAACTCATGAGCATTTTAATCAATCTTTTTTTCGAAAGGGATCTTTTTTATTTTTTTCGTAAATTACTGGTTGTGAGATATTTTTGTTCAAATTTTATTCTAAAACTACAGTTGCAAAAAGTGTATAATTATAGAATAAACAAAAGTGGCTATGTCTATTGAAATATGGGGGAATAATTGTTTTTTCATAAAATATGGACGGAAATTCAGTTGTTAAATAAAAAGAAAGTATGAGGAATATATGCAACTTATCCAATGTACAAAAAAATTAGCCGATGAAATGAAAATAAAAGTTCAAAAAGTAGATGCTGCTGATTTCAATCCACTATATTGTTGGCATGCAAATCTTTTTAAGATTGGCCGAAAAAAATGTGTAATGTTTATGAATAACGCTACAAGATATCACTTTGTTATTTATGGCGTATTAAAGAAAGACTTGCAAAACTTACACCTTGTATTTAAGAAGAATTTAACCACAAATTTATTATTAGATGGAATTGATCCTGAGATAATTGAACAGTACTTAAATCAAGATTCAATTGTACAATTTGCAGCAACAAATAATCGAAGTATTATTTCACAAATAAATGAGTCTATTTTCGCTGTAGATCATTATTTTTATCATGAGTTAGTTGAAAAGAAGCAAGAGTTTATAGATTTAGCGGCAATGAATCAATGGCTGAACCATCAAATAATGCTAAAGTTACCGAAGTATCCAGTTGAGATGATGAGACATGCACTTGAAGGGATAAAGAAATAGTAGTTATCCTATAAACCTTCAGTAAATACAAAATAGTGAATAGAGAAAGATACTAACTAGAAGAAATTTAGTCTATTCCGAAAGATATCTCGACAAGGGTTGAGTGTGCCTTTTTACATATTTTGGTATATAGGAATGGCGTCTAGTTTAATTTATTAATTGAATTTTTAAACAAAATAACGTATTATGTTTTTTTGAAACTAAATACATTATAATGGATAGAAAAGATTCTTAGTAAAGAGGTTAGGGAAATGGATAAAGTATACAGCGATTTATTGAATATATTAGATGATAATAAAGTTAAAAAAGATGAGCCGTTAAAACGATACACTTTTACTAAAACGGGTGGAAATGCGGATTATTTTGTTTTACCTACTACGTATCAAGAGGTACAAAACGTAATAAAATACGCAAATCAAAATAATATAGAGTTCACTATTTTAGGAAATGGTTCAAACATCATTATTAAGGATGGCGGCATTAGAGGGATTGTTCTAAATTTAACTAAATTAACTAATATCTCATTGGAAAGTAATAAAATAATTGTTCAAAGCGGGGCAACCATTATTGATACTTCGAGATTTGCATTGAAAAATTATCTAACTGGCTTAGAATTTGCTTGTGGAATTCCAGGAACAGTTGGGGGAGCAGTATACATGAATGCGGGAGCATATGGCGGCGAAGTATCAGATGTTATTGCAAGTGTATTAGTTCTAACTAGAGATGGCGAAATTCTTAATTTAAATAAAAATGATTTAGAATTAGAATACAGAAACAGTTCCATTTCTAGAGAAGGGCATCTTGTGCTAGAAGCGACATTTGATTTAAAAGAAGGCGATTACAATAAAATCAAAGAAAAAATGGATGAATTGACATTTTTGCGTGAATCAAAACAACCATTAGAATATCCTTCTTGTGGCAGTGTTTTTAAACGTCCTCCAGGTATGTTTGCTGGTAAGTTAATTCAAGATAGTGGATTGCAAGGAAAACAAATAGGAGATGCCCAAGTATCTACTAAGCACGCTGGATTTATCGTAAATGTAGGTGAAGCGACAGCGAGTGATTATGTGAAACTTATCCGTTATGTACAGGAAACGGTAAAATCTAAATTTAGCGTAGAATTAGAAACAGAAGTGAAAATTATTGGAGAAGAATTAATATCTTAATGGTAAGCACCTCTCGAAATGAGAGGTGTTTTTTTGTTTGGGCTAATTGGCCGGTAGTAAAACATCTATTTATTTTTGTATCCTCCAATATCCTTTTATTGTAAAATACTTGTAGATGGGAGGAATATACATGAAGTTTGAAGATAACAGATTATCAGGAATTCAGCTAGGTGCTTTACTAGTGACAGAAGATCATAAATATTTGGTGATTAAGAAAAATGATCATTATTCTCTACTCAATGTTGAAACGATGGAGTGTAGCATATTAGAAGTCGCTTTGGAGCATATTGAAGAAGTGATGGCAGAAGATTTGCAGGAAACAGTGAAGCAAATTATTCCTGCTGAGCATTTGAAACTTGTTGCAAAGAATATTGTATGAAAGGGTGCCTTATGCGTGGATGCTACTGAATATTTAGTTATTAGTAATTTGGAAGCGTTACAACAACAATTTGAAGATTTATTACAAACAGAGATTCAATGTAGTGAGGAACTTGAAGGTTGGTTGAAAAGACAGTCTCGGCTTTTAGATGAAGTAGAAGAGCAGCTTAAACAACATTATATTCAATTTCAGTGCAACACCCATGACCAGCAAGCGAAAGAGGCTTTCGATTTTGATCAAAAGCATGTGCAGCCATTAGTGAAACGCTACAAAAGCTTGCTAGACAGTAAATACTATGAATCTCCATTTCGTTTGCAGTTAGATCCAAAACATTTCGGTTTATTGAATAAAAAAGTAGAAAATGCAATTCGTTTGTTCAATGAGAAAAATATAGATTTAGAAATTGAAGAAGATGAGTTAGTAACGAAATATTTTGAAATTACAGGTAACTTAACCGTAATGTGGGAAGGTGAAGAAAAGTCGTTAAGCGATATGGAGGTATATCTTCAAAATCCTGAGCGTACGGTTAGAAAAAATGCGATGACTCTTATCCAAGAAAGCATGTTAGCTGTTGAAGAGGATCTTCAGATCATTATGGATAAGTTAATTGCGTTGCGACATCAAAAAGCTCAAAATGTAGGTTTGCCAAATTATCGCGACTATATGTTTAGAAAATATGAACGGTTTGATTATACAGCAGCGGATTGTCTTGAGTTAGCAGAAGCAATGCGTCAATATGTTGTTCCGTTACAGAAGAAGCTGCAAGAAAAACAACAAAAAACTTTGGGGTTACGTACTTTTAGACCTTGGGATATTAGAGCTGTTCCAATAAACGAGAAGCCTTTACAACCAGTACAAAATGTAGACGAGTTAGTAAAAGGTACTTTTCATATTTTAGAAAAGGTTGATTCTCGTTTTTCGGCATTATTACATGAGATGAAAGAAAAGAATCTTTTAGATTTAGAGAGCCGTAAAGGGAAAGCTCCGGGTGGTTTTTGTGAATCCTTACCCGCCTCTAAACAATCGTTTATTTTCATGAATTGTTGTAACACACAAGACGATGCTGTGGTTCTGTTACATGAAATGGGTCATTGTATACATAATGAACTTATGAAAGACATTGAACTAGGGCCATATCGAAATGTCCCAATGGAATCAGCAGAATTGGCGAGCACAACAATGGAACTCCTAACGATGGAGTATTGGAATACGTTTTACCCAAGTGGGGAAGATTTCAAAAGAGCAAAGCGTGAACAACTCCGATTGATGATACAATATTTACCCATCATTACTGTAGTTGATCAATTCCAGCATTGGATGTATGAGAATCCAAACCATACGCATGTGGAAAGAAGAGCGAAATTCAAAGAACTAGCGAGAACATATGACTCTAGCTTTGTGAATTGGGAAGGGTATGAAAATTGGTTAGAGACAACGTGGTTGTCTATTTTACACATTTTCGAAGTTCCTTTTTACTATATCGAGTACGCAATTGCCCAAATAGGTGCCCTGCAGATGTACAAGCAATATAAAGAGAATCCAAAACAAACTTTAATTCATTATAAACAAGCGTTATCTTTAGGAAGTACAAAATCAGTAAAAGAAGTGTATGAAGCGGCAGGTATTCATTTTGACTTTTCGGCGCAAACAATTAAAGAGTTGATGGAGTTTGTGGAGAAAGAGTTGGAGTTATTTGAGGAAGAGTAATAAGGTGTTGAGGTTTTAAATTGCAGTAAATATTTTATTATTAGTCAATAAAGGAAGAATATAATGTACTCTATCGGTAAATTTTCCAAAATATGTAATGTTCCTGTTAAAACATTACGCTATTATGATGATATTGGTTTACTAACACCTTCTTACATAGATCCTGTAACAAACTATCGGTATTACGACTATGAAAAAATTCAAGTTATGAAAAAAATTATGCTTTTAAAAAGTTTTCAATGCTCCTTATCTACTATTAAGGAATTAATTGAAAGTGCTAGTCGATTGCAATGGACAAGCGTATTAGAACATAAAATTTGTGATCTTGAATATCAAAAAGAGCAAATTTCTAAACAAATAGAAGAAATGAAAATGTTAAAAATGCAAATAGAAAAAGAAACTTCTATAATTCCAGGACCTGTTTTATCTAGCTGTTATATTGAAAATCGAAAGGAAATAACAGTCTATGCTATTCGTAAGAGAATAAAGATAAAATTTATAGATCAATTGGTTAAAAATTTATTTGATCGAGTTTACGCTTTTAATCTTGTAGTTAACGGAAAGTTAATGTCTATCTTTCACGAAAGAGATTTGAATCAAAAAGAGGCGGATGTAGAGCTACTTCTTCCGGTAAATGATACGAATAAGATAGACGGCTGTAAAATTTTAGCTAGTGGGATATACGCGTTCACTACTGTTAAAGGTCCTTATTCAGAATTGGATGTAGGATATAAAGTGTTGGAAAGTTGGATAAGAGAACAGAATCTAACTCAGATAGGAAAAGGGATAGAGATTTATGAAAAAGGACTTGTTCCGTCCAATTTTAATATAAGGGATATAAGGCCAGATTTAAACAGACATCCATCAGAATTTATCACCAAAATATGTATACCAGTTAACAAGAATTAGAGTTAGCTAACAATTTTTTTACAAAAACAGAGTAAACCCTCCATTAACTGGAGGGTTTATTATTTATATATACAAAGAAATACACAATGGAGGGAATAATAATGTATCATCCGAGATTAAAAGGAAATGCTTATGAAGCCGGAAAGCATTATGCAAAAATCCTTTATAAAAATGGATTTCGGTTTCCAAAAGTAACTGAAGAAAAATTAAAATTTGGAGAGGCCTGCAAGCCTATTCTTAGTGAATTTGATCCGAATGTTGTGAAGGAAATACAAGGATTTGCTGATGGCTGCCATTCTTCTTTTGAAGAAGTCAGTTCTTTTCTGTTAAGTATAGGAGTATTTGAATTGAACGGTCAATGTAGTATTTTTTCAGCTTTTAATGGAAGCGAAATGATTATTGGGCGTAATTATGATATGCTCTTTAATTTGAAGAAAACTACTGAGTCCTCATTCGTTTGTTTTGAGGATAAAAATAAATATCTTGGTCATTCGGATTGTTTTATTGGAAAAGTTGATGGGATAAATCAATATGGTTTATTTGTCGGAATTACATCGGTTCCTTATGAAAGAATTCAGCCAGGATTGAATTTTTATTTTGCCGTTAAATACATTTTAGAAAATTGTTGTACTGTAGAGGAAGGTATAGAAGTATTGAAAGGTTTTCCAAGTTCGGTTGCTAATAACTACTTATTAGCGGATTCATCAGGAAAGATGGCTGTTGTAGAGATTACTCCTAACGACTATAATGTACGCTTTCCTACTAATAATTATATCCATTGCACAAATCATCATGAAAATACATCAGCATGTGAAAGTTGGAATTGGAGCAAATCAAAAGAACGTTTTGAAACTTTAGAATTACGTCTTAAAGAAAACGTAAATCAAATAAACCTTTCTATTGCACAATCAATTATGTCGGAAACGAAAGGACATGTTTGTTTAAATTTAAAAGAACATAATTTTGGTACGCTTTTCTCTGTTGTAGCAAATTTAAATACATTAGATGTAAGGAGAGCGGAAGGGCAACCAAATAGGGCAAAATACATATCAGATAGACGATTAATAGATGCGATTTTAAAGGAGAGATAAATATGAATATATTTCAAGCCTACTTTTCTTTTCTTGAAGGAAATAGTTATGAGATTGGTAGAAGGCAAGGAGAAGAAATAAAAAAGAATCCTTATGCAATGAATGTACTTGTATCATCTGAATCAATAGATGAAAGTAAATTTAAAAATATGAAAAAGTTAATTGAGCAGTACTGTCCTGGTTTAAATGAAGAACTAGAAGGATTTGCAGATGCACTTGGTGTAAAGTCTAGTTATCTGAACTTTTACGATGAAGTTTGGTTACAACCAGGAGGATGTAGTTTAGGTGCTATTTTACCGTCTAAAACAATTGACAATAAAACTTATGTCCTTAGAAACTACGATTTGTCACCAGCAATATCTGATATGAGACTATGCACGACAAAAGTTCAAGGTAAATACAGTCATACTGGATTCTCTGTTTCTTACTTTGGTCGAAGTGAAGGCTTAAATGAGAAGGGGTTCTGTGTAGCTTTTGCCTCATGCGGTATTCCAGTTGGAAAGCATATAGGAATGAAAAAGCCCGTCACCAAAGGACTGCAATTTATGGTAATAGTGAGAGCCTTACTTGAAAATTGTAAAAATGTTGAGGAAGGAATTCAGTGTTTAGAGGACATGCCTATTGGAGCGAATATGAATTTACTCTTAGCCGATGCAAATGGTGAAGCAGCTTTATATGAAACGTATGATGGCGCTAAAGCTGTAAGAAAAACGGATCGCGACTATTTAATCGCAACGAATCATGCTCTATTTCCTGAAGTTGAAAGTCTTGAATTAGGAAGATTCGTTCATTCACAACTACGATTTAATATTTTAGAGCATAAGTTTAGTGCGAGTGGTAAAAGATCTGTTGGCGAATTACAGAAACTCATTTCTACTGAATTTCCAGAGGGGTTGTCCGTTCATAATTACCAAGAAAATTTTGGAACTGTTCATTCAGTATTATTTAACCTTACTGATTGTCAGCTTGAATTTTCCTTTGGGTCACCGGTGCAAAATAAGATATATAAGATTGGCGTAGGTGATAGTTTTTTGAAAACAGCGTTACCAGTTAAATTTCAGAATAGAGAATACGGAACAGATTTTTGGAGAGTTTCAAAATAGGGGGGATTGGTAAAGTGAGAATATCTACATTACAAAGAGAGGTTAGAGAGTTTAGTAAAAATAAAGGTTTTGAGAACGCAACAATTGAAGAAAGAACCTTATTTTTGGTTACAGAAATAGGAGAGGTCGCTCAAGAAGTTTTAAAAATCTCTTCCAAACCTGATTCTGAGAATAGTAATAAATTAAAGGAACAATTAAGTTTTGAAATTTACGATGTGATATGGAATCTTTTTGATCTTGCTAACAAACTTGATATTGACTTAGAAGATGCATTTAGAAAAAAGAGTGAGATAAATAAATATAGACATTGGGATGTATAGAAAAAATTAGCTTATATACTTTACTTAAATTGATTTCACTTGAAATAACGGACAGTAAGGTTTTTTTATCCCGCTACTTTAGGGCAGTAAGACTCCCACTCAAGATTCTGGGAAAACATTGTCCAGCTCCAGTGGCTAGAATGTTCGGTGGCTTCGCTTCTTCCTACGAGGTAAAAACTCCTCTACATCAGAAGCTCCATCCCCCTCACATTCTGAACGAGCCACTTCCGCTTTTCTTAAGAAGATAGGTGGGAGATAACTGCCAGTAAGAGCCCGATTGGGTGGGCTTTCCATCAATGGGGATGAAGAAAAACCCCCGCTGATGGAAGTTTCACTTTATTCAAATATAGGTATAGGACAGTTTAGGTATAAATGTTATAATTTGGTGACGAACTATTGGAGTAGTCCCTCTTTAATTAACGGATGTGATTCTAGTACAAGGAATTGTGTCCTTTTTATTTATCATCAAACATTTACACTCATATTTTTTCTCATGCCTAGGATTATTAATAACGAGAAATAGGGTGACAGTTTCTTTTGTAAGAGGGGAACTTTTAAAATACTAGCAAAGTTGTTGCTGAATTAGAGGAGGGAGAGAGTTGCTTGTTTTTATAAAGCTTCTTATATTTATTTCAATTCCTGTGTATGCCTTTTTTAGGATGTTTCAGGATTTTATAAAGGAGAAGCCAAAAGTTGTAAAGGATAAATCAGTCAAAATCAAAGCGATAGATGTTTATACCTCCATGATTATTTATTGTTTATTCATGCTTGGCTTTGTTCTAAATGGAATGGCAGCAGGTGCTGGTGAGCGTTTGCTCATCTTTGAAATGACTGGTGCTAAGAATAACGGATATGCTTCTCTTGCAAATGAATATGTTATTTCAGTAATTGTCTTATTAACATTGGGTATGATTAGCTTTTGGATTGTAAGCTTTAATTATGGGGATCTTCCCCCGCTTGTTTATGTGGTATGCAGTACATTAATGATATTGAATATCATATTTGCAGTTGCTTATCTCACTCATACAGTCTGCTCACATGATGGTGAAGAATTTTCGATTTTCTTTCTGCAAACCAGCTTTCTATCATTGCTTTTTTTATATATCGCAAGTTTGAAAGAATCTCTAAAGCATTTTCTTGATAGCCAGCATGAAAAAGAGATTGAGTACAACAATAAATGTATGTTATTTCTCTTAAGGATATGTAATAACTATCAAAAGATGTCAAAACTATGGGCTATCAGCTTATTTCCAGTCCTGATTATCATCCAGCTCATTTTGGTACTGTTTGGACAACGACCAGATAGCCTTATTCGTGTGTTTCTTGAAACAAGCTCTTTCAACTATTCGAATATCCCGGCGCCAAAGCCAGAAATAGTGAAGGGTGACGGACATTATTTGTGTACTGTCTCTGCTAGAGGGCATAAAAAGTTGGTCAAGCCAGTCAGGGCAGGTATTAGAGCTGGAGCAAGAATCCCTGTGAACCGCCAGCTACTAATTGCCAATGCATTTGAGAATATTCTTGAACAATATGTTCCAAACTTACATAAAGCTATTCGTAACTTTTATGACAAGTATGGCTATCCAATCAGCAGACACATCAATTCAAAGTGGTCCGCAGACATCATTTATCTTATTATGAAGCCTTTGGAATGGTTATTTCTTGTTGTGTTGTATGCGGTGGACAAAAATCCAGAAAACAGAATTCATATACAGTATAGTGAGTTGAGAAAGTGAAATAACCAGAGACGGTTGACATGATGACATTCCATACTTATTTTGTTGTTTAATTAATGATTGATTAATTCAAAATGAAAAGAGATAAAAGTGTTCTTTAACTAACAATAAGAGGAATAAGATTAATTGTTTGGAAAGAAATAAATTTTACTTGCAACTACTCAATCACTCTATGAAAAACTGATAGAAAAGCATTTTTTTAAGTGGTCTAGAGGGACTGGCCATGTATAGTAGCGGTCAGGGCCTTTTCCTGCCACGCGCAAAATTTTAAAACAAAGAAAGGTAGCGAGGTGTAGGGCCATTTTTATCTTCATGGCAGCAATTATAGGTAAGTGTATTTTCGCTGGAATTATACTCTTTACCAAACTTCTAAATGAAATGTGTGGCTGGGTAGTTACTTTTACTTTATTATAGTATTGAAAATACTGAAAATTCGGAGTGGATAATAATGGAATGCTTAATAGGGGATGTAAAAGTTCATTATGAAATTTATGGTTCTGGAAAACCAATTATCATGCTTCATGGTTTTTCTCCTGATCATAGACTAATGTCAGGTTGTATGGAGCCTATTTTTTCACAAAGAGAAGGTTGGAAACGAATTTATATCGATTTACCAGGCATGGGACAAACGAGGGGGCACGAATCTATTCAAAATTCAGATGGAATGTTAGATCTTGTTTTAAATTTCATAGATACGATTATTCCAGACGAATCTTTCTTAATTGCAGGCGAATCATATGGCGGATACATAACTAGAGGAGTTATATCCAAAAGAAAAGAAAAAATAGATGGCGCGGCATTTATTTGTCCTTTGATTATTCCGGATATAAGCAAGAGACAGCTTCCTCCGCATACGGTTATTTACCGAGATGAAAAGTTTTTATCTCAGTTAAGTACGGAGGAATGTGAGAATTTTAGTTCGAATTTTGTAGAGCTTAATGAATATAATTGGCAACGTTATCTTGAAGAGATTATATCAGGAATTAAAATAGCAGATGAGGCGTTTTTAACAAAGTTAAAGGAACAATATGCTTTTTCGTTTGATGTGGATAGTCAGTTATCGCTGTATGAAAAACCAAGCCTCTTTTTATTGGGTAAACAGGATTCAGTAACAGGCTATAAAGATGCTTGGGAGTTGCTTGATAAATTTCCCCGGGCCACTTTTGCAGTTTTAGATAAAGCGGGACATAACTTGCAGATTGAGCAAGATGTTTTATTCCATTCGTTAATAAATGAATGGTTAGATAGAGTAGAAGAAAAATGATTATAGAAAGTTTTTTAAGTTTAATATTTGGAACATGTAATAGTTTAACGAAATCAGCTATTAATAAAAATTTCTATTATTTGGACGTAATACAAGTAAGCTTGTTCGCCAATCTTGTCGCTTCAAAGATTAAAATGTGTTGACAGAAAAAGTAATTAGGTGCCATATTATAAATATGACTAAAATAGGCTAGTAAAGCTAGCCTATTTTTACTGTTATATAGTTAGTTCCCTAATTATATAATGCTAAAAGTAATTGGTGAATGACTTGAAAGAAGAAAGAAGGTACATATATGAGCAATATGAAAGATTCGGAAAAAGCGGAAGATGCTTATGCTGTTCCGCCTTCTGGTTCCGATATGAAAGTAACAAATTACAATGATACTGTTCCTTCACTTATACAATCTAAGCGTCAAATTGATCGTTACAATTTAGACGTTGACGCACAAGCTGTTCTCGTTGCGACTAGGCTAATGGCAGCGGGAGCTAAGCTTGGACATGCCACGGAGATTCATTTCTCTAGATTCGGTTTATCAACAGGGCGCTATCGTTTACTGGCAGACCTTGAAGATAACGAAGGGGAAGCGTTACCTTCGCAACTGGCGGAACATCTAGGTGTCACACGTGCTACTGTGACAGGCCTAATCGATACCCTTGAGAGAGATGGTCTCGTATCCCGGCGACCTAGTTCAAAAGATGGTCGGCAGAAATCGGTCATTTTAACGGAGCGAGGAGCAAAGAAGCTTCGTGAAATGGCTCCAGAGCATTTCGCAAGGCTAGAAGCCATGGTCGGCCTACTTAGTATCGAGGAGCGCAGTGTATTTCTTGATCTGCTTAGCCGAGTGACAGAAGGCATCTCAGCACTTACAGAAGAACTAGATGAATAGAACATATTAGCAATAATTAGAAAGGGCTAGTAGAGCTAGCCTATTTTTCCTTTTATATAGTTAGGTTCCTAATTATATAAAAGGAACTGCTAAAAGCATTTAAAAAGAAAGGAGGTGAATACATGAGAAATATAAAATATCCGGATAAAATGGAAGGTGTATATGCTATTACGGATACGGGTACCAAGGCAAAAACTTTTGTATTATGGCGTGAAGTATTAATGGCTTATGTTGCCCCAGTCATCATGGCAGGGATTGGGGGACTGATTACCGGTAGCAAGGACCTTCAAATTGCTGCATTGACAACAATTGGAGGAACATCAGCCATAGTAGCTTTGATACTTGGTCTTTGGTTAGAGAGACGAGGAATTCATAATCAATGGCTTATCGGTGTAAATCACTTAGTTGTGATGGTAGTTTTCACATTAATTGGGGCTGCGATTGGTATTTTTGCTGCGTGGATGACAACTTTTTTAATGGGAGTGTTCGGGCCGTTCAACCACTTTGTCTGGCTCAATCGGGTGTGGATTGATTTTCCGCTATCTGCAGTAATTGCGAGTGCAATGATAACATGGCGGTGGCGTATGAACCTTAAAAAAATATTTCATTCAAAGGAGAATAGAAGATGATTGTTATGATTGGGGCAACGGGTATGATTGGCGGTGTACTTTTGAAACGTTTAGTTAACCAGAGTATTCCTGTTCGGGCACTGAGTAGAAATCCTGAAAAATTGCGTATCCAGATTGGAGATTTAGACCAGTCACTTATTGAAATAACATTGGCGGATGCAGCTGAACCTGAATCGTTGCGCCGTGCGTTTACAGGGACGAACCAGCTTTTTCTTGTGATGTCTAACAGTCCTAGACAAGTTGAACTGGAGACTTCAATTATTCGTATTGCTGCAGAAGTCGGAATTGAGCACATCGTAAAAGTATCTAGTCCAGCTTTTAATCAAAACGCTCCAGTAGCAGTAGCAAGATGGCATCATGAAATTGAGAAAACTCTAGCTGAATCTAGTATTACTCATACTGTGCTACGCCCATATGCGTTTATGCAAAACTTACTACGCTTTGCACCGACAATTGTAACGCAAGATGTTTTCTACGGTTCTATGGGTAATACTGCATGTAACTTCATTGATTGCCGTGATATTGCAGATGTTGCTGCAGAAGTTTTGACTAACAGTAAGGTAGCTGGCAAAGTATATACACTTACCGGCTCTGAAGTATATAGCTATCCACAAATTGCAAGCAAACTATCCGTTCTATTAGGTCGGCCAATTCGCTATATCAATATGGACCCTCAAGTATTACGACGTAATCTAATCGAGCATGAACACATGCCTCCGTGGCTTGCAGATCACGTTTTAGAAATTCAAGCTATGTCTGTGATACTGCCAGAAAGACCTACGGATACTGTGAAACAGTTGCTTGGTAGAGAGCCCTGTAAGTTAGATGACTTTTTGTGTGAGAATATAGAAAATTTCCAGTAAGAGAAAACAAAACAAGTTGAATGAGAACGAAAATGATTTTTAGTTATAGAAGGGATAGCGCCACATCACTATGAAGCTAAGAAAAGCAAATATCCCAAAATGAGAAAATTAACATCTCCAGGTGAAATGTACAATTTTTTTGTTTTGGGGGCGTTATAAAATTTTTAAGTTGATGGATATGTGACTATCCCCCTATACATTGAAACCACTTATAAAACCGAAAAATATGGATGAAATTACCATTTAGTGATATAATTAACTATATTCATATGTTGACTCTCCACTATGGAGCTGACGCTAGCTGTACTACTCCTTCTGGTTGCCATTGTATTAAGAGCTGTAAGTTACAAAACAATAAATACGACGGAGGCGATGTCTATGAAACCACTTTTAAAATCCATGCTTAACATTCAATTGGCTGTAACAGTTGTATTTGAAACTCTTTGGGCAGGAATTGTTGGTGTCGTAGCGGGCAGTGAGCATATGAATGTAGAAGCACTTGTTCAATAATTTTATTAAAAGTCAAGGTATTACTTGGAATGTTTGATAATAACACATTACAATATAATGTTAGACATTACATTGTATAAAAAATGAAGGATAGGTGAGCATAATAAAATTTGCTTTAACTATCCTTTTTTGTACTACAAATGACCTCGCTTAATATAACAAAAATAATGAATGTGTTGTATTAATCCCGATAGAAACCACTTTTAATCCGGCGTTTTATCTTTTCGAAATTAGTCTCAATTTTTTGAGGTGAATTTTTATTTATTTGAATATTAATAAATGTATATAATGTTATTTTTTTCTAAAAAATGTTATCATTATCTATGTTATATGGCAATTCATGTAAGAGGAGATAAAGAACTTGAAGGATGGAACTAAAGTGATTAGTGATTTGAAAAATGCAGCCTTATATTCATTAAAAGGCCATTGGGGATTAGAAACAGGATTATTATGTCATTCCCATAATTGGTAGTTCTATGGTTGGAGGAACACTATTTGCGCTGTATGGCTTATTTGGTTGGATGATGGGCCCTCTCTACTTAATTTTAGTAAATAGAGATAATATTATGGAAGGAAAAACAGTTATCTAGTAGAGACTACATTAGATGCAAAATGAATGAGATATGAAAAGGAGTTGGACACGGTGATTTATGATAAGGCAAAGTACTATTATGATGATCTTCCAGAGGATTTGCCAATTGAACAAGCATATGTACATACTGGTATGTTTCTTGGGTGGATAGTTGAAAATAATTTATTTAGTAAAGAATTTGAAGAAAAGTCTCAAGATGATATTAATAGGTTTAAGCTTAGACAAATTACTGGTACGCAAATCTATATGAAGTGGGGTGGTGTGTTTGCAGACGACATGTTAAATGATGAGGGCAATCAATTTGCAATGTATTACTTTAATAACGATAAACGTTGGAAGTATATGGATAATTATATGGATGTTTTTGTAGATGCTGGCGAAACACTTTATCATGTACAAGATACTTGGGAAAATTATTTTGAATTAAAAGAAGAGATTGATTATAGCTATATGTTTTGGAAAAACAACATACAGAAACTGTAACAACTTATTATCGAAAAAAATATTAGTTACGAAATACGAAAAAACAGTATATAGAGAGGTTGATAGAGGAGTTGACGTTTTAGCACCTGAAGGCGAACGTGTTGGATGATATGGTAGCGGAGTTAGAAGACTAACGGTATAGTGGCGTAAAATTAAGACTGCCTGTAACGGGTGGTCGATTTTTTTATTCGATCACTGTAACTTTTGAATAAAGTTTGATAAAAACAGTGGTTTTGCATTATATATTAAATTCTTGTTTGGGAACATAATGGTTTCTGGTTGTACTCTCGCAGGTTGGAAAGGGGAATGTTTTACTGGCCAACTGGGCATCCCCAACTGACGGAAAGCCCGTCCAATCGGGTACATGCCAGCAGTTATTCCTGCCTACTCTTCTTTGTTCCCTGAGAATCTTAAGTTAGGGGATCTTAATGCATGTCAATGAAAAATATAACAAGAGTAGCGTCTACAGATAGCGCTGCTCTTTTTTGCATGAACTTTATAATTAAATACCCCGAATTTTCTATCTAAATTTTCTGCAATTTCAGATAGGAGGTTGTGTACTATTATCACTAGAATTATATAAAATTCTCAAAAAAATAGGGATGGGGAGTGGTATTTTTGAAAAAGAAGGTTTTATCTTCAACATTAGCTTTATCTATAGCTTTAGGGGCATTTGCGACATTAGGCACGTCACATACATATGCAGCAGAGCAAAAAATTCAATACAACCAAGAATTTCAGACACCATCTTATATTGGGGAAGAGTGGAAAGCACCGAAAGGACTAGATAAAAAAGAAACTGTGTTCGAGTATTTAAAGAGTAAGAAAGACATGTTTAAATTAGCAGGAAATATAGAGAGACATTTTGAAATCGTTAGAGAAGAAAAAGACGCAGAAGCAGAAACAGCGCATGTAAATGCAGAAAAAGTATACGACTATTATAAGAAAACATTTTATCGTAATTCCTTTGATAACGAAGGAGCGAAGTTAATTTCTTTTGTTCACGTAGGGGAAAACTGGAATAACGCTGTGTGGAACGGTGTGTCTATGGAGTATGGTGATGGAGATGGAAAAAATTCACTTCATTTTCTGCAAGCTTAGATGTTGTTGCCCATGAGTTAACACATGCTGTAACAGAGTATACAGCAAATTTAGAATATCAAGATGAGTCTGGTGCATTAAACGAATCGTTTTCGGATATTTTCGGTGCGATGGTAGACCGTGATGATTGGGAAGTGGGAGAAGATATTTATACACCGGATATATCAGGAGATGCGATGCGTTCCTTAAGTAATCCTGCTTCTATTCCAAACCCATTAGAACCAACTGAAGGTTATCCAGATCATTACAGAAAATTTTACACTGGTCCATATGATAATGGCGGTGTTCATATTAACAGTAGTATCAATAATAAAGCAGCATATTTAGTGTCTGAAGGTGGCACGCATTATGGTGTGGAAGTAAATGGTGTTGGCCGCGAAGCTACAGAAAAAATTTACTATCGTGCCCTTACAAAATATTTAACTGCAAACTCTAACTTTAACATGATGCGCCAAGCTGCACTTCAAGCTGCAGAAGATTTATATGGTAAAAACTCTAAAGAAGTACAGGCTGTAACGAAGGCTTATAATGCAGTTGGTATAGAATAAGACATGAAAAAGACCTGATATATAAGGTCAGGTCTTTTCTTATTGATCAATCGCGAATGCCCAGTGCAATTTTCGCTACGCCTTTATAAACTTATAAAGTATTCATTAAACGATATTGTAAATCTAGGCATTATCATCATAAGTAAAGAGCCTATTTTATTTTATATCTAAAATAAAATAGGCTCTCTCATAACTCGATAAATATATATTTGACGATTACGTTTATATACCCGCATTTCCAGTTATGGTTTTTTTGTATGGCTGGGGACGACCCAACAAAAGAGCATCATGATCCTAGTTTATATTTAGCTTTTGATATAGCAAACAATTTAGGTGTTACAGTTGATCAATTATTTTTGTATGAGGGGCAGGAGGAAAAATGAGTACAAGGAAAATTGGTACCATAATATGTGGGGTTGCTACTGTAATTATAATTGTCTTTACTATTTATAAAATGATAGTAGGTAAAGAAGTTGGATTTAACGAAATTATTGCTATAGGGTCGTTACTTTCAATGTTTTTGACTAGCATTACTTGGGGAACAAAGGAAGAAAAGGATGGTATTTTGCAGGAAGAAGAACTGGGCCAAAAAATCACTGAGAAAAGCTCTAAAATTAGTTATTTTCTTATCCTTCTTTTTATATTTGGAGCAATTATCGGTGACAAAATAGTAAATGGAACGACTAACATTTTTTTATTAATGTTATTGGGGTTATCGATGATTACACTACCTTTTATTGAGTTCCTTGTTGCAAAAAAATATCAATAAAATAGTTGACATCCTGTTTTGATTAGATTCAAAACAGGATTTTTTTACGCACTAACAGTTTCTTGATAGAGAGCCATGTACGTTAGGTGATTTTTTACATGAGTATGTAGAAAATTCTTGTTTTGGATGTTATAAAATTCTTAAGTTGATGGGGGGTGAGTAGGATATATAACAGTATTAACGAGTAAATGTAATAATCTCATCAGCGGCTTTGATATAACCACCTGCCTCACGGAATGATTGACTAATTTCTTTTGCATTCTCTTTATAAATCGAATGTTGCAATACTTCATTAACGGCATGTTTTAAATCAGCGGCTGATAATTGCTGAATATTTAACATAAATCCTGCACCAAGTTCGTGTACTCGTTCAGCGATCGTGTGCTGATCATTTATAAATGGAAGCATAACTAGAGGTACTTCAAAATAAAGTGATTCACTTGTGCTGTTCATTCCACAATGGCTAATAAATACATCCGTTTGACGCAGTATATCTAATTGAGGAAGATAGTTACGAACAATAAAATTATCAGGTATATCTCCTAGCTGCTCCGCCGTTAATTGTTTGCCTATACTAAGTATTACTTTAGCATTGAAATCTTTTAAAGCGGCGAAACACTTTTGATAGAATTCAGGCTGATTGTTCATTATGGTTCCCATAGAAATATAAATCACACGTTGTCCTTTTAATTCATCAATTGGAAAATCATTTAGAGTTTCACTTTCAGCAATGGAAGGACCGACAAAAATATATCTATCCTTAAAATCCTTGCTGTTTCTTTGAAAATAGCGAGAAGTAAAAACAATATTCAAATCGCCTGAACCCGGGCAAAGTAAAAAATTATCAGATAACGGTATTTCATATTTTTCTTCTAAATATTGTTTCCGTTTTGCTATTTCTTCTAATTGCAAAAATGCTTGTAGCATGGTTAGACGCTCTCGCTTTTGTTCTATGTTTTTTGGTCCTGTCAGGTTCATATTTTCTTTTAGTTCTTGTGAAAAAGCAAACGTGGTCCAAGTTGCAATAGATACTAAACCTCTATGGTGAGCAACCCATTTTCCAGGTAAAGACTGTGCATCGTAGATGATGTAATCATATGTTTCTTTGGAAATTTCTTCAAGAATGGAATCAGTGATCATTTCCATTGCATTTAGAAAATGTAATAAATATTCTTTGGGCTGGGAAGCCATCAGACTCATATTTTCCGTGAGTTTTCTTTGTGCTTCTTGATCAATGGCTCGGAACTGTGCACCTGTTTTCTTGATTTTTTCTTCAAAATGATTTGATGAATAATAGACAATATGGTCTCCGCGTTTTACTAAATCACGCACTAATCCTAACGTTGGGTTTACGTGTCCTTCTCCACTTATATTGATGTAAAGTGCTTTTTTCATTTTTATCCCCTCCAGTAAATTTGGTTTGATACGTTTATAAATTAAGATAATAAAATTACATTTTAATTACCCTAATAATATGGGAAATCTAGAATCATATTAATGATGAAATGTCTCTTTGTGTTTAGAAATATTATTGGTAAGACTTCTATCATTATTTCAAAATTGTACTTAGTTGATTTTGGGATTGTTAAACATACAAAGTAGACATTTACCTGTTTTGTTTGAATTATAACAAACAATAATTTGGAATGTCTATATTTTTTAATCATTCTTATTCTTCTGTTTTAGTGGAGCTTTTGTTTTGAGAAAAAGTATTATGATAATATGTATATTTATCATAATTAAGAGCACATTATATACAAATATACTGGAGGTGTAATTATGAATATTCAAGGACATTATCATAATACAAATGAGATTCTTATCACAGGTGCAGCAAGTGCAATTGAACAAATGAAATATGAGATCGCTCGTGAACTTGGAGTCACACTTGGTCCAGAGACATCTGCACGTGCAAATGGTTCTGTTGGCGGAGAAATTACAAAACGCCTTGTTCGAATGGGTGAAGAGAAGTTAATGGGGCAATATAGAGCTCATTAAAGTTTTTACATAGAAAGAATAGAAAGGTGTCCTTACTCATAATTAAGGACACCTTTTTTACGTTTATTTACATAAAATTAAAAAATATTACAGAAGAACAGAAAATTGGCCTTTCAGATTGCTCTGTAACGATTTTTATAATCAACAACAATACAATTGGTATCGTATTGTTTCGGACGTCTTATTAGGGGAGTGTGAGTTGTCTAATGGATTACTGAAAAAAATGGATATTAATCTTAAGATTAATGTTACATATAAGGACGGATTGGAGATTATTGGAATTTGAATGATGAAGAAATGTTTATTTGAAAAGGGAAACGCTAAATCCGTTTTTTAAAGTAACACTTTATTTATTTTTAGGAAGTTTTATTGTTTATTCTGTAGCATAGTTTAGCACGTCCTCATAAATATTAAATTCAATTTATGGTAGGTTTTTCAATAGATACTCCCGAACTATTAATGGTGAAAAGTTTATCTTAAGGAGGAATCTGTAAATGAAAAATTTAACATATTTCCCGAAAAGAAGTCCCCTTCCTCAAGGAGCGAGAAGGGCGTAGCCCAGCGAGTAGGTGGGGGATGAATTTTCGGTAGGTGATCGCCTACATATGTT
>NZ_JBITWA010000030.1:0-50732 GCF_044543425.1 Bacillus sp. NPDC077411 | reverse complement strand
AGCCAGGATCAAACTCTCCAATAAAGTGTTTGTCTAGCATCATAAATAAAAATTGACGTTTCACGTTGTTTGTTTCGTTCAGTTTTCAAAGAACTCATCTGCCGCTCAAAGCGACTTTATCAATATAACATTTCGTTATTTCTCTGTCAACAACTTTTTTTATTTCCAAGTTGTTAACCTCGTTGCCGTTCGTGACAACGAATATAAATATACCAGTTCATAAATTAAAATGCAATAGTTTTTTATAACTTTTTTCACCTTATAAAATAATAGAAAAAGAAAAGCTTTGGAGAGGACTCCAAAGCTTAGTCTTGTTTATGTCTCATTGCAGGGAATAGTAATATGTCACGAATAGACGGCGCATTCGTTAATAACATAACAAGACGATCAATACCGATTCCTAACCCACCTGTAGGAGGCATACCATACTCAAGTGCTTCAATATAATCATCATCCATCATGTGCGCTTCATCATTACCTTGTTCACGCTCTTTTAACTGCGCTTCGAAACGTTCTTTTTGATCGATTGGATCATTTAATTCTGTAAATGCATTCGCATGTTCGCGAGCAACAATAAATAACTCAAAACGATCTGTAAAGCGTGGATCTTCCTCATTCTTTTTCGCAAGAGGAGAAATTTCCACCGGATGACCATAAATAAATGTAGGTTGAATTAAATGCTCTTCTACTTTTTGCTCGAAGAACTCATTAATAATATGACCAACTTCCATTGTATCTTTAATTTCTACACCATGCTCTTCCGCTAATGCACGAGCTTCCTCTACACTCATTGGATTCCAGAAATCTGCTCCAGAGTATTGTTTGATTGCATCTACCATGTGCAGTCTTGTCCACTCTGGCTCTAAATTAATTTCATATTCACCATACGGAATCGTCGTTGTACCTAAAACTTCTTTTGCGATATGAGCAACCATGTTTTCTGTTAACTTCATAATATCTTTATAATCTGCATACGCTTCATATAATTCAATCATCGTAAATTCAGGGTTATGACGAGTTGATACACCTTCATTACGGAATACGCGACCAATTTCGTATACTTTCTCTAATCCACCTACAATTAGGCGTTTTAAATGCAACTCAATTGCAATACGCATATAGAATTCCATATCTAACGCATTGTGATGCGTAATAAACGGACGCGCAGATGCTCCGCCTGCAATTGCATGCAACATTGGCGTTTCTACCTCTAGATAACCATTGTTATCTAAATATCTTCTCATCTCACGGATGATTTTACTACGAGTTACAAACGCTTCACGACTTTCCATGCTCGTAATTAAATCTAAGTAACGTTGACGGTAACGTTGTTCAACATCTTTTAGTCCATGATATTTATCAGGAAGTGGACGAAGAGATTTTGTTAGTAGAGTAAAACCAGTTGCTTTAACTGAAAGTTCTCCAACTTTTGTTTTAAATACTTTCCCTTCAATTCCTACTAGGTCACCTAAGTCAGCTGTATTAAACAGTCCATACTGCTCATCACCAACTGTATCTTTGCGAACATAAATTTGAACTTGGCCATGTAAATCTTGGATATGCGCAAATCCCGCTTTCCCTTTACCGCGCTTTGTCATAATACGACCAGCAATTGAAACAGAGATTTCTTTCTCTTCTAACTCTTCTTTAGAAAGTTCTCCATACAAACTTAACAATTCTTTCGTTGAATGCGTACGTTCAAAACGTTTACCAAATGGATCGATTCCTTGTTCACGTAAGTTATGTAGCTTCTCGCGACGAACGAGCAATTGGTCATTTAATTCTTCGTGGTTCATGTTATCCATGGTATTGATATCACTCCAGCTCTATTAAAATTTACAATATATATAGTATATCATTTTCTATCCAACTAGAAAAACTGCCAGCAACGCGCTGGCAGTTCTTATTTCTTAGACGTAATTATAGGTAGTAAAAACCGGAATGTCAAACACCCCTTCTATTACTTACCATTATCCAACTTGAATAGATTTTTGTTTCGCTTCTACTTCTTCTACAAATGATGTCAATAACGACGCAAGATCGGCACGTGTATTACAACTATTAATTTCATTGCGCACTATAGCGTTACCACGAACACCTTTTAAGTACCACGCCGCATGTTTGCGCATTTCTCGAACTGCGATGTTTTCATTTTTCAAATCAATGAGACGATCTAAATGCAACATACATACATCAATTTTTTCGCGCACAGATGGCTCCGGCATTAATTCACCCGTTTCTAAATATTTCACTGTGCGGTAAATCATCCACGGATCACCAAGTGCCGCACGCCCAATCATTACACCATCTACACCAATTTCATCTAACATGCGCTTAGCATCTTGCGGCGTTTCTACATCACCATTTCCGATAACAGGAATATTGACAGCTTGTTTTACTTGCTTAATAATATTCCAATCCGCTTTTCCTTCATACATTTGAACACGAGTACGACCATGAACAGCAATTGCTTGACCGCCTGCACGTTCAACTGCCTGAGCATTTTCAATCGCAAAAATATGATCTTCATCCCAACCGATACGCATCTTTACCGTTACTGGCTTCTCAACTGCATCTACTACCGCTGCTACCATTTCGTACACTTTATTTGGATTAAGCAGCCACTTTGCACCTGCATCACATTTTGTGATTTTCGGCACCGGACATCCCATATTAATATCGATAATATCCGCTGTTGTATTTTTATCTACATATTTCGCAGCCTCTACAAGCGTTTCTTTTTCTCCGCCAAAAATTTGCAGGCTTAATGGTTTTTCTCTCTCATCAATATATAACATATCTAACGTTTTTTGATTGTTAAACAAAATCGCCTTATCACTTACCATTTCCGCACATACTAATCCCGCACCAAATTCTTTCACCGTTAAACGAAATGCAGAGTTACATACTCCTGCCATTGGCGCTAGCACAACCGGATTTTTCATTTCAATGTTTGCAATCTTTAACACTCGATTGCCTCCCTTCGGTATCCCTACTTCGGCATTAATTCTTCTATTGAAACTTTTAACGTTTTTGCAACCTCTACAACAAAATCCCGAGACGGAACTCGATTTCCCCTCTCAACTTCACCTAAAACAGATACAGATACCCCTAATTCTTTCGCGAATCCCTCTTGTGTATAGCCTTTTAATTTACGAAAAGCGCGAATGCGTCTTCCCCATTTCTCTGCTTCCATACCGTTACTCCCTCTCGCCTTTTCATTTCTTCTACTTGTGAACGTGAAATGTTTCGGTTAATTTCTTGATTAATCTCCATCAACGGAACGATAACAAAAGCTCTTTCAAACATCCGCGGATGCGGAACAATAAGATTCTCTGCTTCAATATTTTCGTGATTATAGAGCAATATGTCAAGGTCAATGGTACGAGGTCCCCATTTGATTTCCCTTTTTCTTCCTAACCCATTCTCCACTTTTTGTGTCACCATCAATAATTCTTGAGGCAATAAATTGGTAGAAATTTTTATAACTAAATTTAAAAAACGATCTTGTTCTGTAAACCCAACCGGATCCGTTTCATAAACAGATGATACATCCTCAATTTCAATAGCTGGATGCGCACCCAACAGCTCTATCGCTTGTGATAAATACATATAGCGCTCATCCATATTCGAACCTAAAGCAATATAAACTACATTATTCATGAACGCCCTCTCTCAATCTCAACCGCCACCGCACGGTAATGTCCCGGAATTGGCGGATCTGGTTTAATAACTTTTACAATACAATTCATAATACAATCGTAACGTTCTAATATATCCGCTGCAATATTTTCTGCAATACTTTCTACAAGCTTATACGTTTTCTCTTCTACAACACATCTACATAACTCATATAACTCTCCGTAATTCACGGAATGCTCTAAGTTATCACTCATTCCCGCTCGCTTTAAATCTAGCTCTACCGTTAGATCCACTTTAAATCGCTGCCCCAGCTTATTTTCTTCAGGGAATACACCATGATAACCGTAAAACTCCATATCATGAACAAAAATTTTATCCAAACTATTTACCCCCTCAACATAACGTCCATCATCTTCGCCATGCGGGACATCTCTTTCACATCATGAACGCGTACAATTTCACAACCTTTTTGAATACCAAGACAAACCGTTGCACCAGTTCCTTCTAAGCGTTCTTCTACTGGTAAATCTAAAGCATGACCAATAAATGATTTTCGAGAGGTTCCAAGAAGAAGTGGATATCCCAATACTTTCAACTGCTCTAGATTTCGCATTACTTCTAAATTTTGCTCAAATGTTTTTGCAAATCCTATACCTGGATCTAAAATAATATTCTCATCACGTACACCTGCACGTTTCGCAATTGTAATACTTTCATACAGGTCAGCAACCATATCGGCCATCAAATTTCGATAATTTGTATTATCACGGTTATGCATCAAAATAATTGGTACATTGTAATGAGCGGCTACCTTCGCAATTTCCGGTTCTGCTTTCGCTCCCCAAACATCGTTAATAATACATGCTCCTGCTTCAATAGCTTGTTTTGCAACCTCCGCTTTGTATGTATCAATAGATATAGGAACATCTACTGCTTGCGATACAGCTCGAACCATCGGTAAAACACGTTGTAATTCTTCTTCTTCTGATACTTTAGCAAAACCAGGACGCGTAGACTCTCCGCCAATATCAATAATATGCGCACCGTTCATCACCATCTCTTTTGCATGACGGACAGCTGCTTCCACTTCATTATAATTACCACCATCAGAAAAAGAGTCAGGTGTAACATTCAAAATCCCCATAATGAATGTCTTTTCATTTAAATTCAATGTATATTCACCGCACTGCATATTAGACATCTCCTTTTCACAATTCATTTCTGCTCCAAAGCTTTTCACGATACGTTTCATATACACGCAAAAACTTAGTTGTAATTAATCCTTCTTTACCCGGGAAATGCACTTCTCCAATGCACCAAATCGGGACAATTTCCTGAATAGAATTCGTAACAAATACTTCATCAGCTGCAAGTAACTCTTTCTGTAAGAATAATCCCTCTCTTACCTTGACCCCCAATGTTTCAGCAGCTGCTAATATAAAAGCACGAGTAATCCCATTTAAAATCCCAGTTTGTAGTGACGGTGTATACAATATGTCATTTTTCACAAAAAAAAGGTTCGAAACAATCCCTTCCGCAACATACCCTTCTTTTGTAAGAAAAATTCCTTCTTTCGAAGTTGTATTCCCAATCTCACGTTTCCCCAAAATATTATTTAAATAATGATGTGACTTTAAACGAAACTCCCCTTCTGGTGTATTGCGTGTTTGTCTTAAAATGACTCCTTCTTTTTCTACTACATCACTAGGAGCCGATAAAGGTTTTATAAAAACAATAACAGAAGGCTCTTCATACATATCTGTCTGCAAGCCAATCTCTCCGCTACCTGCAGACACGTTAAAACGAACATACGCATTTTGCAAATGATTTCTTACCATTAACTCTTTTAAAATGCTCTTTACATCTTCTTTTGTCATTTTCCACGCAATATGTAATGACGAAAGAGCGGTCATAAGCCGCTCATAATGATCATCTAATAAGAAAGGGTGCTCGTTGTAAATACGGAACGTTTCAAATACACCAAGACCATATAAATATCCATGATCATAAGGAGAAATTTTAGCTTCACTCGCCTCTACAAATGAACCGTTCACATAAATTAACATACAGAAGTACTCCGGTTGTAATGACGGATGAAGTTTTGCAGCAATTCCTTACCATGGGAAGTCATAATAGATTCTGGATGGAATTGTACACCTTCAATTGGTAATGTTTTATGACGAAGCGCCATAATCTCTCCTTCCTCTGTCCAAGATGTTACTTCCAAACACTCTGGTAATGTTTCTTTTTTTACAATTAAAGAATGGTAACGCGTTGCCGTAAATGGACTTGGAATATCAACAAAGATTGTTTTCTCATCATGATGCATTAAGGACGTTTTCCCGTGCATCAAACGCTCCGCACGAACAACATCCCCTCCAAATACTTGAGCAATAGATTGATGCCCTAAACAAACACCAAAAATCGGGATTTTCCCTGCAAAATGACGAATCACATCCATACTAATCCCTGCTTCATTCGGACTACACGGTCCAGGAGAAATCATTAAGAAATCAGGCTGCATTTGTTCAATATCTTCAATTGTAATTTCATCGTTACGTTCGACGATAAGTTCTTGTCCTAGCTCTCCGAGAAATTGCACTAAATTAAACGTAAAGGAATCATAATTATCAATCATTAATATCATTTCTCTCACCTAACCGTTTCTTCGCTACTTTCTTTCGCACGCCATAATGCTATTGCCTTCTTTAACGACTCTTTATACTCATTTTCCGGATTAGAATCAATAACAATTCCTGCTCCTGCCTGTACATACGCTTGTCCATCTTTCGCAAGCAACGTACGAATGACAATATTTAATTCCATATCTCCCGAATAACCAATCCAACCGATTGAACCTGTATAAATACCACGGCGAACTGGTTCTAGCTCTTCAATAATTTCCATCGTCCGAATTTTCGGCGCTCCGGTAATCGTCCCACCCGGAAATACAGCCTTCACACCATCAAAAGCATCTTTCCCTTGCTGCAATTCCCCGCGTACATTCGAAACAATGTGCATAACGTGGGAATATTTTTCAATTACCATAAATTCGTCCACTTCTACTGTTCCATACTCACAAACACGTCCTAAGTCATTTCTCTCTAAATCAACAAGCATAACATGTTCTGCACACTCTTTTTCATTTTCAATTAACTCTTTTGCAAGCCTTTGGTCTTCTTGTTCATCTTTCCCGCGAGAGCGTGTACCTGCAATTGGACGTGTACTTACTTCATTACCTTGCTTTTTAATTAATAACTCTGGTGAGGCACTTACAATTTGAAAATCTCCAAGTTCTAAATAACCCATGTATGGAGAAGGATTAATTTCACGAAGCTTCGTATAAACTTCCAGCGGATGCGTTTGCAATGTTTTTTCTTGCCTTGTAGACAAGTTGACTTGAAATACATCTCCTGCGCTAATATAATCCTGAATTTGCCCAACCGCTTCAACAAACCCTGTTTCTGTAAAGGAAACTGCTTCTTTATTTGTTTCAGGTCTAATAAACTTCATTGTCACTTCCGGCACATCCTGTAACCAAAGCTCTTTTAATTCATTTAAATGCCACTTCGCTTGCTTCTCATCATTTGTATAATGCGTAATAATCCATAACATTTGTTCTTTCTGATCATAAACAAATACATCATCAAACAATAAGAAAAATATATCTGGTACATTTACATCATCTTCTGCAAGAGAAGGTATTTTCTCAATATAGCGGATACAATCATAACTGAAATAACCAATTGCGCCACCTTGAAACGGCGGATACGCATCATTATGTTCTGTTTTCCATTGTTCCATATACTGTTGCATTAGGTGCAATGGATTCCCCTTTTCTATTGTATCCTCTCCATTTTCCCATATATGTAGTGTTTCATCTTTCCCACGAACAATCGCTACAGGATCAAGTCCAACAATACTATAACGTCCCCCGCGGCCACTTTCTAAAATGATATGATGAGGTTTGTTTTGCGAAAGGAACTTATATTGTTTAAAAAAGTCCAACTGATACGGAACTGAAATAGCTAAAGATTTTCGTCGCTGCATATAAACACCTCGTCTTATTTTATCCTGTTCTAACGATCGGTTAAAAATATTGAACCGTCCGCAGAAACCCGATTTAGTTCAACTAACACTTATTTTACATGAAGTTTTCTAGTCGTTCACTCTTTTCCTATTTCCAAGCGAAAAAAGAAAAAGCATCCCTTTCTGGAGGAATGCTTTCCATATATTAAAACTTATGATTCAAACTGATAAAGTGGTGTACTTAAATAACGCTCACCATTACTCGGAATGATGACAAGTACTTTCTTGCCTTTCCCAAGTTTTTTTGCAACTTCTGTCGCTGCATAAATAGCTGCTCCAGATGAAATACCAACTAAAATTCCTTCTTCGCGCGCTACTTTTCTTGCATATTCAAATGCTTGTTCTGCTTTTACTTGAATAACTTCATCATATACATCTGTATCTAACGTTCCAGGAACAAATCCAGCACCGATACCTTGAATTTTATGAGGACCCGGTTTGCCGCCTGATAATACCGGTGAATCAGAAGGCTCTACGGCATATATTTTGATATCTTTATACTTCTCTTTTAATACTTCGCCGGCACCTGTAATTGTTCCACCTGTACCAACACCTGAAATGAATGCATCTAATTGATCACCCATCTGCTCAACAATTTCCGGACCTGTAGTTAAACGATGAATTTCTGGATTTGCGTCATTTTGGAACTGTTGAGGCATAAAGTATCCATGTTCTTTCGATAACTCTGTTGCCTTACGAATTGCCCCGCCCATCCCTTCTGATCCTGGCGTCAACACTAATTCTGCTCCATAAGCACGCAATAAATTACGACGTTCAATACTCATCGTTTCCGGCATAACCAAAATTGCTTTATACCCTTTGGCCGCCGCAACCATTGCTAAACCAATTCCTGTGTTTCCACTTGTCGGCTCAATAATCGTATCGCCTTCTTTTAATAATCCTTGTTTCTCAGCAACTTCAATCATCGCTAAAGCAATACGGTCTTTTACACTGCTTCCAGGGTTCATGAACTCTAATTTCAAATAAATATCTGCACTACCCTCTTCTGCAATGCGGTTTAATTTAACAATCGGCGTTTTTCCGATTAATTCTGAAATTGATTGTGCCACTCGCATCTCCGTCACTCCTAACACCAAGTATTTTCATTGGATTTATGTACATTTTGTCAAAAAGAAGGTTATTTGTCAATCTATTTAGATGATTCAAAATAGACAAATAACCTTTTTCTTCCTTACAAACTTTCTATTAATTTTGTTATATCTTCTTTAGAAAAGTTATATCGTTCATTACAAAAATGACAATGTACTTCTGTCTCTTCTTCTTCATCACGCACTTGCGTTAATTCAGTTTTTCCTAAGCTTATTAATACGCCTTCAATACGCTCACGAGAACATGTACAATTAAATTGTACATCCATTGTCTCTAAAATTTTCACATTTTCCTTTCCTAACAACTCATATAGTAGCTCTTCAGGAGTTAGACCTTGTTCAATAAGCTTAGAAACAGGTGGGATTTTTTGCAGGCGCTCTTCAAGAACCGAAATTGTCTCTTCTTGTGCATCAGGCATGATTTGTAAAACAAATCCACCTGCAGCTAAAATACTGTCATCACCATTAACAAGAACTCCAACACCAACAGAAGAAGGTGTTTGCTCAGAAACAGCAAAATAATACGTGAAATCTTCTCCTAACTCACCTGAAACAAGCGGAACTTGACCAATAAATGGCTCACGCATACCAATATCTTTAATAATTGTTAAAAATCCTTCCGTCCCTACAGCTTCATATACGCGCAGTTTCCCTTGCTCCGTCGCTTCAAAATCAACATGCGGATTCGTTACATAACCACGTACATCCCCATTCGCATGTGCATCTACTAAAATTGGACCAAGAGGACCATTACCCTCTACCTTAATTGTAAGCTTCTGATCCCCCTTAAGCATTGCACCCATCATTGTACCTGCTGTTAAAGAACGACCAAGTGCTGCAGAAGCAGTTCTCCATGTATCATGACGTCTTTGTGCTTCACTCACTGTATTTGTTGTGTGAACACTATAGGCACGCACTTCTCCATTAAACGCTAGCGCTTTTACCAAATAATCTTTCATTTTCATTTATTCACCTTTCTCTTGTTGTAAATTCGCATTTCGCTCATATAACATATATAAACCTTTAAGCGTTAAAAACGGATCGACAATATCAATAACTTTCGATTCCTCTGCAATTAACTTTGCTAACCCACCTGTTGCAATAACAGTCGGTTCTTGTTTAGCTTCCTCTTTCATTCGCTTTACAATACCTTCTACTTGTCCAACATAACCATATAAAATACCCGCCTGCATTGCACTTACTGTATTCTTTCCAATGACACTACTTGGTCTTGTAATTTCAATACGAGGAAGCTTTGCCGCTCTACTGTATAATGCTTCTGCCGAAATCATAATGCCAGGTGTAATTACCCCACCCATATAATGCTTATTCTCGTTAATATAACAATATGTAGTTGCTGTTCCAAAGTCGACAATAATAAGAGGACTTCCGTATAACTGAATACCAGCTACCGCATTTACAATACGATCGGCCCCCACTTCACGCGGATTCTCATACTTAATATTTAAGCCCGTTTTAATTCCAGGTCCAACTACAAGAGGCTTAATTTTAAAATACTTCTCACACATACGCTCTAAAGCAAACATAATAGGTGGTACAACAGAAGAAATAATAATTCCTTTTATATCATGAAAACTAATTCCTTCATGTTCAAGTAATTGTTTTACGAGCATCCCATATTCATCTTCTGTTTTATGACGATCTGTTTCCATACGCCAATGCTGAAGAAGTTTACCATTTTCAAACACACCAAGTACCGCATTTGTATTCCCTACATCCAATACAAAAATCATATTCTCACCACTTATCTTATTTAATGTATATTTGTGCAATATGTACAAAATTTATCCCGCTATTCGCGGGCAGTAAGACCCCCCCACCTCATGATTCAGAGAAAAGCATTGTCCAGATCTAGCGGCTAGAATCTCCGGTCGTTTCGCTCCCTCGGCCGAGGCAAAAAGCGCCTCTCTGTCGCGCGCGTGGGCGTCCTGCGATTCTGGGTGAGCCGCTTCCGCTTTTCTAAAGAAGATAGGTGTGGGACAACTGCCCGTAAAAGCCCGATTGGTAAGGGCTAATAATCAGTGGGGGATAAAGAAAACCCCCACTGATTAAAGTTTCACTTTATCCCGCTGCTAGAAGTTTTACTTTACAACCTCATCATACCATATTTATACACCTGTTCAGCTTTCCTATCCTCATCATTTTACAAAAATCCATTTCCTTTTTTCAATGTTTAAGTCCAGTTACATCATAAAGAAAAAAGGAGCGACAATTGTCACTCCTTCGGTTCTTCTTTATCTTCTGGCACTTCATCTTCTTTTTTCGTTGTGATGTTTACCTTTACATCACTTTCAGAAGATGTTTTACGCTCCGGTAATGTACCATATTCACATAAATGATTGATTTGCTCTGCATCTAACGTTTCTACTTCAAGCAACGTATTTGCGATAATATCAAGCTTATCACGGTTTTCAGTAAGAAGTTGTTTTGCACGAGCATAACATTCTTTCATAATGCTTTGCATTTCCATATCAATTTCATGTGCAATTGCATCACTATAGTTTTGCTCAGAATGGAAGTCTCTTCCTAAGAACACTTGACCGCCTTGTGAGCTACCGAATTGCATTGGTCCAAGCTTATCACTCATACCAAACTCAGTTACCATGCGTCTAGCTATTCCAGTCGCACGTTGGAAGTCATTATGAGCTCCTGTACTTACTTCTCCAAATACAATTTCTTCAGCCACTCGTCCACCAAGTAGACCCGTAATTTTATCAAGCAATTCTGGCTTTGTCATGAAGTAACGATCTTCTTTTGGAAGCATTACTGCATATCCACCAGCTTGACCGCGCGGCACAATCGTTACTTTATGAACAATATCCGCCTCATCAAGTACTACCCCAATTACAGTATGCCCTGCCTCATGGAATGCAACGATATTACGTTCTTTCTCAGAGATAACACGACTTTTCTTAGCTGGACCTGCAATAACGCGATCCGTTGCTTCATCAATATCACTCATATCGATCTTCTTCTTATCTTGTCTCGCCGCTACAAGAGCTGCTTCATTTAATAAGTTTTCAAGATCAGCACCAGAGAACCCTGGTGTACGCGTTGCAATAGCACGTAAATTAACATTTTCATCTAACGGTTTATTGCGCGCATGTACTTTAAGCACTGCCTCACGACCATTTACATCTGGACGGTCCACTGTAATTTGACGGTCAAAGCGTCCTGGACGTAATAACGCTGGGTCAAGAATATCAGGTCGGTTTGTTGCAGCAACGATAATAATACCTTCATTAGCTCCGAAACCATCCATTTCTACAAGCAATTGGTTTAATGTTTGCTCACGCTCATCGTGACCACCACCAAGACCTGCCCCACGCTGACGACCTACCGCATCAATTTCATCAATGAAAATGATACAAGGTGCGTTTTTCTTTGCATTTTCAAATAAGTCACGTACACGAGAAGCACCGACACCAACGAACATCTCTACAAAATCAGAACCACTAATAGAGAAGAATGGAACGCCAGCCTCACCTGCAACAGCACGTGCAAGTAATGTTTTACCTGTCCCTGGAGGTCCAACTAATAAAACACCCTTTGGAATACGAGCACCAATCTCTGCAAACTTACGAGGGTCTTTTAAGAATTCTACAACCTCAACAAGCTCTTGCTTTTCTTCATCCGCTCCAGCTACATCTCTAAAACGAACCTTTTTCTTATCATCATTGTATAACTTCGCTTTACTTTTACCGAAGTTCATAACACGGCTACCGCCGCCTTGCGCTTGGTTAAGTAGGAAGAAGAATAAAATGAAGATAATTACAAAAGGAATGATGGAAGTGAAGAATGTTACCCAAGCACTTGTTTCTTCTGCTGGTTGATATTTCACTTCTGTACCTTGTGCTTTGTCATTAATTTTCTTTTGTAATTCTTCAGTGTTAGGGGCATAAGTTACAAACTGTTTTTCCTGACTCTCAGTACTCAGTTGCCCCTTTACTTCAAATACACCATTTTTCGGTTGAAGTTGTACATTACGAACCTCACCCTTTTCAAGTTTAGCAATGAATTTATCGTAGCTAATTGGTGTTGTTTTTTGCTGTGAACCATTAAAATAGCTCACAATACCAATTACCGCTACAAATATAAGTAAATAAAAGATGGTATTACGGAACATCCGATTCATCCCTAACCTCCTCTCACAGCATACAAACTATAATAGTAAATAGTAACATAGAAAAACTTTCCTATCCAATTGTTATGCTTAATATTATTAATTGGAATATACGCTCGGTTTTAATACACCAACATAAGGAAGGTTACGATATTGTTCCTTATAGTCTAATCCATACCCCACAACAAATTCGTGTGGAACAGTAAACCCAACATAGTCTGCTTTAAGATCAACTTTTCGGCCAGTTGGCTTATCTAATAACGTTACAATCTTCACAGATTTTGCTTTACGATATTTAAATAAGTCTACTAAGTAGCTTAATGTAAGACCGCTGTCGATAATATCTTCTACGATTAAAATGTCGCGTCCCTCTACAGAAGTATCTAGGTCTTTTAAAATTTTTACTTCACCAGTTGAAACAGTAGAATGACCGTAGCTAGATACAGCCATAAAATCCATTTCAAGATATGTATCTGTTCGTTTTAATAAGTCTGCCATAAATGGCATTGCACCTTTTAGTACACCGATTGCAAGAGGTACTGTGTTTTTATAATCCTCTGCAAGAATTGCACCTAACTCTCTTACTTTTTCTTGTATTTGCTCTTCAGAAATTAATACCTTTTCAATATCTTGATTCATCATTTCATTATCCTCCTGGAAGACTCCTTGCTTTTGTAATGAATAATAATATATGTATCCTTATCTACTGTTTCTTGCGAAATAGCAAATGCAGATCTTTTCAACAATGGAACCCAAATAATATTCCCACTCGCATCACAAACAATTGGCCAGTCTGCTCTTTTTTCCTTCGGTACTTTCGCCTCAATAAAAATAGACTTTATCTTCTTCGTACCATTCATACCTTGAATTGACATTCGATCGCCGTTTTCTCTCGGACGAACAGTAAGTGGCGATGTTATTTCATTATGTTTTGCAACAAACATCATCTCATTCACCATACTAGGGACACAATCGCTAATCTCTACTACAAACTCATCACCATTTACTAATGTTACCTTTCCAGGCACTTGTAAAACATGAGGAGCGAAAGCATTTTTTTCTTCCCTAAACCGAAATTTACATTCTTCGTATGTACGAACAATCTCCAATCCATTCGGGAACTGAAGCATACCAGAAGGATGAGTTCGTTTGAAAAACTCGATCACCTTGTCAATATGTACAGAAGAAAGCGAAGATGGAATTTTATATTCATAAAGATAGTTTAATATTAGTTGAATCCCTCTCCTTTGTAAAGGTATAGGCATAGATTCAAATACAGGAATTGATAAGACAACTCTTTTTGTGTCTTTTTCCTTAATTACTTTATTCATTTTTTCAAAAGCTAATTCCTGCAAATACGCTTCATCCTCTTGCATAAACTTGCTAAAAGCTTGAAAACGCTCATGAACATTTGGATTTTCCCGTTTTAAATGAGGAAGAACATGTTTCCGTAATCGATTCCTTGTATAAGTTTCTTTTGTATTACTAGGGTCAATACGAGGGACAACATCCTTTCTCTTACAATAATCAAGAACCTCTGCTTTCGTTACTGCTAACAAAGGCCGAATCAAAAAACCTTTATCGAAAGCGCGTTTCGCAAGAATTCCAGCATAGCCTTTCGAAGTACTTCCACGCACAAGACGCATTAAAACCGTCTCAATTTGATCGTCACCATGATGACCAAGAGCTACATACTGTGCATTATATTTTCTCATTATTCTTTCCAAAAATGCATATCGGCATTCTCTCGCTGCAACTTGTGCACTCATTTGATTTTGTTTTTGATACTGCGTCACATCAATTTGTATTGTTTCACAGATAACATTAAGATTTTCACACAAGTTTTTTACAAATTGTAAATCTTCCTGTGATTCCTCACCACGAAACATATGGTCAACATGTGCTACTACAATTTGCAATTTTTTCTCTTCACGCTTCTCTAACAAATAGAAGAAAAGCGCTAAAGAATCAGGCCCTCCTGATACACCAACAATAACCGTAGAATGCGCTTCTAATAAATTATGCCTTTCTACAAAAGCATCTACCTTTTTAACAAATTCATCTTTCAATGCTGCAATCACCTTTCATTGAGCTAAAACGATAGCATACCATTGATATAATGGTACAACTTTTACAAGCTTTCTGCAAAACAAAGATGTATAAATTCCACAATTTATCTTACATACGAATTTTTTCTTTGCATGCAGAAATAAACAAAAGTAAATATACATATATAACAAACAGGCCTCAAGTATATCCCTGAGCCCTGATACTTTCCTCTTTTAAATCAAAAGAACAGTAAGCTATTAATGTTTTCGCTTCTCAAAATTGTAAGAAACGAAAAGAGGCATGTAGAAAATAACTATCCACAATTTTCATCAGGGGAAAATAAAGCCCCCCTGATGATGGAAGTTTCATTTTATTGCGCCTGTTTACTAACAATAGGAATCGTAGCCCATTTCGGCATATTCTTTTTTACTTTCGCTACAACAATTGTCATGTCATCATTGATATATCCATTATCAGTACGAATAACATCTTCCATAATAATATCAGCAATCTCTTGTGGATCTTCCGTTTCTAATTCTTTAATCTTCCGTTTCATCCACACTTCATGATTCTCTACATGTTTCGCACCTTCAAAAATCCCATCGCTCATCATGATTAAAATATCACCAGATTTTAATTGTTCGCCAACAACATCCACTTCAAAGTCTTCAATAATCCCCATTGGTAAATTACTCGCTTCTATTTTAAATACCTGATTGCCACGCTTTACAAAACTTGGTGTAGAACCAATCTTTAAAAACTTAGCATTTGCATCACGCAAATCAATCATCGCTAAATCTAATGTTGTAAACATTTCTTCCGTTGTCCGCAGCGAGAGAATTGAATTGATGGATTTAATTGCAATTTCCTCATCAATACCTGATTGCAATATTTTTTGCAACAACTTCACCGTCTCTTTACTTTCCATATGTGCCCGTCTCCCATTCCCCATCCCATCACTAATAGCAAGCGCATATTTCCCCACACTTAATTCCATCATGGCATAGGAATCACCAGATACAAATCCCCCTCCTTTAGCTGCTGTAGCAAGGCCTGTATCTACAGAAAATGTTTTAGCTGAACCAAAGGATACTGTACTGTAACCATTTGGATACGCTGATTGTTCTTCATGTTTCACAACAACTGTTTCATGTAAAATATCAGACAGCATTGGAGCAACGAGCTTTTCACATTCCCCGTACTGATTACATGCAGCAGGAATCATCATTTCAATATCAACGTTCCCTCGATCTAAACAATAAATATCAACATGTCCAATCTCTACACCAAAATCACGAAATGCCTGTAAAATTTGTTCCTCTTGTACTTGATGATTCTCTCTTTCCTTTTGAATTTCTTTCGAGAAATCTGCCATTACTTTCGAAACACCCATAAGTTGCTCAGCAACAATTTTACGATTATCACGCATTTGCTTCCTTAACTTTTGTCCCTCATAAAAGTATCCTAATTCATCTTCTATTAAACCTGTTACTTTCGCTCCTCTCACGCAGTATTTTTCAAAATCACGGAGCAATTTACGATTACTTTGTAATGTACCTTCCTCTGTTTCGTTCATAAGTTGCTTCATATAGTCGTACGTTTTATCAAAATTCACAACCCAACACTGATCCTTCTTAAAGCACGTCTGACATGTCTTAGCGGTAATTGTACTTAAAAACAAATCCGTCTCTGTGTCCTGATCCTCATCTTCTACATATCCATATATAGAAAAGCTATTAGACAATGCTTCAAACACATTTGCAAACTGATTAATTTTATTTGCCGTTACATCACGCATTCTTCTCAAATATTGTTGTTGATCATTAGAATGCTCTTGTGTTCCTGGCATATACTTAGAAAGACGTTCAACGATGAACTTAGGTGTTAATAAAAACAATGTAATCGCCACTACCGACTCTAATAGCGTCATTACAATACTTGTTTGTTTATCTACGTATAATGTAATTAAACTTGTTCCAATTAATAAACCTAAACTTACCCCTATCCGTTTCCCTTCTTTTAGTAAGCCGCCTAACAATCCAGAAAACGCCAGTAAACTTAATTGATATAAACTCGCTACATTTGCTAAACTTAAAATTAGACCCGTTACAACACCCACAGTAGAACCTGTTGCCGCTCCTGCCACAAACGCGAATATTAATACTAAATATCTCGTAAAAATATGCTGAACTGATAAATCATAAACAAACCAATCTGTTGTACCCGTTAATACAGATGCTAGCAATATAATTAAGCAAACAATTTCTTCTGTTTCTAATGATTGTTGTTTTCCTTTTCGTTCCATTAAAAGAGGGGCACTTTGCAAGAAAATCATTGTTAATACGAAGCTTAACCCTGCTTCAATTGTACTAACAAGCAAATCATACATACCAATGGTTTCTTGTGCAAAATAAACAACGATAAGATGGGCTGTTAATGCAGAAATAAATACTTGGAACGGGACAAGCCCAATCGTCTTATTTGTAAAACGACTAAAGAAAATATTATAGATGAAGAATGTAAATATAGATGCAAAGGCAAAGAATAGATTTTCTAATGAAACCGAAAACGCGCCTGCCATTAAAGCGAGGAACGCAAGAGCCATTTTATCACGTTTCATCACATATACAGCAGCGAAAAACGGCAAAGCAAACGGTAAAATGTTCGTTAAAATATATGCTCGTCCTAAAAGAAAACCAACTAACGCAACCACAAATCCCCAACGAAAGAAAATTTGTTCCAATTTCATCCTCAATTTGCTTGTCCACTTTTCAGCTGTCATTTGCCCACAACCTATAGCAAGCGCACCAGAATTTGGATTGACAGTATTCCTTCCTGCTCTTGGCATATTTTGAACACCACCTGCACATTTTATTACTTGTAATTATAAAATGTACTTCGCGGAGTTTTTGTCAAAATAACAGTTGGCAGCACAATAATTGTTCGACTTTTTATACAAAATAACATCATATATATACAGAGTTACACGTAAATCCCTTAACTGATTATTGAATATTCAAAAAATATTAGTTGTTTTTGTAGAAGAAGCGCATAACTTTACAAATCCTTAACATAAAGTGAAACTTCCCTCATTTTTTCATCAATTGGGATAACTGCCCACAAATAATGGAACAAAAAAAGATCATGCAAATTATGCATGATCTTTTCCAATGATGACCCGTACGGGATTCGAACCCGTGTTACCGCCGTGAAAGGGCGGTGTCTTAACCACTTGACCAACGGGCCGTTAAAATATATAGCGGCGGAGGGGATCGAACCCCCGACCTCACGGGTATGAACCGTACGCTCTAGCCAGCTGAGCTACACCGCCATGTCGTATTTAACGGACAATTAGTATATTATCTTAAATAGCATTCAAAGTCAACATGTTTTTAAATATTTTTTATTGTTTTTTCTATATGCTGTTTTCGCCATAAAAAAAGCACCCTGAGTGAACACTCTGGGTGCTTCTCTTTATTTTAAAATAAACAGCAAGTTTTACCCGCGACGAGCGCCACGGCCGCCACGTTTTGACTCCGTATTACGCTTTAAAGAAGTTAAACGATCTTCACTGTCTTTTAAAAAGCGAGCCATCTTTTGCTCAAATGTTTCTTTTTGGTTACGGTTGTCACCGCCACCGCGATTGTCTCTGTTAAAAGAGCGATTACGCCCAGGACGTCCAGCGCGTTGATTATCACGTTGTTCACCTTCTGTTTTTTCACGTTCTTTCGCTTTTTTAATAGATAAACCAATTTTGCCGTCTTTCTCAACATTAATAACTTTTACTTCTACTTGATCGCCTACTTTTAAGTGATCATTAATATCTTTCACATAATTATCTGCAACTTCACTAATATGAACAAGACCAGTTAATCCTTCTGGCAGCTCTACAAAAGCCCCAAAATTCGTAATACCTGTTACTTTACCTTGTAACTTGCTGCCTACCTCAATTGACATAAAAAAAACGCTCCTCCTTAGTGGTTAAAAAGTCAAATTTTACTTCATTATATATAATCTTAAAATATAGTGTCAATACAACACCTACTACTTAGAAATGGGAAAAATTATCTCCTCGGGCTTTGAAAAGTAATAATCTCTTCTAGCAATCTCTAAAACATAATTCTCATCATGTAATTTTTGGATTTCATCTTTCAACTGCTTTCCTTTCGTCGTTAGCACATTTGTTTCTTTTTCCAGTTCTTTTACTTTTGCTTCTTTAGCGTTAATCGTACTATTTTGTTTATAGAACGTCACACTGAGACTTACAATAACTATAAAAGCAAAAGCAAAAAATAAAGCTAATCGACGATAAATGCGTCTTCTGCTTCCGTTCGATTGTATTATATGTTCTTTAACAGACTTTGGATTCTGTTCTAGTACATACCTTTGCTTCAGTTCCCTCATTTCCGAGGTCCCCCTAACTTCTTTTTTATAAGTTCCCAAATTAGGAATATATGCTTCTTCATTTTCTTGAAATATTTCAAAAGTCCTGCTTGTCTCTTTATAAAAATTTTAACATGATTAGGGAGAGGTTTCCATATAACAAGGCAAACAAATCGAACAGGGATGAAAGTAATTTTCCATACTAAACGTAATATTGCTATAATAACTTTCCATAAACCGGTTCCAATTCCAATTAAAAGACGAAATAAAAATAGCACAAATGCTATAATTAAATGAATCAAAATCGTAATTGGCTTAACAATAAATAATTGGACAACACGAACACAAAAATAAAATGTTTGAACAAAAATGTAAATTAAAAGGTTTAATACTTTCATGTACAATGACTTTAACAAACTTTGATATGCTGCAAAACCACAAAGTAATGCTAAAAATACATACATACGTAACTCTGCTTCATTTACAAGTAACAATACATAGAACACAGCGAGAGCTTGGCCAATCCAAAATAAAATATCATAAATAAATACGAGCCAACGCTTTCGCTCCCCGCGCTTCAAAAAACGGTGATATGTATCTAAAGCTGCTCCAAGCGAAGCGCCCATCCCAATCATTGAAAGCATTGTATATAATTGAACCGTTAAGCTCATTTAAACAACTTGCTAAAGAATCCTTTAGCTTTCTCCCCTTGATGCTCGTCAATGTAAGCCATCTCATATATTTTCCCTTTAATGGACACAAGCCCTTTTTCAACATCAAGGTTTTTCATTTGTAGATTTTGACCGCGTATCGTTAAAAAGCCCATAACTGTTTCTAACAAAAATTCTTCACTATCAAAACTTTCTACTTGCTTGACTCCTGTAATATCAAGAACACGTCTTCCTTTCATTACGATATCATGTTCTACAGTAACATTTTGTTGATTAGAAGACGACATTGAATATCCTTTGTTCACGTCCATCCCCCCATAACTTTATACTAGTATCAATGTATGAGGGGACAAAATTATTTAGAACAAGCTATCTTCCGCTTTTACTTCAACTTTCTCTTCACGAACAACAGTATATAAGTTTGCAGCATCTTCTTTTTTTGTCGTTTCTTTTAATTCATTAATTTTTACCGTAACAACTTTTTGACCAAAACGAATCGTTAATTCATCTTCTACCTTTACAGTCGAGCTTGCTTTCGCAGCTTGACCATTAATCATAATTCGACCTTGATCTGCAACTTCTTTTGCTAGTGTTCTTCTTTTGATAAGACGAGAAACTTTTAAAAATTTATCTAAACGCATAACGACTCCCCCTTATTCATTCTCTATTCGCTTTGCTTCTTCCCATAATGCATCGAGCTCTTTTAAAGAAAGATCTTTCATTTCCTTCTCTATACTAGCAACCCTTGCTTCCATATATAAAAAACGGCTCATAAATTTTTCATTTGTCTTATGAAGCGCTTCTTCTGGATTGATTTTATAATAGCGAGCAATATTTACAAATGCAAATACCAAATCACCAAATTCCGCCAACATTTTCTCTTCATCCATAGCTATCACTTCACGTTGAAACTCTTCCCATTCCTCATCTACTTTTTCCATCATTGGCTTGACATTATCCCAATCAAATCCAACCTTCGCTGCCTCTTTTTGAATTTCATAAGCACGCATTAACTGTGGTAAACTCTTCGGAATACCTGATAAGATAGACTCTTTTATATTTCCTTTTTCTTGTTTCTTAATTTCTTCCCAATTCGTAACAACATCATCAGCGGTCTCTACACTAACATCTCCGAATACGTGAGGATGACGGCGTACCATTTTTTCAGACAACGTGTGAATGACATCGTCAATCGAGAACCAACCTTCATCTTCACCAATTTGTGCATGAAGCATAACTTGCAAGAGCACATCACCAAGTTCTTCAATAAGGTGATCGTCATCCTCCTCATCGATAGCCTCTAATACTTCATATGCTTCTTCAATTAAATATTTCTTTAACGTTTGGTGCGTTTGTTTTTTATCCCACGGGCATCCGTTTGGTCCGCGTAGTTCTGCGATAATACCGCGTAATACATCAAATTCTTGATATAATGATTGTCGATTTAACACTGGCGGCACATACACACTCGTTAAATTATTAAGCTCTGCCTCATGATCTAATAAATAGAGCGGCACTTTCTTCACTTGTTCAAATGATGTTCCAGCCGCAGTCACAATATATATTTCATAATCATCCGGAAGCATTTCCATTAATGTTAGTTTGACCTCAGATGCAATAAATGCATCATACACTTGGCAGAAAATCAAGTGCTGACGAAGCTCTAATTGTCCTCTTTCAAATGACGTCGCATCAATCAATTGAAATCCTTCAATTGGATCAATTTTCAAACTTGCAAACATTGGGTCTAAAAAGCTTTGCCCACCCTCGACGCGCACAACAATATTCTCTTTTTCTCCTTTTTGTAGTAAAAGTTGTACAGTACGTTCTGCCACGAGCGGATGACCCGGAACTGCATATAAAATATCTGTCTCCTTAGCTTTTTGAATCAATGTATTAGAAATTGTTTCATACACTTCTTCAAATGTATCATATGCTTCATATATAGCATCAAAAGATGTGTATAATACACCTTCTTTCTCGAGTTCTTCTATAACTGGGTGCTCTTTTGTTCGAACATACATATGTGCTGCTTCTTTCACTTTTCGATATACACCCATTGTAAGCTGATCTAATTCACCAGCTCCTAATCCTACAATCGTAATTGTTCTTTTCATAATGCCCACCTCTATCCACTCTTCTTCAGCGAAGTTTGTACTTTTTCATGTTTCATAACCGCCCCAAGTTCCTGCGCTGTAAATACTTGTAGCTTTAAAATTAAAAATACGTATAGTAAACCACCAACACCGACACACAGTAACGCTTGAATCGCGGCCAATCCTCTATGCGCCTCGTTAGCTTGTAATCCAAACCTCTCAAACATATACATAAATCCAGCAAGCACTAACACCATACTTAATGCTCCGATTGTTACACCTACAATGGGTTTTTTCTGTATAAGTGGCTCATTAACAACTTGAATCAGTAATACACTATTCAATATAGCAATACACAACAACGCAATCACAGTTGCAACAGCTGCACCAATTACACCAAAATACGGAACAAACATATAATTTAGTAACAATTTCACACATGCGCCAATTACAACAAACAAGGCTGGTTTTACGGTTTGTCCTAACCCTTGCAAAATAGATGCAGTTGTAATTGCTAATGAACTAAACAGAATAGAAACAGCTAAAATTCCCAGCACAACAGAGCCGTTGCCATTTGCAAATAGCATAATATTTGTTGGACGAATGATACTCGCGAGTCCTAGTGATGCAGCAAGTCCAATTACAAATGTAATTTTAATTGCTAGCTGTATTTTTTCGCGAATGAACACTTGATCTCCTCTCTCTTTTGCAGCTGTAATCATTGGGATTAAAGAAAGTGAAAACGATGTTGTCACGACCGTCCCAAGCTGCATAAGAGGAATACTGCGATCATATACACCCTTTAACATCTTTGCTATTTCTACCGGTTCTCCATTCTGAACAAGTAAGCTATAAAGTGAAATAGAATCTGCCATTTGTATAAAAATTAACACTAAGTTACTAACACAAATCGCAATCCCTTGCCAAAACAACGTACGAATAATGGTCTTTTTATTTGAAATACCTTTCAAGCTTTGCAGAAAAATAGAACAAAAGTCCTTTCGCAAATAAAACAGCAATACAATCACACCAATAAAACCACCTGCTATAGAGCCAAACATAGCACCTGCTCCCACCGTATATAAATCAACCCCTTTTTTTATAAGGAATAATGACAAGAATACGATAATGGATACGCGAATCGTTTGTTCTATTACCTGTGATACAGCTGTTGGTATCATATTTCCAAACCCTTGAAAATAACCTCGTGCTACCGAAAGAAATGGCATTAATAAAAAAGAAAATGCAATAACACAAATTAGCTTTTCTAAATTAGCATCCCCCATTAAAGATGCAATTGTATGTGCACCGAAAAATAATACACTACATCCTATGATCCCAATAGCTAATAAAAACCAAAAAGAAATACATATAATGGCCTCTGCTTCTTTCCGTTCTCCTCGCTCTAAACGTTCTGCAATCATTTTTGAAATAATGATTGGAAAACCATATGTCGCTAAAATTAAACAAAACCCGTAAAACGGGTAAATTTGCTGATAAATATAAAAACCAATATCACCAGCTATATTTTGATATGGAATACGGTAAAAGGCGCTTAATACTTTTGTAACAAAGCTCGCAATTGTTAATATAATTGCTCCGCGCCAAAAAGCGTGGTACTTCTTCGTCTCCATAACCATGCAATCTCCCTTTTTTTCTATACTCATCCTACGTATTATATCACAAAGAAAAAAACAGCTTTCGACTTTCAATGTGATCATATAAAAAAGGTAGCAAAATGCTACCTTTACATAGATATATAATTCCACGGTACATTGCGGTGTATCACGAAGCTTAACCGCCCGTAGAAACACAGGTGGGATCAGTTAACCATCAGTGAAAAAAAACACTCACTGATGGTTAGCTAAGCTTTATTGTTCCATTTGTTTTGCTAGGAAGCTTGCTGCTGTTTCCACGGCTTTATGTTCTACATCACTAATGATTCCTTCTTTTGAAAAAATAATAACAGCTCCAATCGGATCGCCATTTGCAATAATTGGACCGATTGTATAAGATTGTACCTTTTCAGCCACTCCATCGATAATAGAAATTTCACTTTCATCTGTCATGACAACTGATTTGCGTTCTTCCATTGCTTTCTCAACTAAATCCCCAACGCTTTTATTTAAGTATTCTTTTTTTGACACGCCAGCGACAGCGATAATTGAATCGCGGTCACAAACAAGTACGTTATGTCCTAAACTATCATATAGAGCATCTGCATATTCCTTAGCAAAATCACCTAATTCACTAATTGGAGAATATTTCTTTAAAATAACTTCTCCATCGCGATCAACAAAAATTTCTAACGGGTCACCTTCCCGAATACGGAGAGTTCTGCGAATTTCTTTCGGGATAACAACCCTTCCTAAATCATCAATTCGACGTACAATTCCAGTTGCTTTCATTCTAATGCTGCCTCACTTTCTACTGATGATAAAAGTGGTGCTTTTACCTGTTCATGTAAAAACCACCAACTATTAAGCATAGTATTTTACACATTAGTTCTTCTATACACGCCGAATTGTATTTTTTATTCTTATTTAAGCATTTATCTCTTCTTTTTTCACGTCTTTTAAACCTTTTAATAAATTTTCAGCGATTGTAAGCCATTTCGCTACTTCTATTTCACGCACATTCATCACAATTTTCAAACGGGAACCTTCCATACCAAGGCCAATCATACGCCCAAAACTGCTACCAAGCATAAATAATTTTCCACCATCAATATTTTGACTAGCCTTTTCTGAAAATAGCAGTGTCACTTCTTGTTTCATTTGCTTAATCAATTCGATTCCCTCTTGCATCGCTAGCGCTTTAATATTCGCAATTTGTAATAAATATCCAACTTCTTGTGGATAGTCACCGAAGCGATCAATCATCTCTTCTTGTAATTCTTCAATATCCTCAATAGTAGAAACGCCCCTAAATTGCTTATACATCATAATTTTTTGTTTGCTATCGGAAATATACGCATCTGGTAAATATGCATCTACTTCTAGATCAATCTCAACATCAATTACTTGCTCTTCTGCACCCGTACCTATCCGCTGTTCAATTGCATCTTTTAACATTTGTGAATATAAATCAAAACCAACGGAATCAATAAAGCCATGCTGCTCTGCACCTAGTAGATTCCCGGCCCCGCGGATAGATAAATCACGCATAGCAATTTTAAATCCAGATCCTAGCTCTGTAAATTCTTTAATAGCCTGCAACCGTTTTTCTGCCACCTCAGATAACACTTTATCACGCTTATACGTAAAATATGCATAGGCAACACGATTAGAACGCCCTACCCGGCCCCGTAACTGATACAACTGCGATAATCCCATACGATCTGCATCGAATACAATTAATGTATTTACGTTCGGAATATCAACGCCTGTTTCAATAATCGTTGTACTTACAAGTACATCGTGTTGACCCTCTAAGAAAGCAAGCATAACAGATTCTAATTCACTCTCATTCATCTTTCCATGCGCAAAAGTTACACGTGCATCAGGAACAAGCATTGAAATTTCATCTACTTTTCGCTCAATATCTTCAACGCGATTGTATAAGAAATATACTTGCCCACCTCTTGCAAGTTCACGTTCAATTGCCTCTCTTATTAACGCTGGATTATATTCTACAACATACGTTTGTACCGGAAAACGATTTTCTGGCGGCGTTTCAATAACAGATAAATCACGAACACCTAACATAGACATATGAAGCGTACGCGGAATTGGTGTCGCTGTTAATGTTAGTACATCAATATTAGCCTTTAATTGCTTAATTTTTTCTTTATGTGTTACACCAAAGCGCTGCTCTTCATCAATAATAAGTAATCCTAAATCTTTATATATAACATCCTTTGACAGAAGACGATGTGTACCGATAACAATATCAACAGTGCCATCCTTTAATCCTTTAATTGTTTCATTCTGCTGTTTTCTCGTACGAAAGCGACTTAATAACCCAATATTAATCGGATAATCTTGGAAGCGTTCTCGAATTGTTTCATAATGCTGTTGCGCTAAAATTGTCGTCGGTACTAAAATCGCAACTTGTTTTTCATCCATAATCGCTTTAAAAGCAGCACGAATTGCTACTTCAGTTTTTCCATATCCAACGTCACCGCAAAGCAAACGATCCATCGGACGACCGCGCTCCATATCCTTCTTAATTTCTGCAATTGAGCGTAACTGATCTTCCGTTTCTTGATAAGGGAATGATGATTCAAATTCCTGTTGCTCAGAAGTATCCGGAGTAAACGCGTATCCTTTTGATGCTTCGCGCTCTGCATACAGCTTAATTAAATCATCCGCAATATCTTGAACAGATTTTTCTACCTTTGTCTTAACTTTCTTCCAATCATTTCCGCCAAGCTTGTAAATTTTCGGATCTTTCCCTTCAGATCCTACATACTTTTGCACCTGGTCAATTTGTTCAATTGGAACGTATAACTTATCATTTCCTTGATATTTGATATGCAAATAATCTTTATGGACACCATTAATTTCTAATGTTTCAATTCCTAAAAATTTACCGATACCGTGATTTACGTGAACAACATAATCACCAACTTTTAATTCAGAGTAACTTTTAATTCTCTCTGCATTCGAAAGTTTTTGCTTACGCTGTGATTTTTTTACCTTTTTATTAAATAATTCTTTTTCGGTAATAATCGCAAGCTTTTGCATCGGCATTTCAAAACCTGCATGTAAGTCACCCACCATAACTTGAATACGGCCTGGGAGCAATACCTCTGTTCCTTCAATAATATCTGCTTCAATATCATAATCATTTAAAATGTGCTGCAATTTCTTTGTTCGTTCTTCATTTGCACCTAATACAACCGTTGTAAAACGACTTTTCGTCCATCTATCAATTTCTGTTTTTAACAAATTCATTTGACCGTGAAAGTCTTGCATCGTTTTACATGTCAAATTCACAATGTTTTGCGGCTGTGTATGCGGAATGTGGCGTAAAAACAAAGTTAAGTACAAGAATTTTCGTTTTTTATGGTTCAAAAATTGTGCAAAATTATGAGAAAAAGTTAAATCTTGAACAATTGCACCTTCTCCAAGAAGCGATATATACCATTCTGCTTCCTCTGTTTCTAAATGCTCTGCTGTTTCCTGAATTCGAGAGACCTCATCTAGAATAACAACACCATTTTCCGGTAAATATTCTATTAGACTAGCAGGTTCATTATAAAATAAAGATAAATATTTAAACATCTGCTCAATGGTCTGTCCATTTTTCAATAATTCTAACTCATATGTAACAGTTTCTAATATTATTGTTTTTAGCTTCTCATCAGATACTTTTTTTATTGTATTAGCTAAACTTGATTCTAACTTCTGAATTCCAAATGCTAGTTCTTCTTTAGAAAATACAAATTCTGTAGCTGGACCAAATGATATTTTATCCATCTTCTCCTGTGAGCGCTGTTCTTCTACAGTAAAGGAACGGATGGAATCTACTTCGGTATCAAAAAACTCAATACGAATTGGTAATTCTTCCGTTAATGGATAGATGTCTAATATTCCACCCCGAACACTAAATTCTCCAGGAGCTTCTACCATAGATTTACGTTCATATCCCATGGTCGTTAATACGTGAAACAGTTCATCAAGATCGATTTCTTGTCCCATTTTTAATTCAATTTGCTGTTTCTTCCACATCTCTTTTCTTGGTAGAAATCGGCGCAAACCAGCAACAGGAGCCACAATAATTCCACTTTCTCCAGCCGCTAAGCGATTCAGCACCTCAATGCGCTGCGCCTTCAATTCTGGGCTCGCAACACCGATTTCTGATGCAATAGATTCATTTACAGGATATAACCAAACATCCTGCTCTCCAATTAATGAAACCAAATCCTCATATACTTTTTGCGCTTGATATAAATTATGTGTGATAACAAGCTGTGACTGCTTTGTTTTTTTATATAAACTAGCCATTAATAATGAACGAGAAGAGGTTGCCATGCCTGAGATAAGCTGTTCTTTTAAACCTTCTTCTAATCCATCTATAATTGATCGTATTTCTTTATTTTCGTAAAATTGCTCTAGTAAACCTATCATTTTTCAAAACTCCTCTCAACATAAAGAGCAAGCTACTATATTTTATGCAAATATTTCGGAAAAAGAAAACAGAAAAATGCTTTGGACAAGCCAAAGCGAAGCATTACATCCTATCCCTCATAGCTGTAAGCCTCTCATCTTCATATTTAGAAAAGAGAAGGGCGGAAGTTCTCCCCTATTATAAAGGGACAATGTGTTCAACTAACTATTGGTAAGAAAAACATACTCTGATAGTTAGTTCATTTTCACTGTAAGAACAGTTCATATTCATAATACTCCGGATAGGATGCGAGCGTTTTTTGACACGATTCACAAATTGTTTTTATATATATATTTCCGTTTTCATCAAAATGAATCATTTCTAATCGCTCCTGCTCTGTTAGTTGACCTAGCACAAAGCCGTATACCTTCTCCGCTGTAATACTACCTATCCTATACCCACAATGTCTGCAGTAATAATGTCCGTCCATAATTTCCTCCTAGCGGTACAGTTATTACTATTATGGATATAAATATTAAAAAATATTCCATTTTTGAAATATTAATTATTGAAAGTATTCATAACTTGTAAAAATGGAGTTTTCAACCACTCTTCACATGCACTTGCACTTTTTTCAATTGCTCGTTCTACCTCTGGCATCTCATCTGCCATAAAACGTCCTAATACATAATCGACTACTTTCATCCCATTTTTAGGACGATCAATTCCCATACGAATGCGTTGAAATTCCTGTGTTCCTAAATGTGCAATCGTTGATTTTACACCGTTATGGCCACCCGCACTACCTTTCATGCGAAGACGTAATTTTCCAACTGGAATATCTAAATCATCATACATCACTACAAAGTCTTCAATATCAATTTTATAGTAATCCATAAGTGGACGAATACTTTCTCCAGATAAATTCATATATGTAAGTGGCTTTAATAAAATAACTTTCTCTCCATTTACAAAACCCGCACCGAATAATCCCTTAAATTTCTGCTCATTTAATGGGATATTCCAACGTTTAGATAATTCATCTATTGCCATGAACCCAATGTTATGCCTTGTTAATTCATATTCTCTCCCTGGGTTACCAAGTCCTACTATTAATTTCATTTGTAACACCACTTTCTTTTTTCGATACGAAAAGACGTAACCAACACTGGTTACGTCTCATTCTATCCAATTAATTGAATAGTACACTTACAGATTCTTCTTCGTAAACACGAATAATTGCTTCACCAATTAACGGAGCAACAGAAAGTTCTTGTACTTTATCAATTTTCTTTTCTTCTGGTAATACGATAGAGTTTGTTACAACTAACTCTTTAATGTTTGAATTTTGAATACGTTCAATTGCTGGACCAGATAAAACTGGGTGTGTACAGCAAGCATATACTTCAGAAGCACCGTTCTCTATAAGAGCGTTTGCTGCCAATGTAATTGTACCAGCTGTATCAATGATGTCATCAATTAAAATTGCTGTTTTACCTTCGATATTACCTACGATATTCATTACTTCCGCTACGTTTGGACGCGGACGGCGTTTATCGATAATGGCGATTGGCGCTTTTAAGCGATCTGCCATTTTTCGAGCACGTGTTACACCACCATGGTCAGGAGATACGATTACAATATCCTTAAGACCTTTCTTCTCAAAGCAATCAGAAAGAATAGGTACACCCATTAAATGGTCGATTGGAATATCGAAGAATCCTTGAATTTGTGGAGCATGTAAATCTAGAGTAATTACACGAGTAGCACCCGCTGTTTCCAGTAAGTTTGCAAAAAGTTTCGCTGTAATCGGCTCACGAGAGCGCGCTTTACGATCTTGACGTGCATAACCATAGTAAGGAATAACAATGTTAATTGTTTTCGCAGATGCACGTTTTAATGCATCGATCATAATAAGCAATTCCATAATATGCTCATTTACTGGGAAGCTCGTAGATTGGATGACAAATACATCGCAACCACGAATACTTTCTTCAATGTTAATTTGAATTTCTCCATCACTAAAGCGTGCAACAGAACATTTTCCTAATTCTACTCCAATGTGCTTTGCAATTTGCTCAGCAAGTGCCTTATTAGAGTTTAAAGAAAATACTTTCAAATTAGAATTTAGATATTGAGTCGACATCTAGATTAACCCTCCACATTATGAATTTTTCTTATTCAGCAATTGATCAACATAATCTTCTTTGTTTGTTTGACGTGCACGTGCAATTGATAATGCTTTTGCTGGCACATCTTCTGTAATTGTAGAACCTGCCGCAACATAAGCACCATCTCGAACTGTTACAGGAGCAACAAGGTTTGAGTTACAACCAATAAACACACCATCGCCAATCACAGTTTTAAATTTATTCTTGCCATCGTAGTTTACTGTAATAGAACCACAGCCAAGATTTACATCTTCTCCCACCTCTGCATCACCAATATAGCTTAAGTGAGAAGCTTTACTTCTATTCCCGAAAACAGTCTTTTTAATTTCAACGAAGTTTCCAACACGAACTTCATTACCAATAACAGATTGCGGACGGATATGAGCGAACGGTCCAATTGCAACATCAATACCAATCTTACTATCATGAACAGTAGACTGACGAATTGTTGTATTATCGCCCACTTCACTATCACGTATGACTGTATGTGGTCCAACTTCACAATTTGATCCAATAACAGTATAACCTTCAATAATTGTTCCCGGATAAATAACCGTATCATTACCAATTTTTGCATCACCAGAAATATACGTGTTGTTCGGATCAATAATCGTAACACCATTTACCATGTGTTTACGGTTAATACGTTTTTTCATAATGTCTTCCGCTTGCGATAGAGCGACCCTGTCGTTAACTCCTAATGTTTCATCAAAATGCTCTGTTTGATAGGCAGATACAATATGACCTTCATTTTTCAAAATCTCAATTACATCTGGAAGGTAATATTCTCCCTGCACATTTTCATTGGAAACTTTAGAAAGGGAAGCAAATAGCGCTTTATTATCAAAACAATACGTACCTGTATTAATTTCTTTAATAGCTCGCTCTACTTCATTTGCATCTTTATGTTCAACAATTTTTTCAACATGACCATTTTCATTACGAACAATCCGACCATAACCAGCAGGCTCTTCTATATAGGCTGTTAATACCGTTGCCTTTGCACCTGCTTCTTCATGCTGCTTTAATAAAGCTTCCATTGTTTCTGCTGTAATAAGAGGTGTATCACCACAAATTACTAATGTTGTTCCTTCCTCGTTCCCCAGTGCATCAGCTGCTTGCATAACGGCATGCGCTGTTCCTAGCTGCTCTGTTTGCAATGCAAATTCACTTGCACTTCCTAATTGATCTTGTACCTTTTCAGCGCCGTGTCCAACAACCGTAACAAGTTTCTGCACTTCTAGCTGAGAGACTTGATCAACTACATGCTGTACCATCGGTTTCCCGCATACAGGATGTAGCACTTTGTATAAACTTGACTTCATACGTGTGCCTTTCCCTGCAGCAAGAATCACTGCAAATCTTTTTGACATATAGACCCTCCATCGCAACCTATTTATCCATTAAAGATATTATCCTAAATAACTATATATTTCAAGAAACACCTTATAACTATTAAATTTTACCATAACTTTTATACAATGTTTTAGTATTTCATATCTTTTTATGAAATAAGCTATACTATTCTCTTTTCATAAAAAATTGAGGCAACTATTATAGGGGCAAATTGAAAAAATGATATAAAAATCACTTTCTTTTTCAAGGAGAATACCTTGCCATATGCAAGTGTGAAAACAAAGGTAAAGAGGAAATGCAGATTAGTTGTTTCTGCATAGCAACGACTTATATGCTAAAAAATCAAAATCGATTTATATAATATATGAAAACAACAACAAACTCCTGTAAATGCTTACAGGAGTTTGCCAAAATTATAGAGCTCTTCTTTTAGAGCCCTTCTTATTCGAATTTTACGAAGCTCCAGCTTCTTCAAACTCAACTTCTTCTAACTCGCCTAAACGGTGATACTCAGTTAAAACCGCATCTTGAATCTTAGAACGAGTATTAGAATTAATTGGATGAGCAATATCACGGAACTCTCCATCTGGAGTACGTTTACTTGGCATTGCTACAAATAATCCATTATTGCCATCAATTACACGAATATCATGAACAACAAATTCATGGTCTAGTGTAATAGAAGCAATCGCTCGCATGCGGCCTTCTGTGTTTACGCGGCGTAATCTTACGTCAGTCACTTCCATCTTGTGTTCACCACCCTTTTTCTAAATAAGCGATATATTTCTATAAATTCCACAAATGTTCTATTTTTCCTTCAATTTTTCAAAAATTTTTAAGATAAAAATTTTTATATAAGTGAAATATATAAATAAATATAAGTTATCGCTTACAATTCCTTATTTTACAAGGGCGATAACTTCAATTTCAACAGATACATCTTTCGGTAATTTCACTACTTGTACACAAGAACGTGCTGGTTTATTTGTAGAAAAATATGTACTATATACTTCATTTACCGCATCAAAATCATTCATATCTTTTAAAAATACAGTTGTTTTTACCACTGTCTCAAACGATGCTCCCGCTTCTATTAATACTGCCTTTAAATTTTGAAACACTTGCTCTGTTTGCTCCTTTACATCCCCAGTCACAAGTTCACCATTTACTGTTAAAGGAATTTGTCCAGAACTGTAAAACATATTATTTACAATCATACCTTGTGAATATGGACCAATCACCTGCGGCGCTTCATTTGTTTGAACTACTTTCATCGTTTCTCACCCTTTTATATTTTTATCCTGCTTTTACAAGCTTCCCCTAACAAGAAACCTATTGTTTTAGCAGGTGGTAAGCCTCCAAGTTGGGAGCTTACCACCTGCTAAAACTTACTGCCCGTAAATAATATGACAAAGTACCCAACTGGTAAAAGCTTATTATCAATCAGTATAAAAAAAGATAAAGCAGTTGCTTTATCTTTTCCCCCGCTCTGACGAACAGTATCTTCTTTAAAACAATCTATGAAGAAGATTGTTTATCTTATTCAACTTCTACAATCATATCAGCAAATGGACTTAAAGAATAATTTCCTTTTTCCACTTGAATCGTCTTTTCTCTCACATCTACTTCAGACAAGCGAATTAACGAAACAAAGTTATCTACAAGTCTTTCCTCAATATCACTTGATTCCACTAAAACACCAATGCCAACAACATTTGCATTAAATTCCTCAAGCATACTCATCATACCTTGCACTGTTCCGCCAGCCTTCATAAAATCATCAATGATTAATACATTCGCACCTTCTAGAAGACTACGCTTTGCTAATGTCATCGTTTGAATACGCTTAGAAGAACCTGACACATAATTAATACTTACTGTTGGGCCTTCTGTTACTTTATTATCTTTTCTAGCAATTACGACTGGAACATTTAAATAATTGGCTACTGCATATGCTAAAGGAATCCCTTTTGTCGCAACTGTCATAACAGCGTCAATTGGCTGTCTTGCAAATACAGAAGCAAAAAGTCTTCCTGCACCATTAATGTAGCGCGGATTACTTAAAAGATCCGTCATATATAAATAACCACCCGGAAGAATACGATCAGGATTCTCAAATAATTTACAAAGCTCACTAATAATTTGCTTTGCTTCCTTCTGACTTATATATGGGATATATTTCACTCCTCCTGCTGCGCCTGGTACCGTTTGTAATGTGCCGACTCCTTGTTGTTCAAACGTTTGTTTAATAATAACTAAATCTTCACTAATAGAAGATTTAGCAGATTGATACCGTTCAGCAAAAAAAGTGAGAGAAACTAACTGACGAGGGTTTTGAAGCAAATAATAAGTCATATCGACTAACCTTGTACTTCGTCTAATTTTCATGCTCTCACCTCAAATTACGAATATTTTAAACAAATCATAACTTATTATACGCCTTTATTCAAGACCTTCTCGTTCTCCTAATAAACGAACTGCGTATACTTGATCACAAAATCCTTTTAAACCGTTATAAATACGGTGCATGCGTGAATCATGACGAACTAAACCAAAAACTGTTGGACCGCTACCACTCATTAAAACCGCATCTGCACCGAAACGTTTCATCTGAGCCTTAATATTTGCAACTTCAGGATGCATTGAAAATGTTACATCTTCTAATACATTGCCAACAGCATGACAAATTCCCTCATAGTCACCATTTTGAATCACTTCAACCATACGGTTTACATCTGGATGTGTTACACGATTTAATCGTAAATTCCCATATACGTCAGCTGTAGATACACCAATATGTGGTTTGGCCAAAATAACCCAGCAAGAAGGAGGTGTCTTAATATGTTCGATTTTCTCTCCACGACCTGTTGCAATGGCAGTTCCGCCATATACACAAAACGATACATCTGATCCAATCTCGGCACCTAATTCTGCAAGTTCATCAATTGTAAGTCCAAGATTCCATAATTGATTCAGACCTCTTAATGCTGCAGCTGCATCGCTGCTTCCACCTGCTAAGCCCGCTGCAACCGGAATCGTTTTTTCAATTGTAATAGATACTCCTCTTTTTACTTGAAAGCGTTCCTTTAACAATTTTGCCGCCTGATAAGCTAAATTTCTTTGGTCGTCTGGGACATAACGGTTATGAGATACAATTTCAATCCGGTCTTCAGATAACTCTGTTAGTTCTAACCGATCTGCTAAATCAATTGTTGTCATAATCATTTTAACTTCATGATAACCGTCCGGTCTTTTCCCTAGTACATCTAACGACAAATTAATTTTTGCTGGTGCTTTAACTAGTAGCTTCAATCTATTCACCTACTCTATGTACTCAATCTTTTATCGTTTATTTTACCATAAATTTATAGTAGAACGATGACACTTTCCTAATTATAACGAAAAGCATCAAGAATGAAACTACTTATACACTACGAATACAACTTTTTCGCGTGCAAAAAGCCGAGGAACATCTCCTCGGCTACCGTAGCATAGAAGTATCTTACTGTTACTGGTTTTGTTTCATCAATTGCTGCTCTGCAATTTCAATTGCACGTTTAACCATATTACCAGCATCTTTCGCACGAATTCCGCCCCATCCTTCTTTTTGCACGACATCATAAAATCCAAGCTCTTTTGCAAGCTCTTCTTTAAATTTATTTGACATGACTCCTCTTCGTCTACTCAACGCAAGTCCCCCTTTATCGCTACGGTACATTTAGTATGTGACACTACGAATTTCTTCAAATCCGGAAAATATATGTAATCAAACAGATCCCATCCTTAAACAGATTGTTCACCTAACATGATTTCATTATCTTGTGCATCATAAAACGTAAGCTCAACAGTCTCTGTTAATACGTCTGCATAACTATAAGAAACACGCTGAAATGTATCTTCTTGTTGATCAAGTTGAACTACAAAAACCGAACGGTATGTTTCTGCCAGCACACCAGATCGTTCTATCGTCTTCCTTCTTCCACTATTGGCTTTTAGCATAAGCCTCTGACCAAGATGATGGTCCAAAGCACTTTTAATTTCATCTAAACGTTTTGACATATCATGCTACACCTCGCTGTAATTGGGATGGAAAGTATAAAAATACAAGTTATACATATATAGTCTGTACGTTCTTATACTTTTTTATCCAAATCTCAAAAAGCGCATACATAAAAAGCAAGGCAAATGCTTACCTTGCTCACTCTTCATAATATTGAAAGGGCAATCCTGTTCGTAAAATTCCTTTTGTTTCAATTCCACCAAGCCCCTTCTCACCGGTTACTGTATTGCGTATTACATCCCAAACATTAACCCGTTCCATAAAAGAAGTAAAGCTCACTTTTGCTACAACATATACTGGATCTAATGCATGAATATTAATACGGGACGGAGAGCTTGCAAAATTTGCTCCAGCTCGAATAAGAGCTTCAAAATGCGATTGACATGCTCCAGCAAAAATAACAGGGTGATCTAATGAAGGATACTTTTTTCGTACTGTACGTACAGCCTGTACAAAATGCTTAGAATGACGATAAGCGGCTAAATTGCCCATTTCTCCTTTTGATTTTGTATAAGCATCATGTCCGGTAATCACTAAGATATCAGGACGAACATGCTCAATTAAATCTAGAACCTTGTCTTGCATCTCCGTTTCTTTACAATGAATTCCCTGTACAGGCACACCTATTTTCGTATATAGATCTAAGCATTTTCTTAAATATAAAGGATCCCCATCAAGATGGAGCACTTTACCTGGCATTTGAAAATAATTTACTTCATTTGCATAGCCGCCTGTTGACTGATATTCTTGGCGCTCTCTCATTAATACATAATCTTGTTGAAATAAACGATATGTCTTTTCCATTGTTTCTCGTTCCTGTTTCACTCTTTTCGTATAATCCCGTTGATCGACAAGAACTAAATCTTCTATTGGTGCATCTGCTACGAGCCGAAATTCTTCCCCAAACAAAATTGCTATCGTGTCTTTTATTTCTGTTACTCGAAAAAGAAGGTCGCGCTTATAAGACTTTCTCTCCACTAAATCTCCAACGTGTACAGCCATCCTTTTACCTCCAAACTCGTAGGGACATATAACTCACTACGTTCTGTTTTAGCCTATGAACTTATAGGAAAAAGGTGACAAAAAAGGCAGCTCAAAACGAGCTACCTTTTACATTTTATATAAAGTGAAACTTCCATCAGTGGGGGTCTTATTGCCCGTTAATGCGGGATAAAAATAAAGCGTTGCTTAACTTTGCAAACTCTTCAATTGATAATGTTTCGCCTCTTCGTTTCGGATCAATTTCAACTTCTGCTAATATACGTTCAAGTAATATTTTATCCTTTGGAAAACCATTTAAATTATTAGATAAATTATTCATTAATGTTTTACGTCGCTGTGCAAAGCTAGCACGCACTACTTCGAAGAAGAATGCTTCATCTTTTACTTCCACAAGTGGCTTTGGACGTCTTAGTAAACGAATAACTGCTGAATCTACATTTGGCTGTGGTACAAATACTGTACGCGGAACCGTCATCACCGTTTCTGGTTCTGTATAGTATTGAATGGCAATTGACAACGAACCATAATCTTTTGTTCCTGGACGAGCTGCTAAGCGATCTGCTACTTCTTTTTGCATCATCACAACAAAACCACGCACTGGTAATTGTTCTTCTAATAACTTAAATAAAATTGGCGTTGTCACATAGTATGGTAAGTTCGCTACTACCATTACATCTTGCCCTTCTTCAAACTGCTCTTGAAATACAGTATTTACATCAGCTTTTAAAATATCCTTATTAATTACCGTTACATTATTATAAGGCGCTAATGTCTCTTCTAAAATAGGTAAAAGACGTTGATCAATTTCAAACGCTACTACCTTCTTAGCACGTTTTGCCAGTTGTTCTGTTAATGCTCCAATACCAGGGCCAATCTCGATTGCCCCACTCTCAGATCCAACCTCCGCGTAATCTACAATCCGATTTAATACATTTGTATCAATTAAAAAGTTTTGTCCTAAACTCTTTTTAAATGAAAATCCATACTTTTCAACAATATCTTTTGTACGATTTGGCGTTGCGATATCTTTCATTTCTTTTCCTCCTGTAATACTTGCTTATACGCTTTTGCAAAATCCTGCTTTGAAATTTGAAACATTTGCAAACGTTTATGTAACTGTTTTGCATTTGTATAACCGATTTTTAATAGCTTACCCATTCGTTCTCTCCGGCTTTTTGCTTTTTCTCCACCAACAAGCCCCGCTTCTACTAAGTCAATCCAATGAATTTCGCTCGTGTACTCTTCCATCTCTCCATGTAAACTTTCCAAAGCGCGCCTAATAGATTCGTTAGAAGCATGCTCAATGCCAACACCCTTCTTTCGCTTTGCCAATGCTTCTTCTTTTGGTAAAAATGCGTGTTTACATCCTGGCACTTTCTCAGAAATAATTTTACGAATACGTTCTCCAGGGTAATCAGGGTCTGTAAAAATAATAACACCTCGTGTTTGTTGCGCCAATTTTACCTGTTCAATGACATGATCTCCAATTGCCGAACCGTTCGTTTCAATTGTATCTGCATCCACTGCACGCTTAATGGCAACCGTATCATCCTTACCTTCCACAACAATTATTTCTTTAATCTTCATAACTTCCTCCACACTCATTTCACATCTCTAATTAGTAAAACAAAAAAACGCCTACTTTTCCATTATTATTTTCCTAGTTGATACAATTTAAAAAGCAGAGGAGAAAAAGTTCCTCTGCTTACCATATTATTGTAACACTTTAATCTTTACTTGTTTTCTTCCCCAAGCATCTACCTGTGATTCTGTTGGCATAAGAACATCAATACGATACCCTTTAATTGCTCCGCCCGTGTCACCAGCAACTGCATATCCATATCCTTCTACCCATACCTTTGTTCCAAGAGGAATAATCCGTGGATCTACTGCAATTAATTTCATATTTGGATTTTCCTTATAATTATAACCACCCGCGCTTACACCTTGGCATCCACCACAATACGGTGAGTAAGCTGTTGCTTGCACAAAAAATTCGTTGGCAACTACACCTTCTGCATCATCTAAAATAGGCTTTTCTTCTTTTTTGCCAACAGCTACAATACGATTTTTTTCTTCTTGCACTATTTCTTCTTTCTGTAAGTTTCTTGAAACTTCATTTCCATCTTCTTTGATAACTGCAAATACTTTCTTCTTTTTTCCTTCTATTCCTTCTTGAATCACTTTTTCTGTTCCCTTAAGGAGTGAGGAATCTTCTTGTCTCACTTCAGTAAAGGGAATTGGCTCTTCCACTACATCGCTTACTTTTTCTACTCGAACCACTTTGACCTTCATATTTTGTTGCATCACTTCCTGTAAAGCCGGTTCTACTCTATCCATTTCGCTTAGTGATACTTGTCGTTCTTTCAAAAAGTTAGCGACAGTAGTCGAAGTTGACCATACTTGCTGTTCTTGACCGCCAACATATAATGTAACTGGGAATGCTTTTTGAATCATAATTTTTTGAGTGCCTTCTAACGATGTATGCAAACTAGGATATACTTTATCATGTTCACTAATTTCAATATGTTCTTCTACTAACAAATCTTTTACTGTTTTTGCTGTTGATTGTACTTGTTTCTCTTTTCCATCCACTATAATCGTAAATGGCTTCGCTTTTTCGACAATTACTTTCATTTCATCCTTAATTTTCGCAGAAATTGCTGGATATATATGATCTTTTGCTGCCACTTGAATCTTCTCTTCCTGCAACAACTCACTTACAGTATTCGCATGTGTATAAATTTCTTGTTTCTTTCCATCTACTTCAACAGTTATTTTATCTGTTGTTCCCGCATAAGCTACTGTCCCAACAGATCCTGAAATAATTAATGCACTCGTAAATCTTACTACTAATCTTTTGTTCACTTCTAACCTGGATAATAACTTTTTAGCATTTGCAATCAAAATAAAGTACCCTCCCTGTCTAGATCAGAATTATTAACTCTCATTCTCCTACTATTTCTAGTAGTGTTACTTATCTGAAGATAAACATAGGTGAAGGAAGAAAGAGAGGAGGAATACCTCCTCTACTTCTCATTATTGAATGCCGAATAGTTTTTTTGCATTTTCTGTTGTTTTGACCGCTACTTCTTCATAAGATAGCCCTTTTAATTTTGCAATTTCCTCCGCAACAAGCTTTACATAGCTTGGTTCATTTCGTTTTCCACGAAACGGATGAGGAGTTAAATAAGGACAATCTGTTTCAATTAAAAGTTGTTCCATTGGAATTTCCATCGCAACTTCTTTTGGTTTCTTTGCATTTTTAAAGGTTACTGGCCCGCCTAATGAAATTAGAAAATTCATCTCCACACACTGTTTTGCAACTTCAACACTGCCACTAAAACAATGCATGATTCCTCCTACTTCAGCTGCATTTTCTTCTTTCAAAATATCTACGATGTCTTGCGTTGCATCCCGATTATGTATAATAATTGGTAAATTAACCTTTCTTGCTAGCTTAATTTGTTTACGAAATACTTCTTTTTGCACTTCTTTCGGAGATTTGTCCCAATGATAATCTAAGCCCATTTCACCAAGTGCAACGACTTTCGGATGAGCCGCTAACTCTTCCAGCCATTTTAAATGTTCTTCTGTCATATCAATCGCATCAACGGGATGCCAACCAACAGCTGCATAAATAAAATCATATGTTTCTGCCAATTCAATTGCCTTTTTGATGGTCACTTCATCAAAACCAACTACAACTGTATAAGAAACACCTGCTTCTTTCATTCTTGCAATTACTTCCTGTAAATCCTCTTCAAATTGCTCTGCGTTTAAATGTGAATGTGTATCAAACAGCATAATAAGAACTCCTTTTATTTGAAATAAATTCTATCATAGGGGAAAATTACTTTCCTAACAGGACAATAACAACCATATTACAATTTTGATACAAAAAAGGGAAATTTAGAAAGATTTTCAACGAGAAAAAAGATGCTTCACAAATGTTACACGTGAAACATCTCTCATTTTGTCGTTATTACTTAATTTTTGTACCGCTTGGTAAGTTTTGATCGACTGTTGCTAATGACAACTTTCCATTTTCTTCGCCTGCCAAAATCATACCTTGTGATAATTCTCCACGTAATTTTACTGGTTTTAAATTTGTAACACAGATAACTTTCTTCCCTTTTAATTCTTCTGGAGAGTAAAATTTAGCAATTCCAGAGACAACTTGTCGTTTTTCTGTGCCTAAATCAAGTTGGATCTTTAACAGCTTATCTGCTTTTTTTACAGGTTCTGCATCTAGTACTTCTGCTACGCGTAAGTCTACTTTAAAGAAATCATCAATTGAAATTTCTTCTACCTCTGGCGCCGCTTCTTTCTTTCCTTCTACTTTTGGAGCAGATCCTTTCATTTGTTCTTTAATATATTCCACTTCTACTTCTACTTCTAAGCGTGGAAATACAGGTTGTCCTTTCACAACTTTTGTACCAACTGGAATGCAGCCAATTGTAGAAAGGCTATTCCAAGTTTTATATTCTTCATCTGTAATTCCAATTTGTTCAAAGATTTTCCCTGGTGTTTCTGTCAAGAATGGCATTAACAGAATTGCTATTTGACGCAGTGTTTCTGCAAGATGTGCCATAACAGAAGCCAGTTTCTCACAATCACTTTCATCTTTTGCTAATACCCATGGCTGTGTTTCGTCGATATATTTATTAGTACGGCTAACAAGTTGCCAAATTGTACTTAGTGCTACTGAAAACTCCATGTTTTCCATTGCATCTTCTACTTTTTGCAGTGTATCTTTTGCAAATGTTACTAAAGCTTCATCAAACTCTGTTACATTTTCTTTATAGGCTGGAATTTCTCCGTCAAAATATTTATCAATCATTGCTACTGTACGATTTAATAAATTTCCTAAATCATTTGCAAGATCAAAATTAATACGCTCAACAAATCCTTCTGGTGTAAATACACCATCTGATCCAAATGGTACTTCACGAAGTAGATAATAACGAAGTGCATCTAAACCATAACGATCAATTAACGTAACAGGATCTACTACATTCCCTTTTGATTTACTCATTTTTCCGTCTTTCATTAAAATCCAACCATGTGCAAATATTTTTTTCGGAAGTGGTAAATCAAGAGCCATTAAGATAATTGGCCAATAAATTGTATGGAAACGAACAATTTCTTTTCCTACTAAATGAACATCTGCCGGCCAATATTTTTTATACTTTTCTTCATTCTCCGTTCCGTACCCTAATGCCGTAATATAGTTAGATAATGCATCTACCCATACGTAAATAACATGCTTGGGGTTACCCGGTACACGAACACCCCAATCAAAAGAAGTACGAGAAACAGCTAAATCTTCTAATCCTGGTTTAATGAAATTATTAATCATTTCATTTTTACGTGATTCTGGTTGAATGAAGTGTGGATTATCTTCATAGAACTTTAATAGTCGATCTACATATTTCCCCATTCTAAAGAAGTAGGATTCTTCACGAACAAGCTCTACTTGGTGGCCACTATCTGGGCTCTTCCCGCCAACTATTTTTCCGTTCTCCATCACTGGATCAACAAGTTGATGCTCTGTATAAAACGTTTCATCTTGTACAGAATACCAACCTTCATATTCATCAAGATAAATATCACCTTGATCAACAAGTTGTTTAAAGATTTTTTCCACAACTTCTTTATGACGGTTTTCTGTTGTACGAATAAAATCGTCATAAGAAATATACATTTTACTCCACAGTTCTTTAATTCCCGCTACGATGTTGTCAACGTATGCCTGTGGTGTAACATTTAATTCTTCTGCTTTTTTTTGAATCTTTTGTCCGTGTTCATCAGTGCCTGTTAAGTAGTACACATCGTATCCCTGCATACGTTTATAGCGCGCCATTGCATCTCCCGCTACTGTCGTATAAGCATGTCCAATGTGAAGCTTTCCACTCGGATAATAAATCGGAGTTGTAATGTAAAAGGTCTTATTTTCCTCTGTCATTATTTTAAACCTCCCAAATGACCTCATATGTATTTATAAACAGTATATCAAAAACTTACGTATAAAGACGAGTGTATGTGCTATATCTTTATCATCTATTACTCATATCAATAAAAAATATACATTTCTATATTCCGACACTAGTAATAAAATTCTAAGAATAAAATAAATCTCTCTATACATCTATTATTTTTTAGTATATATAATAAATAGATGCGAAAATCTACAAAACTTTTATAAATTTTATAATTAAAGAATTGACGGAAATGTAAATGATTGGTATCATAGGTTCATAGGGTATTTTGTCGAAAAATGGCGAATTAAAATAGACTTGCAGAATATGAGGAGGAAAAACAAATATGAAATCTACTGGTATCGTTCGTAAAGTTGATGAATTAGGCCGCGTTGTAATTCCAATTGAATTACGTCGTACACTAGGTATTGCAGAAAAGGATGCTCTTGAAATCTACGTTGATGATGAAAAAATCATCTTAAAAAAATATAAACCAAACATGACTTGCCAAGTAACTGGTGAAGTTTCTGATAGTAACCTTTCATTAGCTGAAGGTAAAATCATTTTAAGCCCAGAAGGCGCAGAGCAAATCTTAAATGAATTACAACAATTTATCGCAGCAGCAAAATAAAGCTTCTCTAATAGAGAAGCTTTATTTTTTTTCAACATGATATGCTTGATATACGTCTCTTTTCGACATATTTCGATCCTTTGTAACAATTTTAATTGCTTCTTTAGAAGAAAGGCCTTTCTCCTTTATGTAGTATTCGACATGTTCTTCAACTGTTAATGATTCCCACCATGCCTCTTCACTAATTGCTTCTTCTGTAGAACCTTCTACTAAAACACAAAATTCTCCGCGCACTTCATTTTCCTTTGCCCAATGAATGACTTCTTCTAAAGAACCATGAATAAATTCTTCAAATTTCTTCGTAAGCTCACGACATAATACAACGCTTCTATTCCCTAATACATCTTTCATAGAGACTAATGTTTCTCCTAATCGATGCGGTGCCTCATAAAACATCATTGTATCTGGAATATAACGTAGCTTCTCTAATTCTGCTTTACGTTCTTTTTTATGACGCTGTAAAAACCCATAGAAATAAAAGTGTTTTGTTTCTAATCCTGATGCAATTAACGCTGTAAGTGCGGCATTTGCCCCAGGAAGAGGTACAACTGAGTACCGCTCTGCTACTGCTTGCACAACAATGTCATAGCCAGGATCTGAGATACATGGCATACCTGCATCACTGACAAGTGCTACCGTTTTCCCTTGTTCTAACATATCTAAAATTTTTTGCCCGCTCACTTCTTTATTATGTTCATGGTAACTCATTACTGGTGTTTCAATTTCAAAGTAATTGCACAGCTTTTTCGTTTGCCTTGTATCTTCCGCTGCAATAAAGTCTGCTTCTTTTAACATACGAATTGCACGAAATGTCATATCTTCCAAATTTCCAATTGGAGTTGGAACTAAATATAATGTTCCTCTTTCATTCATCTGAAAACTTTTTTGCTGCCACATAATAATCTCCTTTTTGTATATACTCATCTTTTTGTTTCCGTTTTAGTTGCTTGAAACGATATTCTGCCTGCATCGCAGTTCTTTTTTCTTCATAAGTTTCAAAATATTTTAATATAACAGGACGTCTTGCTCTTGTATAACGTGCTCCTTTTCCACTATTATGGGCCTTAATTCGCTTCTCTAGATGGTTTGTATATCCTGCATAGTAGCTTCCATCGGCACATTCAACAACATAAAAATAATGTTTATTCTGCTCCATATAAAATTTCATTCATTTCCTTCGTATATTTATTATTATCTTCATATACAAAAAGAGGTGGCAAAATTTTTAAATCTGCATTCCCATCTTTAATACCCTCAATTAATAATGTATTAGCTTCTTTACCTGCTTTTGGATACACAAATTGGAGGCGCTTTGGCTCAATCTTATATTTTCTCATAAGCGTTACAATATCAAGCAAACGACCAGGTCGATGTACAAAAGCAACTTTTCCTCCTTGCTTAACAAGTTGGCTGCTAACACGTACAACATCTTCTAGTGTACACATAATTTCATGACGAGCGATTGCTAAATGTTCATTTAAATTTTGCTCAGATGGTTTTGGCGTTTGAAAGTATGGTGGATTGCATGTAACAACATCAAATTGATGTCGTCCCAATTGCTCCGGCATATGCTTTAAATCGCCATGAATAAGCTGTATTCTCTCCTCTAAATCATTATATTGAACACTTCTAACACCCATATTGTAAATACGCTCTTGTATTTCAACTCCCGTAATCTTCCCCTTCGTACGGGAACTTAATAAAAGAGGAATCACTGCATTACCAGTACACAAATCTAATATATTTCCTTTCTGAATGGGCACCCACGCAAAGTTTGCCAATAATACTGCATCTAATGAAAAATTAAATACTGACGGACTTTGAATAATTTTCATATCTTTTGATAGTAAATAATCTAAACGTTCATCTCCATACAACTGCATGTCTTTCTTCCTTCCTTATCTCATTCAAGCTTTATTTTAGCAAACGTTAAGACAATCTGGGCTACGCTCATAACAGTCTAACGTCCATTACTTCTATTTTGATTATATGTACAAAAAATTACCTTTCCAATTTATTGGAAAGGTAATTTTATTTTTTATTTAAAAATGATAAACAGAATAAACAATCCCCTTCTTTACGTACACTTCCATAATGCAAATTGCAAATATGAAAACCTTCTTGATACAGGCGTGCTAAATTATCATATCCTTCACCGATATCTATTTTAGGCTTTATTTCTTTTCGCTTATTCGACTTCTGTTTCTGCTTATTCTGAACTTCTTCAAAACGCTTCCGCAAATTTTCATTTTCCATTTTAATATGTTGGTTTTCTTCAAGTAGCTCTGCGAGATGCTGCTTTAACTCTCCCAACTGTTTATAGAGATATCCAATTTGCTCTTCCATACTGGAAACCGCTGCAAAAATATCTTTTTTCTCCACAAGCACCCACCTCATTAATCTGTGGTTTGACTCGAAACGACCCCTTTATTCATTAATTCATCTAACGTATATTCTACTATCCGTTCCTTGTCTACTAACTCCACTTGAATTAATCTTTCTAAAATATTTAATCCGATTACACGACCAAGACCATTCGGTGTTTGTATCTTCTCATCTAAATCTGGAAGTTGCTCTTTTGCTGCCTCATATTCATCATTTTCATACTTTAAACAACACATCAATCGCCCACATAATCCTGAAATTTTCGCAGGATTTAATGATAAATTTTGATCTTTTGCCATTTTTATGGATACAGGTTCAAAATCTCCTAAAAAAGTAGAACAGCAAAGCATTCGGCCACATGGACCAATACCACCTAGCATTTTTGCTTCATCACGAACACCAATTTGTCTTAATTCGATTCTTGTCCGAAAAATAGCCGCCAAATCTTTTACAAGCTCGCGAAAATCAATGCGACCGTCTGCCGTAAAATAAAAAATAACCTTATTACGATCAAATGTATATTCCACGTCAACAAGCTTCATATCAAGATCATGCTCGATTACTTTCTCCTGACAAACTTGATATGCTTCTTTTGCTGCACGTTTATTTTCCTCAACAATTGTACGGTCAGTTTCATTTGCAATCCGAATAACTTTCTTTAGTGGTAGTACAACATCATTTTCATCGACTTGTTTCTTCGTGATAACAACTTTCCCATATTCGATTCCCCGTACTGTCTCCACGATTGCAAATTCATTTTCTGAGATATCAAATTGATTTGGGTCAAAGTAATACACTTTTCCGGCCTTCTTAAATCGAACACCTACTACATCATACAAACGGTCATCCCTCCTGCAACCGCAACACTAACTGCTCGAACACAAGCTGCGCATTTACATTAGCGTTGATTCTATTTTTTGCTTCTAATATACTGAAAAGAGCCGATACAATGCGCTTTTGAGAATAGGAAAAAGATTGAAATAACTCCTTTTGGTCTTGAAAAACGAGACGCTCTTCTTCTTCCAATTGAACATATAATAAATCCTTATAAATAAGGAGCAACATATCTAATCCTAGCTGTAGTTGTTCTTTCTCTCCAAAATGCTTCACCCACTTCTCCTGTACAAAAAAAAGAGACGTGGCATCTTTCTCTAGGGCTTCACATAATTTTATCACTAAAGTTCGTGCTTGTGCAAACCATTCATCATTACAAAACGATAGTGCCTCATCAAAACTATTTGTAAGTTCCGCTGCAAGATTCCCTAAAGAAATACTTATTTTTTCACTTTCTAAACGGTTAACCAAAGCACTTTTCGGAAGCGGTCTAAATGTGACAATTTGACAGCGGGATAAAATAGTACTTAAAATTTGATGACTTTGCTCAGTTAACAAAATTGCCGCTGTGTCACTACTTGGTTCTTCTAAAAATTTAAGCAGCGTATTTGCAGCATTTGTTGTCATCTTATCGGCATGCTCAATAATATATATTTTTTTAGTTGCTTCTAGACCTGTTTTTGAAAACTCTTCTTGTAATTCATGAATTTGCTGTTTCTTAATGGATAGACCATCTGGTGCAACAATATATACGTTTGGATGATTGCCCGAATTAATGCGTCGGCAATTCGTACATGTATGGCAAGGTTCTACTCCATTTCGTTGTAAACAAAGAAAGCTTTTCGCCATTTGCATAGCTGTTTCTAGTTTACCTGTTCCTTTTGGCCCTTCTAACAAATAAGCGTGGGATATACGCTCTTTTGCAATACTATTCATTAACATTTTTACAACAATGGGTTGTATTAGAGACAGTTGTTCCCACGTCTTCGTCATATTCCATACCTCACTTTTTATACTTTCTTCTATTATAACAATTTTTGTTCAATAAGCTGAGTAACTTCTTCTACAACAGCTTCCATTGGTTGATCTGCATTTACAACGACGATGCGATCTGCAAATCGATCTACTAATTGTAAATATCCTTCACGAACACGTTCATGAAATTCCATGCTTTCTAAATCTAAACGATTCACTTCTCTATTACCATCTTTTTTAATGCGCGCTAAGCCAACCCCTGGTTCGATATCCAAATAGATTGTAATATCCGGCATACAATCTTCTGTCGCAAAACGATTAATTTCAAATACCTTATCAACGCCAAGGCCCCTTGCATATCCTTGATAAGCAAGAGAACTATCTATAAAACGATCACATATTACAATATAATTGTCTTCTAAAGCTGGCATGACCTTCTCTACTAAATGTTGTCTGCGTGCTGCAGCATATAATAATGCTTCTGTACGTGCTTCCATCATTGTATGCTCTTTTTTATGTAAAATGGTACGAATTTCCTCTGAAATCACAATCCCGCCCGGTTCGCGTGTTACCACTACTTTTTGTTTCTTCTTCTCGAAGTACGGCAATAATTTTGTAATTAATGTAGATTTTCCTGATCCTTCTGGCCCTTCAATCGTTACAAACAATCCCTTCATCCATAAAACCTTCTTTCTCTATATATCGTATACAGTAATATTTTTTATATTTCCTTGAAAACGTGCACCAGTCTCTTCTAAACCAGAAATTTGATTTATATGCTCTAATGTAATTTCCTCTCCATACATGACTAGAGGAATCCCTGGTGGATAAGGTATAATCATATCGGCCGCAATCATGCCTAACGCCTCGCGTAATGGCACAACTTTTTTCTTATATTTTTCCAACTGTTTATATGTAAATGACAAAGAAGATAAATTATCCTTATAAGGATAATTTATATGGGGCTTACTATCTTCTACATCGTATGAGCATAGTACATCTTGTATCTTATCAATCACTTGTATATAATCTTCATTTACTTGGAGCGGTAAAATAAGTAAAACATTATATGGATCTGCCATTTCAACATAGATACCTATCTCTTCAAATAGACGTTGTAATTCATATCCAGAGAGCTTACAGCGTGTTTGCACTGTTACTTTTAATGCATCTTGTATTGGATAGTCTAAAACAGCAAGTTGTGGAATACGATTTAATTTCTCGCGAAACCGCTGAGTAAACGCGGCAATCTCCTTTCCTCCCTCTTCTCTTATCTTCGCTAATACAAAACGAGCTATATCTAGTGAAACCATTATTGGATAAGAAGGACTACTAGATTGCAACATATTTAAATAAAAAGAAACTTTTTCTTCATCAACAAGCGAACTATTTACGTGTAAGTATGAACCCATTGTCATTGCTGGTAATGTTTTATGTGCCGAATGAACAACAATATCAGCCCCATACGCAAGCGCTGATGTTGGAAAAGGCTCCCCGATACAAAAATGCGCTCCATGTGCCTCATCTACTAAAACAGGAATGCCATTTTTATGCGCTAATGCAATACTCTTTTCTAAATCTACACCCACACCATAATAGTTTGGATGCGTTAAAATAAGAGCTTTCGTTTGTGGATATTGCAAAATTGCATCTTCAATCGTTTCATACGGGACACCAACTGGTACACCAGATTTTTCATCAATCCATGGCTCCAGAAAGACAGGACGCGCCCCAGTCAATTTAAGTCCATTTATAATCGATTTATGAGCGTTTCTTTGTACAAGAACTGTATCATGTTCATTACAGCACGCTAACAACATAGCTAAATTCCCAACAGTTGAACCATTAATTAAAAAATGACTTTTTTGTACTGCATATAGATCCGCTAATAAACACTGTGCTTCTTCTATACATTCAAATGGACCATGAAGATCATCAAGTCCAGTAAGTTCTGTTACATCAATAGAAAGTATATCATGAAAATACTTTTGTGCTTCGTGTGGAAAATTTGTTCCATTTTTATGCCCCGGAACATGAAAGGATATAGGTTTCTTACTTGCAAAGGTCTTTAATGCTTCATATAAGGGCATTTTTCTTTGATCCATATTCACTCTTCCTTACTATTCATTCTCTCTATATTATACAGAGATTTTCACAAAAAAAAATAATAGGCAACTGCGCCTATTTTTCAATATAACTCCATTTTTATTTTTCAACATATAAGTTGCTGCTATACAGAAAAAAATGACCTGCACTCATTTTTTCAATTTGTATTTTTCTAAGGTAATACTTGTATTTTTCGCAGTTGCTGTAAATAAAACATATACTTTGGATCATTTGTATTTGTGTCTATCATTTCTCGTTCACATGATTCACATATGAAACTCGTATACAAATGAATTCCACTATCCTTTTTATGTTCACATACAATACAAACTTCTTCTTTTGCTGCGACATATCCCATATATTCGCCTATTTATCGTATTCTATCTAACCATTACTATATAAAATTAGACCAACGATAAATAAACTATTCCTCCCCTCTATACGAAATGGCAATATACATCTATAAGCGTTAACAATTTTTAAAAATATATACATCCTTTATACTTTTAGTGTATGAATCATTTCTAGGCGAAGTGTCTGTCTGATGCTTAGTTGAGCTTGCAATCTCAAAATAACGCACTTAATAAAGTGAAACTTCCATCAGTGGAGAGTTTTTCCATCTCCCACTGATGGAAAGCTCGCCCAATCGAGCACATGCCTGCAGTTATCCCCCACCTATCTTCTTTAGAAAAGCGGAAGTGGCTCGTCCAGAATGTGAGGGAGGATGGAGCTTCTGACGTAGAGGTGTTTTTTACCTCGTAGGAAGAAGCAAAGCCACCGAACATTCTAGCCACTGGAACTGGACAATACTCTCTCTCAATCTTGAGGTGGGGGTCTTACTACCCACGAATAGCGGGATACAAAACACAAAAAAGACGAGTCCATTGACTCGTCTTTCGTTTGCCTGGCAACGTCCTACTCTCACAGGGACAAAGTCCCAACTACCATCGGCGCTAGAGAGCTTAACTTCCGTGTTCGGTATGGGAACGGGTGT
>NZ_JBITWA010000029.1:0-53966 GCF_044543425.1 Bacillus sp. NPDC077411 | reverse complement strand
AATTCTTTTGTAATAGGAGCATATAGCTTTGATATAAACCAGGCACATATAAAAAAACGGCCAGGACGGGTGAGCTTCACTGATGTCCTCGCTAAAGTTACAAGCGATGCCAGGGGCGCAGACGAGCTGCCTCGCTCCGTATCAGTGGATTCACGGTTTGATAAATTTATAGACTATGTAACAGCGATATGGCGCTATAACAGAGCGACATATAAGGGATTCACTTGGGAGGCAGCAGAGGAACTTTGCAAGGCTGCTAGGGATTCCAATGAAGCAATTGTAATGCGAATTTACTTAGATAACGAGTTTAGACCAAGCAAAGTCATAGATTACTTGAAATAACCATATTGAGAGGGGAAAGAAAGATGAAAGTAGTTGTAATGCCGGTTCCAGTACCAGTTATTGTTGTATCTCCATTTGAGATGGGGGAATGGGTAGTATGTGAAATGGAGGATTATACAACGTTTGCTAAGGTTGAGCATGTCTATGCAGATCTTGAAAAACAACGCGTTAAAATCTTTGGAACTTGGGGAAATGACAGTGTAATTAATGCTGGTGATAGAGGATGGTTTTATGCAGATAAGTGCCGCAGAGCAACAGAGGAAGAAATAGAAAGGGAAGAACGCCGCCGTGTCTTCGCTGCTAAAGGAAGAAGAAATAATGAATTTCATATCGGAGATTTTGTGAATAATGATTCTCTTGCATTGATGGTATTAGGACAAAATCCGGAAACCAAAATAGTTATAGTAGCAGTTAATAACTCAGATGAAACGTTTGAAATAGAAGCGGAAGAATTGGAACTTGTATTTGCAGCAGAAGACATGTGCGGATAAAGAAATTATGAAAATATTATTCATAATATTCTGTCTTGCGCTTGCCGTCTGGTTGAGAGTTATGGATAAAATTCAAAAATAAATAAGGGGGATAAATTAACATGGATAAAATTCAATTATCAAAAGCGGTTGTAGAGATCTTGGACAAAGCTAAAGAAATTAGTGGTGAGGATAAAGCGCGTTGGATGGCAATTATCTTACAAAGAAATGAAACTTATGAACTAGCGTATAACAACATTGTTAAATTAGCAGCTGCTATTGAGTTTGGATATGAAGAAGAAAAAGAAATAGATATTAAAAAAAGAAATCGTGTATTTAGGAAGTTTAATAGAGAGATCGATGAGTTTCGTCCTTACGATATTGGAATTACTAAAGAAGGAAAGCGGGTCCATGTAGAAACAGGAACAGATAAGCAAGGTGAAGTAACTGTTCTTTTTGGAAATGAAGAGGATGGATATCTATTAATGACAATTAAAGCTGCTGATTTGATGCCACGTTATTTTGCAGAGCAACGTCTTGATATTGACCAGGAGGAATGTGACTTATGAACGGAACCTTCAAATACCAATTATCGATGAAATTTGAAAACTGGAAGCGTGAAAGCATTATCAATGCTGTTAATGAAGAAGATGCAAAATATAAGTATTATCAGCAGCTTAAAAGTGATTTTATTGAAATGCCATTTGAAGGATTTAAGAAGTTTATTAACTGCAAGTACAAAGGAATTGCTGATATTAGAAGCATGTTCGGGGATGAAAAAGCGTTTCGTAAAATGTGCAAACGAAGAAAAATTTTGTTTGCGCATTTAGGAATGCGTGTACAAGTAGTTGGCAAGATGGGTTATATCGTTGGTAGTTATAAGGAAAATTTATATGTCGTGTTCGATGGTACCCCTAAGAGATTTAATGTTAATCCATGTTGGGAAATAGCCTATTACGATCAGAATGGGAATATCATTAAGGATTTTAGAAAAGGTACATACGCAACTGTTAACTAGTTGAAATAAGGAGGAAGAGCCATGACTACATTGCAAGTGATTACGAAGGATCATTTATATTTAAAATTCGATTTGGGTCATCTATTTACAATGCAAGAAGCATTAGATAAACGTATTGCGTATAAAAAGACCGATAAACTAGATATGTTATTTCGTTCACTAATTATAGAAATAAACGAGGCCTGGAACGAAACACGTAGTTTTAAATTTTGGAGTACGAAATATAATATTCCAAATAAAGGGGCTTTATTAGAAGAGTTAGTAGATGGACTGCATTTTTTAATGAATATAGTAATTGAATTAAACAAACATACTAATCGTCGTGAGTTAGTAGAAAAGTTCAAGAAACAAAATATGACACGTAAGAACACAAGCAATGTGAATTTGTTATTTGAATGGTATATCGATGATGCAATTAGAGCGAAATCCGCATGGTGCACTTATGGTGATATGTCTAGAACAGTATTTCATTTACAGAGAATGTTCGGTAATTTATTTCGTATTTGCTATCTGTACGGATTTACATTTGACGATATTGTCAAAGCGTATGAAAAGAAAAACGAAGAGAATTTCATTCGCCAGGATACAGGATATTAATTCGAATGGAGTAGATGAATAATGTACCCATTTATCGTTTATTATGAGATCCCGCCTATGAGTGGAATTATGAATGTAGAAATCAATGCAAAAGATGAAGATGAAGCTTTATATCTTGTTAGAAACTTTTTAACGCGTGGCGCAGTAGTGCAAGGTGCTGCACGGAAATTTAAATAGTACCAAATTTGAATTTTGTATGAAAAGGGGGAATTGGTATGCATGTTGATAATTATGAATACGAATTTGATGTGAACGAAAATGGAGAAATTCTACTTTGGTTCAAAATGAATGGGGAATTACATTCCATCGGCATAACAGAAAAAGATGTTAGATCGTTTGGCCATATTTTTGAAATGCACAATTGAAATAAGTGAGAGAAAGGAAGAATGAGAGATATGGGATACAACAATAGAGGTAATGCCTTTGAAATAGCTATAACAAATTCTAATGAAGTATACAAAAATTTAAAGATTGCTAGTATCATCAAACGTCCTACACCAGTAAAAGTTTTAAGAACTGATAAAACAGGGAGAATCATTCTACAGAGTGTTTGGGAAAAGAAATCGACAGTAGATTACGATGGAGTGTATCAAGGGAGAGCAGTTCATTTTGAAGCAAAATCAACAGAAGAAACAACAAGATTTCCATTGGACAATATTAAAGATCATCAATTTAAACACTTAGACCTGGTTGAAAGTATGGGAGCGATTTGTTTCTTCCTAATTGAATTTAGTAAATCTCACGAAATATTCTTTGTACCATTTTCAGTTATTAAAGAATATGTTACTGCAGCACAGAACGGAGGGAGAAAATCCATACCTCGTAAAGTATTTGATGAAAGAGCATATCCCGTTAAAACTACATATCGCGCGCCAATCGATTATATAGAAGTAATAGACCGTATACTTATCAAGTCCGATATTCAATCACCAGGGGCGTGATAGTGTGACGAAAGTAGATAAAAGAGCGGTACGTATAAGAATCAATAATATTATGGACACTTATTGCAGAGGTTGTGAGAAGAATGTAAAGAATCGTGACCTTTCAACATGTGCAATTGAATGTGTACATGGCCAAGAGCTAAATCGTCTTGGTACATACCTAGGTGGCAAAACAGTTGAAGAAAAATCAAAGTGTTATGCAAAAACAAAGGCTGATTGGGACCAGATTTGTAAGAAAGCTGCAGCGATGAATGAGAATGGAGTAACATATAAAAAAATTGCGGAATTATTCGGTTGCAACGTTTGGACATTGTCAAAACAGATGTCGGCACGCGGATATAAAGGCAAGGGTAATAAAATTTCACGTATCTAATTGTTAATAGAAAGGAAAAATAACATGGAAATAGGGACAGCTAAAAACATTCAAATTGATATAAAAGAGAATGCTATTTATATAGTGAGAAATGGAAAGATTACTCGCATCGATCCACCAGCTGACGGATTTGGAGAACAAACCGCATATTGGGTAAATGGTGTAATAGATCGTGTTAGTACGAAATCAACATTAAAAATTAAATAGTCCGGCCAGAAAAACTGGAGGACGTTGATTATTAGAAGCTAGGAATATTTATGCCTGTCTTCTATATAGTCAACGTCCTTTTTTATTTGCATAAAAGGGAGAAGTGCACATGAAGAAATCAATTAAAGATGAAAAGGATATGAAAGAATTAATAAAAGAATATAAAGAAACCCTCAAACAGCTGGAGAAAACAAAAGCAGCAGCTGTTGAAGATAAAAAGATAGTAGAAGGTATGATTAGTGATATGGAATATGCATTAGAATGGATGCGTAAAGCTAAACAACCAGGTAACAAAAGAGGCATTGAGCGCAGAGCAGCATATCAAAGAGAAAAAGCGTGTGACCCACTTATTATGCAACGGTATTTGCGTAGTACAGAAACCGAATATTCATGGGATAAGCAAGAAAAAGAAAGTGTTATTTCGGAAGGAGACCGTATGGCGCTTGAAGATGCTTTATCTGTTCTGAGACCAAGAGAAAAGGAAATATATGTAATGTCTAGAGGGTATGGATTGACACAGGAAAAAATTGCTAATTATTTAAAAGTGAAAAGAACTACTGTTCAGCAACATTTGAATCGAGCAGAAGAAAAAATAGCAAAACGTATAAATGAAAGTATTTTTTGTCTGTTTGATTGATATTCAGGTATGTATTTGAAAAAAATGTCGAAATTTGTCGTCATAATGCCACCTATATATGAACGCTTGTTTCCGAATCAAGTCCCCATGTTGCGTATATAGATGAATCGTGAGGGCTATCTTTTTTTACAATACACAATTTGTTTATCGTTTAGAGCAATTTGATAGTAGTTACTCACGAATAACGAAAATTAGATTATTTAAGCGACAAAAACGCAGGGAAGCTTCTGCTTCTCTTTGATCTGGTACTTGGTCCTCTCCATTACCCCTTTCCGAAGTACCAGGTCAAAGAGGTGCGGAAACACCTTTATACAATTAAAGGATTCCTACCTTCCATATTGTGCATATGTCCTCCTAGTTTCATGGCCGTCACTTATTATGAGTGACGGTATTTTTTATGGTTTGTATAAAAAAAGGGAGTTAAGGAAAACATGTAATCAATACATTATGAGGTGAATCAAAATGAATAATATTCGTGTTAATGATAAAGTAGAAATTATTTCGAGGTTCAATTTAGATTTATACGGAAAATCTGGTATAGTTCGAGATATAAAAGAAGGAAAACATGGTATTGAAGTGAGAGTAGAATTTGAAGATGGTTATGAAACTTGGATTGATATTACAGATTTGTCTATTTTGTTAGAAAAATGACAAAATACCTTATTACTTGGTATAATATACCTGTGTTTATTTTATATAGCGGGGGTATGTCTAGTGGATTTTAGAGTGTATCAAGTAATTTACCCAGATGATTTAACGGTACATGGTCAACAATTATATGAACATCTTAGAAATACAGCTAAGCAACCTGGCGAACACGGATTTGAATTTTGCATTACATCGGATGTAGGTTATTCAAATGATTTAATTACTTTTTGTTTGAGTGAAGAGTATTCTGCTAATATCAGCTCAGTAGATGATGATAAAAATTCATTTATTCCTGATGTTGCTCCATACTTAAATACTTATGTTTCATTAGATCTTCAGGAAAAACGCCTTTTAGTTCAACATCGAGATTATCCACCTAACAATCTATCGAAAGATCAAAATATGGTGAGGCTGTCATTAATGTTGAGCCAAGCGTTTGCAGATGTATGTAATGCAACCTTTAATTATTTAGACACAACTAGATTAGTAGATGATGAAGATTTCGCAAATATCTTCAACAATTACCGAATCACAATGTTACGAGTAAGACTGTTTGAGACTGGAAGATATATTTCAGAAGACGCTCAAATATTCGAAGACGAGGAAATAAATCGTCGTTGGAAAGATGGTTGGGCAGATGACGGAAGTAGCATGCATGAAATTATATTGAAAGCTCCTGGACGTGGAGGCGAAGGCGATTTACGCCATTCTCCTATCGCACAGAGTCTTGTGAATTTGGTCAGAAAAGATATTGTTGAAATTAACTACTGGGATGATGATGGTGTTTCTGAATCGTTATCTAGAAATGATTTTAGGCGTTTTAGTATCAACGGGATAAATACTTATACACTACCTATAACAGCTATTGAAACGATCTCTAATGAGGTCTATAACAGACGTGGCGAAGTTCGTCGCTTTATTGCAACTAGAGATTTAGATTAGTATACAAAAGCATCCAATACGGGTGCTTTTTTTGACATTTAAAGAAGGACAAGCATATATTCTTATCCCCTCTTTTTGGGAGGGTGGTAAAAAATACCCATATATGTTTTTTTTATATCATTATGGCCGTCACTTATTATGAGTGACGGTATTTTTATTGTTTGTAAGCTGCATCTCAATCGTAATGTTTGGTATGTAGCTCAGAAGCAATAAAAGGAGAAATATAGCATGCTAAAGTTGATAACTACCATATGCGGTGCTACTTCTATATATCTAATATGCTCCTTTTTGGTGAGACAGGAGCAGCAGAAAATAGAAAAGCAACGGAAACGTTCCGCACGAACTAAGAAAAAGAAGAAGTGATTATTTAAGGAGTGAAACCCGTGGAAATTAGAAAAATAAGTGTAACAGATATAAATCCAGCACCGTATAATCCGCGTGTTGATCTTAAACCTGGTGATGCTGAATATGAGAAATTAAAACGTTCTATTGCGGAATTTGGTTATGTAGAGCCGCTTGTATGGAACGAAAATACAAAAAATCTTGTAGGAGGCCATCAACGATTTAAAGTCCTGTTAGTACAAGGGATACAAGAAGTAGAAGTTTCTGTTGTTAAGCTAGATATAAATCAGGAAAAAGCGTTAAATATCGCACTTAATAAAATTAGTGGCGAATGGGATTATGATGCTCTAGGAGAGTTGCTGCAAGAATTATCAACAGAAGAAATCGACGTAGAATTAACAGGATTTACTTTTCAAGAGATAGAGGATCTATTTGAAGACTTGAACATAGAAGACCTGGAAATTTCACACGAAGAAGCAGAAGACGATAATTTCGATGTTGAGAAAGCACTAGAAGAAGCAACCGAAGAGCCTATTTGTCAAAAAGGTGATGTATGGTTATTAGGTTCTCATCGTCTTATGTGTGGCGATAGTACTAATACAGAAAACATATCAATACTTATGAACGGTAAAGTTGCTGATATGGTATTTACAGACCCTCCTTATAATGTGAATTATGAAGGGAAAACAGAGGACGCTCTTACCATTGCGAATGATCAGATGGATGATGAATCGTTTTATCAATTCCTATATGATGCGTATACAAATATGCTTCAAGTAACTAGACCAGGAGCAGCTATTTATGTTTGTCATGCTGATTCGGAAGGTGTGAATTTTCGTAAAGCATTAAAAGACTCTGGTTGGTTATTGAAACAGTGCATTATTTGGGCTAAGAATACGTTTGTTATGGGAAGGCAAGATTACCATTGGCAGCATGAGCCTATATTATATGGTTGGAAGCCAGGAGCTGCACATACGTGGAATAGCGATAGGAAACAAACTACTGTATGGGAATTTGATAAACCGCAACGTAATGGAGAACACCCTACAATGAAACCTGTCGGTATACCAGCAAAAGCGATACAAAATTCATCACATAAAGGGAATATCATATTTGAACCGTTTGGCGGGAGTGGAAGTACGTTAATTGCAGCGGAACAACTACACCGTTCTTGTTACATTATGGAGTATGATCCAAGGTATTGTGATGTAATTATAAGACGTTGGGAAGAGTTAACAGGTAAAAAAGCAATAAAAGAGGAGTAAAAGGACGGGCATCCTAATACTCCTCTTTTTCATAAGCAAGAGAACAATCCCTTGCAACAGAGATAGTGCTTTGACGTGGCCACGTTATTTTGCTGTCACTATCTCTATCGTTTCTATAATAATGAGAAACGGGGATTGTTTCAATGAAAACTCAACTTTTAGATATAACAAATGCAGAAAATCAACTTTTAATTGAAGAATTACAAGCATATGAGGAAGAACAAAAAGACCGCAGTACTTATCAAAAAGTAGTAAAAGCAGCTATTGCACAGTGGTATAAAGATTTGCGTGAAGGGAATATAAAATTCAGTTCGGTTAATGATCTGGAGCAGCTGCTGCAATTAGAAAAGAAACTGCGTGAAGAAGAGTTATAAGATAAGAGGTGAATGTATGATTTGGTTAACATTACCCATCGGATGCGTGTTAATCCTATTATATTGTGTGAGAAATGCTAAGGAAGTAGATGAATCCACGGATTTGTAATGAAACAAACTCAAACTCGAAGGTATGTGTAGGAGGTGGTGATATGAGAGGTGGCTAGAAAAAGAGATCCTCGACGGGATGAGGCCAAAAAAATATGGTTGGATAATGAAAAGTCCGGAAAAGAAAATAAATTAGTTGATATTGCAAAACAAATTGGAGTTCCTGCGAATACAGTTCGAAAATGGAAAGCGCAGGATAAATGGGAAGATGAACTAAAAGGGAGCGCTCCTAATGATAAAAAGAGCGCTCTTATTAGTAAAGGGAACGCTCCTAAACAAAAAGGTGGGCAACCTGGTAATAAAAACGCAGTAGGAAATAAAGGTGGCGCTGCCCCTACCGGAAATAAAAATGCGGTAGGAAATAAGGGCGGTGCTGCTCCGCTGCGAAATGGGAATGCTGTTAAAACAGGTGAATACCGAAGTTTATGGCAAGATGCTCTAGATGAAGAGGAACGAGAATTACTGCAAATCGATGAAATAGATCCTGTCAAAGAGTGTATGGATGCCATTCAATTATATACGTATCGTGAAATGTTCATTATGAAACGCATTAGAGCATTACGTGAGGGGTTAACGCCCGTACAGAGGCGGATTGTAAAGGCACGCACGCCAGTTAAAAAAGTCATACAAGTTGAAGACCCGCTGCAAGGCGGATATAAAAGTATGACAAAAGTCGAGCATGAAATGATAGAGCAGAGCATAGAAGAATTAGAAGTAGATAGGATTTCAGCTGTACTGGCTCATGAAGAAGCGCTGACTAGGATACAAAGTAAAAAACAAAAAGCAGTAGAGCTGCTTCATCAATTAACAAATACAATTCCTCGTAAGCAAGAAATAGAGGAAAGAAAGCTTGCTATCTTAGAAGAGAAGTGGGAAAAAGAAAAAGGTGCAGACAACAACAAAAACAACCAGTCAAAAACATGGGTGGGCAGTTTGGAAGAGGTTTTTGCAAAAAGAAAAGCGAAAAGGAACGAATCCTAATCGCTATTTAATCTTTATCCATATATAAAGACTCAATTGCATTTATTTTATCTTCTTCACGAACACTTCGATATCTGGTAATCATGGCCGGGCTTTCATGTCCTGTCATTGTTTGAATTGTTTTATCATCATATCCATTGTCTACTAAGTCTGTCACAAATGTATGGCGAAACTTATGAACATTCACACCATAGTCATTACAAATTTTTTGGACAGAGCGAACGCTTATGCGTTTTTGTCGGTTACTAAGGAATAAAGGATCTGCTGTACTTTCTCTTGATTTTAGGTAAAGTTCAATTGCACGACGCGCTTCTTTATGAAGTGGTATTTTTCGTTCTTTGTTCCCTTTACCTTGCCGAACAGTAAGGATTCCTTTTCGATCGGATATTTCTATATCATCTCTATCTAATGCAGTAAGTTCCGAAACACGTATCCCTGTATATATGAGAGTAAGGATTATGGCCATGTCACGTTTATTATGGCTGCGATCTACCTCACGCATTATACGCAGTACTTCTTTTCGTTCCAGGGCAATTGGTGCTTCGCGATATAAGTTAGGTGCTTTGACAATACGAATATCGTTTATACATTCTTCTTTCTTGGTGAATCTAGCAAAGGCTCTTAGAGCTGCATAGTGTGCATTGATCGTTGCAGCACTTTTCTTTTTTGCTGTGAGACTATCTATGTATTGCTGAACATCGGAACGAGAGAAGGAATACAAATCTGCTCCGGCAGTATCTAACCATTTTTCAAACTGAGTTAATTTGTATTTATAACTACGAGTTGTTTGAGGACTCTTTCCTCTATCAATTTCGTGATCGATAAATTCATTTAAGATATGCATGAAACACACTCCTTTTAATTACACGCAATATTTTTTATTAGATAAATGCAGGCCTATATCCCATGAACCTGCATTGTTGCGTTTCGTATTACTTACATTATAGCGTGTAATATAAATTACACGCAATTATTATTTTTGAAAGAGAGGGATTACTTTTGGAGGGTTCATCTAATTTTTTAGCAAATCGTTATTATGAAGAGATAAAACATTTTGTGATGAACTCACAAATAGTATCTCTTTATGAAATACAAATGAAATTTCAAGTAGGATATGTAACAGCTGCACGCATAATCGATCGTCTTGAAGCGGAAGGAATAATTGATTCTTATGAAACTTGTATGCCTAGAAAAGTGTTAATGAGGTGTAAGGATGACGATTCCGTATAATGTAGCAGCAGATGAAGAAGTCATTCAAGAAATGATGACACAGTTACTTGAAATATATGTAGATGATCCAGTTGCATTTGTAGAGGATATTCTAGAAGCAGAACCCGATGAATGGCAGCGGAATGTTTTGTATGATATAGCAAATCATCCTCGTGTTTCTGTTCGTTCTGGGCAAGGTGTAGGGAAAACGGCAATGGAATCATGGGTTGTTATTTGGTTCCTTTGTTGTCGGCCATATCCAAAGGTTATTTGTACTGCACCTACAAAGCAGCAGCTGTACGATGTACTTTGGGCAGAGATAGCCAAATGGCTTAATACTTCTAAAGTTAGCGAGTTATTAAAGTGGACCAAAACGAAGATATACATGAAAGGCTTCGAAGATCGTTGGTTTGCGACTGCTAAAACAGCAACCCGCCCAGAGAATATGCAAGGTTTCCACGAAGATTATATGTTGTTTATTTGTGATGAAGCATCTGGTATTGCTGACGACATCATGGAAGCTATACTAGGTACCTTATCTGGTGCAGAAAATAAATTATTTATGTGTGGGAACCCTACTAAAACTAGTGGGGTCTTTTTTGATTCTCATAATAAAGACCGTGCTATGTATAAGTCGCATAAGGTTTCAAGTATGGATTCACCACGAACAAGCAAAGAAAATATTGAAATGCTCAAAAAGAAATATGGTGAAGGATCAGACGTATATCGTGTTCGTGTTGAAGGTGAGTTTCCACGAGGCGAAGCAGATGCATTTATTTCATTAGAAAGTGCAGAAGCAGCACGCATGAGAGAAGTATACAAAGTTGAAATTATAGGTGATGAAACGGAAGAAGCGACAGTAAAAGAAATTATTCCGGATACAGCGGTTGTAGAAATTGGCTGCGACGTTGCTCGTTTTGGTTCAGATGAAACAATTATAGCGACAAGGCGTGGATGGAAGTTGCTGCCGCTACAAGTCCATCACCAAAGAGATACAATGTATGTCACTGGTTTGCTCATAAAAGAAGCGAAACAGTACTTCTCCTGGTGTGAACGTCATGAAAAGCGCATACCAATACGTATTGATGATACGGGTGTTGGTGGAGGCGTTACAGACCGTTTGAAAGAAGTTGTTGCAGAGAATGATTATCCCATTGATGTAATACCTATTAACTTTGCAGCAGGCGGGAATGCTGAATATGCGTGTATTGTAAGTGTTATGTATGGTCATTTCAAAGATAACTGCTTGGAAGAAGTTTCATTGCCAGATGATGAAGATTTAATTGCACAATTATCTGTACGGAAGTATCAAATTACTAGTGATGGCCGTATAAAAATTGAACCAAAAAAAGCTATGAAAGACCGTGGACTAAAGTCACCGGATAGGGCTGAAGCAGTTGTAATGGCATTCGCTCCATTCTATCCAAGAAAACGTGATCGTTCTGTACGTCCAAATCGAAGCAGAAAGAGAAGGGAGGTATAAACATTGTCTAATACAGTACGCGTAAAAGTAGTGAAAACAGAAGGTGCATCTGCTACTACTCAACAAATATATGAAGATCCTTTTCAGGGAATGTATGAGAGTGATGATATTATACAACCGCCATATAGCATACGAGAATTAAAGCAGATTGCAGAGTATTCTACTATCTTACAGCAATGTATAGAAGCATATATTACTAATATTGTGCAATTTGGTTTAACTCCACAGTATGCATTCGATTATAGAGCTGCGGATGAAATAACAAAAAGTAAGGCAGATGTAGAATGGGAAAGATTACGTTTCTTTTTAAAATACCTTAACTTCGATGAAATCCCAGAAACAATATTATCCTGGGCTTTAGCTGATAGAGAGAAAACGGGAAGTGGTTACTTAGAAGTATTGCGTAATGGAAGAGGAGAGCCCTGCAGCATTGAATATATGGATTGTACAGATGTTCGAGTTACTAAATATACTTCTCCTGTAAATGTAGATTTTGTTGTAATGGAAAATAATGTACCGAAAAGTATTACTGTTCCAAAGCGTTTTAGAAGGTTTGTGCAAATACGAGGGAATAAAAAGGTATTCTTTAAAGAATATGGAGATCCACGTATTTTAAATAAAAATACTGGTGAATTTGTGGTAGATGCTACTTCTATTGGAGAAGAGGATATTGCAACAGAGGTTATTCACTTCAAGATTGGTCCAGAAGCTTACGGGAAACCTAGATATTTGGGTAATATTATTTCTTTGTATGGTGCTAGAAAAGCAGAAGAATTAAACTATTATTATTTTAAACAAGGGCGACATGTTCCTGCTGCAGTAATTGTAGAAAATGGTCAATTAACAGATTCCTCATTCAATGAGATTCAAGAGTATATGAAGAGTGTCGAGGGTGTTGATAATGCTCATAAATTCTTATTGCTTGAAGCAGAAGGGATAGAATCCAAGAACTTTAAGGGGGAAGAAGATATAACTCCTGTTAAAGTGCAAATTAAATCTTTAGCAGAAATGCTGCAACAAGATGCATTGTTCTTGGAGTATGATACGAAAACAAGAGATAAGCTACGTTCTGCTTTTCGCTTACCACCTCTATATACAGGTGAGTCACAGGATTATAATAAGGCAACGGCACAAACTGCAAAGCAAGTAACAGAAGAACAGGTATTCGTCCCTCAAAGGAATGCACTATCTGGCAAATTGACAACAATGTTTTGCCAATCGTTGCAACTGCATTATGTATCTATCACGCTAAAAGGACCAAATACAAGTGATCCAATTGAAAAAGCGAAAGCGATTATTCCATTATTAAATGGTGGCGGTATAGTTCCAAATGATTTAAGGGATTTAGCAGCTGAAATTCTTGGGAAGGATCTGGAACCTTTAACATATGAGGGAGCTGATGATAAGCCATTCCAATTACTCGTTGCTGCAAATAAGTCACCGGTTATAAATTCACCTGCAGTTATAGATGGAGCAGCTACTCCTGTGGCGAAATCTTATGATAAAGATATCATCAACGTTCTTAAAAACTTACAGGATTATTTAGAGGAGTTGCATGCGAAATGAACAAATTAAAAAAGCTGCTCCTTTCTATAAATCGTATTGTAAAAGCAGCTGAAGATGATATAGCGCAGGAACTTCCTGAAGATATGCCAGGGGCAGACAACTTACAGACCTTTATGAATGAATATGAAAAGAAAATAGCCAAATTGCTTAGAAAACAAATGAAATACTACTATGATGCTATTAATCAATATGGAGAAGCCGATGAAGTCGTAACAGATGCACTGCTTACTTATTTCGAAGAGGAATTATTTATAAATGATATTTTTGAAGCAGACATGTCCACTCTTACCGAAGAAACATTCATGGTCATAATAGCAGTATTATGTGCAATTATCATGGAGGCAGTTGATCCAGACATTTTATTTGAAGAACTATCGGGAACAATTCAAACAGAAGTAAGTAATTGGTCGCTACAATTAGCGGCTTTTCTATTTCTTACAACTAGAAATGGAATTATAAGTACGATTGCAAGTGCTATAACATCGAATTTAACACTTTCTGCACTTGCTACTCTTATTAAAGATCTATCTGTATTCAATCGAAGCAGGGCGTCTAGTATTGCACAAAATGAGGTTTTAACGGCGCTAAGCATGGCACAACAAGAAAGTTATAGTCAAAGTCCTGCTGTAACAGGGAAGATGTGGGTGCATACTGACAGGCAGGAAGGTGATCCGCGTGCAAATCATGTGAAAATGGACAGCGTGGAAGCAACAGTTGATGAAGAATTTGAGATTGCAGATTCTACCGAAACATGCATGTACCCACGTGAACCTAAGTTGTCTGCTGCGGAACGTATTAACTGTAATTGTGTCATTTTCCCAGTTGTTGATGGTAAGACATTGCGTTTAAGTAAAGAAGATAAAGAAGCTATAAGAGAACAATATCTCGCTGAAAGGAGAATTAATAATGCCTAAAAGTAAAAACGTTGTAATAGGCATGTTTATTTGTTCATTGGGAGGAGGTGAATTAAGTTGACAGTACGAGAATTGAAAAATGCAGAAATCACACATGTTTCTTATGTTGATAAAGCAGCAAACAAACGTAAGTTCTTTTTAACAAAAGCTGCCGAAAAGCCTACATTTCAGAAAGAAGTGAAGCTGCTTGTTAAGTCAGATGATCCGCAGAAGCTTGTATATGGCGTTGTATATGAACCAGGTGTAGCTGATGCTCATAATGATTTTATGACTGCAGAAGAGATTGAAAAAGCTGCTCATAAGTTTATTGCAGATGCCCGTAATATTGATACACAGCATGATTTTGAAGCGGGAGCAGGTGAAGTAGTTGAAAGTTACATCGCACCTGCTGACTTTGAAGTAAATGGCCAAACAGTTCAAAAGGGATCATGGGTTATCGTTACCAAAGCTACTGATGAAATTTGGGAGCAAATCCAAAAAGGTGAAATTACTGGTTATAGCATGGCCGGGCTTGCTGAGGTAGAAGAAAAAGAAGAAATTTCGAAAACAGAAGATGGAATGTTTAAGTCCTTTATGAAACATATGGGGGCTTTTTTTAATGGCGCTTCAATCATGAAAGGTGAAGTGCGCGATAATTATGCAAAGAATCAGCAATATCGTAATGTATGGGCTGCTTGGGATAGCTTAGAAAACGCTTATTATGGTTCTAAATGGGATAATTATACGTCAGAAGCAGTTGATTTTGATCGTCTGTTAGTTGCAATACAAGATTTTTCGGAAATTATCCAAGAAATCCGTGAAGGCGGAGATGTTGCTATTGCGAAAGCATTAGAAATTAAACCAAATATATCTCTTGCAGCAGAAATTGAAAAAGCTGGTAAGAAAATAAGTGGTGTAAACATGGAAGATATTGAAGCTGCATTCACAGCATTACAAAATATTAAAGACCGCGTAAGCGATGAGGAGGAAACTGAATTGAAACTAGAAGATATTACAAAAACAGTAGAAGAAGCAGTTAAAGCTGCTACTGCACCTATTAATGAACGTTTGGAGAAATTGGAAAAAGGAGAAGATCCAGGTACTGGTGGGGAAGAAGGAAATGAAATTGTAAAACAAGTAGAAGAAGTTGTTAAATCTGCTTTAGGACAATTATCAGAGCGTTTAGATAAAGTTGAGTCCGCTCGTGGTATCAGTAAACAGGAAGAGAAACATGAAGAGCCACAACCAGTACAAAAATCTGTCTGGGAAGGCCTTTTATAAGTCACTAGGAGGAGGAAATAAATTATGACAATGTTATCAAATAAATCTATCATCGAAAAAGCAGCAGTAACGCTTGCTTCACTCTCTGCTGGGGGATTAATGAATACAGAGCAGTCAAATCAATTTTTAAGAATGGTACAAAATGCACCTACTATTATTAAAGATTCTCGTTTTGTTCCAATGTCCTCTGATTCTCGTAAAGTAGAAAAAATCGGATTTGGTTCTCGTATTTTACGACCAGGTGCAGAAGGTGTTGCACTAGCAGATAAAGATCGTGCTGTACCAACAACAAGTACCGTTAAATTAAACGCAAAAGAAGTTATTGCAGAAGTAAATATTACTTACGATACACTGGAAAATAACATCGAAAAAGATAAACTTCAAGATTCAATTATGCAAATGATCGCTGAACGTGCTGCACTTGATATTGAAGAGTTAATTATTAACGGTGATAAGTCTTCAACTGATCCATATCTAGCACTTTTAGATGGACTACGCAAACAATCTACATCACATGTTGTTGATTTTGCATCTGGTGCTTTCTCAAAAGATGTTTTCAAAAGAGCTTACAAAGCCGTTCCTGCAAAATATTTAAGAAATCCACGTGAATGGAGATATTATACATCGACTGGTTTAGAGCTTGAGTGGAAAGACCAAGTAGCCAATAGACAAACGAATTTAGGGGATGCAGCTTTAGAAGGTGGATTAGCTAATGCTTATGGTGTTGGTGTTCAAGGTATTTCTATGCTGCAACCATATACAGATACTACAAACACTGTTTCAGATATTATATTGACACATCCAAAGAATATCCTAGTAGGAATGAGCCGTAATATTAGCATTGAAGTAGATAAAGATATTCGTGAACGTAAATTTATTATTGTTTTAACAGCAAAAATCGATACGAAATTTGAAGAAGAAGATGCAGTAGCGAAAGTTATTAAAGTTAAAGAATAAGGAGGGTTCTTATGTATTATGCAAAATTAGTTAAAGGTAAAACCTATGATGTGCTAGATCATAGGTTTGTTGATGGTGTAGAGCAAAAAGTAAATGAAGAAGTATACGATTACTTAAAACAAAATAAGCAGTTCGAATTATGGGAGGCAGATGATAATACACATGCCTCCCTTTTAAAATCTGATGGTGAAAAATACACGGAGCAGGACCTCAAAGCATTAAAGAAAAATGAACAAGAATCAATCATTCGTTCTCTTACAAAAGGTGACTTCATTCAAGAAACAAAAAATGAACAAGAGCGTATTGCATTGATTCTTGAGCTACAAAACCAAGTACAGGAGTAATAGTTATGCCACTTATTACCCCTGCTCAACTTATTGATTACACGATGTTTGATGAAGTAAAGGAAAGAGATCCTAAGCTTCTTCAAATGGATATTGTAGAAGCGCAGAATGATATTTTTGAGGATACATCGGTAGACTTTGATGATAAAGAGAAGTATCCAACCATTCCGGAAGTTGTAGAAATTGCATGTTTGAAATTGGCTCAATACTATGCTCTTACAAATTCTGATGAAGCAGCACATGAGCAAGTGCAATCGCAGCGGATCGGAAACTATTCGGAGCAAACAACTGGTTATGTAAAGCCGAATGTCTCAAGATTACTCAGTAAATGGATTAAGGATAAAAAACGCAGTGGAACAACTCAATTGCGTATGAGGAGTATTTAATCATGAGCAGCAGAGCATTTAAAAGACTACTTATTCATCGATGCACTTTCATAAAACAAAATGCTGTTATTGGCCAGGATGAATATGGTCGTGATATTTATGGTGAAGAAGAAATAAAAGATATTCCTTGCCGATTTGATGAAATGAAGAAGAAAATCCAAAAGAACGATAATGCTATTGATGTTATTATTCAACCTATTCTTTATATAGCTGCTCCGCAAGAAATAAGCGAAACAATCAAAATAAAGGATATAAGAGATGTGAACGACACCTCTATTTTATCTGGTGTATACGAAGTTAAAGAATTAGGGCCGAAATATACAAGAAAACGACTTCATCACTATGAGGTAGAGCTGCAAAAGGAGCGTGATTAAATGGCAATTAACATTAAAGTATGTTTGGATCCACAAGCACGCCAATTCGCACAGCAAATACCAGGAAAGCTGAAAGAAGCACGAAAAAATGCAGTGGAAGCAGCTGGAAGGGTTTGGGCTGATGAAGCAAAAGTAATAACACAAGAGGACGATCATATTGATACTTCTCTTTACATTAATTCTATTGGTTATTTGACTACCATTCCTTATACAAATAAAAGTGGTAAGGGTGAGCGTGTTGCTACGGAAGCGGATGTAGTTCATGAATTAACAGAATCTACAACAAGTACAAAGCTAGAAACTGGATCCGATGTGACTTATGCTGCTCCTTTGGAAGCAAGGTATAACATCATGGCTCGTGCGTTAGATCGTGCAGAGCCTCGTATGCAGCAAGTAGCTGAAACGCAAGTTCGATTAATTTTAGAATAGGAGTGATACAGTTTGATTGATTATATTGATCCAATCCCTCATGTTGTACGCTTCTTTAAAATATTTGGTGTCACTTGCTACGGGAATAGTTTCCCTATTAATGTGAAATATCCATGCATTTGTGTGAAGTCGGCTGGCGGTAGAGGATTTACTAGATTACAAGTCACTTCACGTTCTGAAAAAGATGATATTGAAGCCATGCAAGTATTAATCAATGCAATTAATATCTTGGAACGACATACATCATCTATTACAGGATTAAAAGTGCAGTGGTGTGAAAAAGAAGGAACTCCAACTCCTTCATTTGATACAGAAGCAAATAAACCGCAAGCGTGGTGCTATATGCGATTAGAACATTTAGAAGCATAGGAGGGGATTACATGGCCACAAAAACAAAACAAAAGAAAAAGATTATATGTAATGGTCCCGTTGAGAGAAACGGGGCCATTTTATACCGATTAAGAGATAATCTAGACATTTATCCTGGACAAATCTTAGAAATTGGTACAGACGAAAATATGATTACACAAGAAGAAGCGGAGCAGCTGCTGTCTGTTTCGACTTGGAATTTTAGTGAGGTGACTGAATAATGAGTAAAGATTTATTTAAAGTAAATGCAAATGACATTATCGGTGGAGCAGGCCGTTTAGCTTGGGCACCATATGGTGTAGAACTTCCTAAGAAAATCAGTGATGCTATGGATTTATCAACATATGATTTACTTGGGCCTTGGAAAGACTTAGGTTCTACTATGGAGGGCATCACTCTTGCACGTAGTTATGAAGAAGAAGGAACGCAAGTGGATCAAGTGCAAGGTGATGTAGAATCATCTATTACTAACTGGGTTAATACACTTTCTACTCAATTGGCAGAAAACAATATGGAAAATCGCCAACTAGCATTGGTTGGTAGTCCAATTATTGAGACACCACCAACATTAGGTACAGCAGTGAAAATAAAAGGCGCCTTAGCAGTTGGGGGAACTATTCTTTCATTTGATGCTGCTCCAGGTGCAGATTTTAAGCCAAACGCATATGTGAAAATTGGTACTGAAACAATCCGTATTGCAGCTGTCCAAGGAAACATAGTTACACTCGAAAAAGGTGTTACTAATGCATATGCAGCTGCTACTGATGTTATCCCTGTAAAAGAATTGGGAACAAAGTCTATTGCTTATGGTACACCGACTGAGGTTCCATTTATTTCTTTACTTTTAATTAGTCAGAAGAAAGACGGAACATTAGTAATGGCCGTTTTCTATAAAACAAAAGTAAGTGGTGAATCAAAAGAGCAAGTGTACAGCAAAGCGAAACGTACATTGCCATTCGCATTAAATGCCTACGCACAGGGCGGCGTAAATGTGAAAGAAAACATTTATTACGAGGTAGAACAAGTAATTTCATAATAGTGGTCACCTTATCAAAAAAAGAAAATTGTACGCTTAGACACGATTTTGACACATTTTAATCGGTTCCCTGTACGTTAAGGAACCAGTTATTTAATAGGGAGGAAATATAAATGAAGAATATTTTAAATGCAATTGATTTCGGTGAAAACATAGGGGAAATTACATTGTCTAACGGGCAAATCTTACCGATTCCTAAACTTTCACTTAAAAAACTGATAATGATTGTAAAGTTCATTGGTATTGATGGGATTCGTATGTATGATAATATCCGCGAAACTCTTATTGATCCTAATTTAGAGGGATTTGAACGTTATGTAGTAATCTTAGAATCTTTAAAGGAAGAACAATTAATTCGTATTTTTTCTATCACTCTTGATATCTCAGATCAAGAAGCGCTGCAATTAGATTTAAATGAAATGTTAGACATTTTAATTGAGTATGCTGATAAAACGAACCTTGGAAAAACTTTTACTCAAGTCCGGGAGTTGTACAAGAAGCTGTTCAAGAAAGAGCTACCGGACTTCAAAAATCTAATGGACAAATTCTTCCCAGCAATGCCGATGGAGGACATTCCATTGAACATGCCTGGAACAAATTTATCCAAGGAATTATCTCAACAATAGAATTTGTTTCAGCGTATTACGGATATACAGAAGAGTATGTATTGGATCATACTCCAGAATGGCTTATAAGAAAGAATAAACAAGCATTAAAAGATAAGTACGATAAACATGTGCATACTGTACAGCAACAAATGCAGGGGTACATGTTATTATTTGACTCTATTTTTAATGCAGGGCGAAATACAAACGATATTCTTCCTCCTACTTTAGAAGAAGCCATAAAGCAGCAAGAAGAAAGAAAAACAAATACACCAACAAATAACGACCAGGACCAATATAGAAAAGATCAATGGTGGATTAAGAAGCCTGAACAAGAAAATGTTTAGGCTTCTTTTTATTTTTGAGGAAAGGAGGAAGATGAATGGGAAATGCAGGGCGTTCTACAATTGATATAACTGCAGATGATAGGCAGGCAAGACGGACATACAGTAATTTTTTCGATTATATAGAACGAGCAGGTCGTAGAGTAGAACAACGGATGCGAAACTTTAATCCTATTGGCGCAATTGAGCGAGAAGTGCAACGTTCCTCACAAAATATTGGAAGACCAATACGTAATCTTCCAGATCATTTACGTGGATTTGATGCAGCTTTAAATGCAACGCGTATCGGTTTAAGAGAAACTGCACGAGAAGGCGTTCGTTCATTTGATGAACTAGCAAATGCAGCAGTGAGAAATCGTGTGAGCCTGGACAGAATGATGTCAGCGAATAGCAGTGGGAAAAGTGCAGCAAGATCTATTCAAGAATTAACAGCTCATGTAAGAGAAACACAATTAGCTGTGATGGGTCTAAATCACAATGGAACTGCTCGTATTAGTACAGAACAAGCGCAAGCACAATTAAGACGATTCCAATCAGAAGTTGCTAATACACGTAGGCGTTTAGAGGAATTACGTGATGCTGGCGATTTTTCTTCATATGAATCTGGTATGCGTGTATTAGAACATCAAATGGCGCAAGTTGATAGAGCGATGAGAGCAGCTGCACAAGGCGGACATGCATATAACAGCATGATTAATCAGCTAGGTGTTCATACGCAAGATGCAGCGAACAGGGCAACTATTGCAATGGAAGCGTATCGCGAAAGTTTTATGCGTTCTGTTGAACATATGAATGCAATGAAAACACAATCTCAAAAGATGATGGATGCTCTTGGTGATACAAGTCGTATACAACGTATTGATAGGGCATTTTTGCAGGTTGGCGATAGACTCGAACGCATGGCCAGAAGTGGTACAGCTGCAAATATTGCTTTGCGACAACTTGGGCCAAACGCAAGCATGAAAGATTTAATGGATCGTATACGTCTAATTAATACGGGTTTAATGCGTATGCAACAAGTAGCAATGGTTGCTGGTGTTGCATTGGCTGGATTTACAGCTGTTATGGCGAAAGCTTCTATTGGGCCAGATCCCGCAGAAATTCGTAAACAACAAGCGGATATTACAAAGATATATGAAGACGAATTACAAAAGCGGACTGATGCAATTTATAATGCTTCAAATATATTTAAAGAAATGAAAATAGAGCCTGTTAAATCGGAGTTTTTAACGAAAAATCTTGATGAACAAGTTGGTATTTATAAACGGTGGGTAGATAATATGAAAAATCTATCTGGCCGAATACCTGTCGAGATGAAAGAAGAACTCTATAAAATGGGGCCAGAAGCAGCCGGTGAGATAAAAGCTTTACGTGACATGTCAGAGCCGGAACTTGCTCATTACGTTGAATTATGGAAAGAAAAACATAAGTTAGCAAGAGAAGCTGCATTAGATGAATTAGGTAGATTACGTGAGGAAACAAAACAAAAGATCAAAGAGTTGGAAGATAGCTTAAAGCCGCTTGGAATTGCATGGGAGAAATTCAAGTCTACCTGGGCTGAGGCACTTGCACCATTTGTTGAAATTTGGGGTGAGCTTGCAGCTGTTGTAGTGGATGCAGGTACAAAAGTTGGTGAATTTATTAATAAGCTCAATGAATTAAATCCGGATATCGTTAAGCTTATTGGGATGTTTGCTTACTTATTCACTGCTTTTACGGTAATTTTAGCACCAATGGCCATTGGTATTGGACGAGCCCAGGGAATGAGAGCTGCTTTTACTTTACTGTGGACTACAATCAGTCCTCTTGTACTAGGATTCCTTAGAATAGCTGGTATGGCATCCCTAGTATCAGCTGCACTTGTTATTCTAGGTGGAACAATAATGAAATTATGGAAACACTCTGAGTTATTCCGTAATTCCATTGTAAACGGCTGGGAGCAGATAAAATCCACGGTTTTAGATGCAATAGACCCTTTGACTTCTAAGTTTCAAGAACTTTTACAGGCGTTCCTTACGTTCATTAATGCTCTTGTAGGTAACGAGGGTACTAGTAGTACAGAAAGTTTCTGGAAAGGACTAGGGGACGCAATAGGTAAAGTTATAAATTTACTTGTCCAAGGTCTAATTCCAGTCATTAAATTTTTAATGAAAATTTGGACTACCGAAATTTCATTAGTCATTGATGGAATCACTGCTGTTTTAAAAGCGCTGACTTATGTGATTGATAAGGTGAAGGAGTTTTCATCTGCCATTTCTGCTATTTGGAGCGGTAATGATGGTAAAGCAACATCTATACTAGAACGGTTAGGTTTTTCTCCAGAAGCCACAAAAGATATTATCAATAGTATCAATGATATTAAGAAAAATGTATTTGGTTTGTATGAGAAATTGCAGCAAGGAGCAGAAACGGCAAAAAAATATGTCGATGCGTTATTTGCTGCGTTTAAAGGTGATACAACACAAACTGTTAAATTACTTGAATCTTTGGGTCTATCCGATCAAGAAATACAATCATTCTTAAAAGCAATTGAAAATGTCAAAAAAGCTTTTAAAGAATTTATAACATTTCTTAAAAATGAAATACTCCCTAATTTCCTCTCGTTCTTTAAAGATTTTTCTAGAATCGTAGGAGATTTGTTAGGAGTACTTTTTCAGTTTATTGGAGGATTCGCACAATTTTTAACTGCGTTACTTTCCGGAGATTGGAACGGTGTTGTTGAAGGTGTAAAAACCATGTTCTCAGCGTTTTCACAGGCCGTAAAATTAAACACCGAACTTTTAGGATCACTTTTAAAACTGCTGTTTAAAAATTTATGGGCTCTCTTACCAGATAGCATGACTGATCCAATCGAAAAAGCAGTTCAAAAAATACAACAGTGGTACAACGATACTATTAAGTTTTTTGAGGACTTACCTGGTAATACAAAAGCGAAGCTGAACGAATGGGGCAACAATATAGAGACGTTCTTTAATGAGCTGCCAGGCAAAGCGAGAAATAAACTAGATACATGGAAAACAGATATTTCTAATTGGTTTTCTGATAAAGCTAGTGACATCAAGAAAGATCTTGAGACTTGGTGGGTTGAAATGGGGAATTGGTTTGATTCTATTCCCAGTAAAATATCAGCCAAGCTAGTCAGCTGGAAAGAAGCTATAACTCAATGGTTCAAAGAACAGAACGATGAAAACATTAAATTCTATGAGCAACTATGGAATTCTATGTCTGAGTGGTTTTCTTCTATTCCAGACAAACTTAAATCTCAACTGAGTGAATGGGGAACAGCCATTTCCTCCTGGTTTGATGAAACTGTTTCTCTGTGGGGAGACAACCTCGAAAAATGGTGGAATGGACTCGTTTCATGGTTTGATGAGACGACATCTCGTTGGGGAGAGCAGCTTGAAAAATGGTGGAGCTCAATAGTAACATGGTGGACTACTTTACCAGACCGCATGAAGGAACAACTAGAAAATTGGTGGAGTTCAATTTCTTCCTGGTTTGATGAAACTACATCGAGATGGGCAGAAAACCTCGAAAAATGGTGGTCTTCCATCACAGACTGGTTTTCTAATGCTCCATCGAGAATAAAGGAACAACTAGGGACATGGTGGTCTAGTATTTCTAATTGGTTTTCTGAAACTGCATCAAATTGGCAGTCTTCTTTAGAAACATGGTGGACTGAAATTAAAAATTGGTTTAGTGGTTTGGCTACAAAGCCGGAAATAAAAGGCGCTGCTACTCAATCAATGGATGAAATGAAAAAAGGTTATGAAGAGAAGAAACCGGAAATCATTGATAAGTTAGGCGAGGTCATTGTAGATGCATTTATCGCCATTTTAGAAGGCGCAGGTATTATTGCATTAGCTGTCGGTAAAGAATTGTTACAACGATTCATTAACGGTTTGGCTGGCGAACAAAAAAATGCAGAAATTACGGCTGATACAATCGGTAAGGCTGTCCTAGGAATCTTTGAAAATATTAACTTATTTAGCGCAGCTGTTAAAATAATACGGGAATTTGGCAATGGTATTGAGGATACTTTTGGTAGTGTTCGAGACACTATTAGTGGATGGATTGATAAAATCAAAAGTTTGTTCGACTTTAATTTAAAGTTACCAAAGATTGAACTCCCCGAACTACCTAGACTTCCACAACCGAAAATTGTTGGTGACTTTAGTTTGATGCCCCCATCTGTCCCAAGTATTGAATGGCATAGAAAAGGTGGTATTTTCAATAAGGCTACTGTCATTGGATTAGGGGAAGCCGGAAAAGAGGCTGCATTACCTCTAGTTGGTAATGCAATGGATCCATTTGCCGATGCTGTATTTAATCGTTTAGCGGCTCGAATGAAAATATTTTTCGATAAAATCATAAATCAATTAAATAGCGTTGGAAATGTAGATTCTTCTGCCATGTTAGGGAAAATGTCAGATGCTATTTCTGGATCATTACAAAGCGCCATGAATAGTTTTAATGTACAACAGTTTTCCCCTAATATAGATCCGCGATATTTATCACAATTTACTGGAGCAGATCCGACTGCACAGCAAGCGCAACAATCTATCGATGGGCAACCAGTAAATATTGACCTTACACAGCCAGTTAACGTATATCTTGACGGAAAATCAATCTTTGAAATAGTGGAAAAATACCGAATCCGCAACGAAAAAATTAAGAAAGTACAGGGGAAATGATGAACTATGATGGATAAAGGGTTAGACACTAGATTTTTATTTCCAGATGGGAACAGCATCTCTCTTAAAGAGCAGTTAAGAGTTAAAACACTAGGATTTACTCCTTCTGCTCCAAAGGTGGAACGGCAGAAAGAAAAAATACCGGGGAGCTACGGTATACGTACAACATCAAGTACGTATACTGAGTTTCCTGTTTCACTTCGTATTTGGATTGAATGTAAAGATACACAAGGTGTACAAGAAAAACTACTGGAATTGAGGGGGTTTTTCGCTCGATTACAAGATTACTATCTAGTGTATTCTGATATGCCTGGCATTCGTTGGCCAGTTCAGTACGAAGATATGCAAGAAAATCGAAAGGCTGGGCAGGTTAAGTTTGAATGTATCGTCAATTTTAACGTGCCTACCGGCTACGCTGAGAGCCTTTTTACAACTGATAATACAAAAGAATGGGACAAGGGATTATTGCAGTGGGGCATGGGCATAAAGTGGGATGAGGACATGTCCTATGTGTACGACGAAAGAAAATTTGATGTACTCAATATAGGAACTATAGACATCAATCCTGCACAACATGAAATTAAGTGGCTCATCAAAGCAAACTTAAGCCGAATTAAAATTAAAAATGTCACAACTGGCGATCAGCTTATCTATTACAATGCTGGTAGGGATGAACCAGGCGTATTTGTTTTAGATGGAATTCACATTACAGATCAGAACGGAATAAGTCTTGTACGATTTGCAGATGAAGGTGAAATTTGGTTAGCTACAGGAAAGAATCGAATAGAAATAGATGCTCTAGAGTACGAGTGGTGTAAGATCATCACTCGTTTTTATTATGCATAGAGTGAGGTGAAAAAATGGTATCTCTTAGAAAAAACTATGTACATTCTGACATTAGTGCAAATGAGCGTATGAATTTGAATGAAGAAATCGACAATTTATATAGCAATGATATAGAACTAGAAGGTCTTTATCGGGATGTATTGAGGTTATTCACCGCATTCCAAAGTCGATATTACGCTGATAATGCTAATTTAATCGATGCAATTAAAAAAGGTGATAAATCTGTACAGGATGTAGTAGAACAAATGATCCGTGATTTCCTTGCTGCTAAACCATCAAATTTTGATGAAGTTGTGGCAGCGCGACTAGGAAAAGCAAACTTGCGTGATCTGCTTCAAGAATTAAAAAATAAATTAGATGGTACAGATTTATTCCAAAAAACCAAGATTACAACGGATGCAGGAATATTTGAACGTTTAAATGAGACTGCAACCGCTGATAAACCAACGGATTTATTCGACTATTTTAGCAAAGAGTTTAAAATTTATCAGTTTATGGGTGGAACAACTACCAATCCTATTCTTAATGCACCTGCAAAGTGTGGGAATGGTATTTTATTCCCGTTATTGTTTGCAAAAAACAATTCTTCTATAGGTATCCTATACGATTTTGATAACCAAAAAGTGTGGATGTCTAAAAAGAATGGAACGAACGCCCCAGGAGCATGGAAAGCACTAGCTTTTGAAGGTGCATACGATGATATTCGCAATGAAGTAACGGTTGCTAAAGGTAAGTATTCTTCTTTAGAAGCCGCTATTATTGCTGCTAACCCAATTGTATCTAGTGCCTACTTTGGAGCAACTGGCGATGGTACAGACCAAACAGAAGCAATGCAAAGAGCATTAGATGCAGCAGAAAATAAGAAGTTAGACATTCCATATGGGAAAGGTACATATAAAATTTCATCAACTCTTTATATTCCGAATGGATGCACAATAAGTGTCCATCCACGTGCGAAATTTATATGGGCCGGATTGCCCGGCATGTTTATGTTTACTAACAAAAACAACAATCCAACTACAGGTGGATATGATAAATCTCGTAATATCACCGTAAAAGGCGGTATTTTTGATATGCAAAATGCTAGTGCTTATGCATTTGGTTTTTCGCATATGACTGATTTAACAATAGATACAAAGATTATTAATGTTAAAGATAAAAATGGTGTGCTGCTTAATGGTGTAAAAGATTATGATATTAGAATTCAAGCAGAAGGATTTTCTTCTGCTACTGATCCAAACTATGTTGTCGCGTTAACCATAGCTACTGCAGATACAGACTTTAACAACCCTGTTGCAAAACCTTTCGATAAAACACCTTGCATCAATGGCACTGTGTTTATTAAAGCAAATAATATCAAACGTGGCTGCGGTGAGAATAAAGTTGTTGATGGAGTAAAACACAGCAAACTCAATTACGACTGTGATATTAAAAACTGTGTAGAACATGTCGGTCTATTTACAAATATCGAACGTTTACGAACAAATGCCATAGACATGGAAGATGTGGGCCACGGTATACATTGCATTATTGCGAACGATTCCATATACGGTATTGAAATTTATGGTGTCCGAGCAATACGAGGGAAATCAAAAACTTCTCGTGCGATTTGGATTCAGTCCAAACGTGGGGATACTGCTCCACAATTCCAAGCAGTAAACATTGAAAGACCGAAGATTGATGATTTCGGGGCAGGTATTATAACCGATTGGGGGCAGCGAATTACGGTTGTTGCTCCAGATATCACACGGTGCTGGGAAGATGGTCTGTGGTGCTATGGAACACTAGATTTCACTTTAAACGGTGGGTATTTCAAAGAAAATAATCGTAATAACTGGGATTCCAGAGCGGATGTTCACATTGGCGAGTACAGCTTCACAACATTTAGAGCAGTTGTACAGAACGCACATTCAAGAACAATGCGTATAGAAAATGTTCAAGATACTAAAGTTGTTGATAATGTGGTTGGTCCGACCGGTGTTGTACAAATTGGTACTAATCACAATTGTGAGATTGATCGTAACTTAAAAGTCGGTTGGTGATGAACATGAAGAAAATACAAAGACCAAGAGTTGAAGATATTCATACAGGCGAGCAATTTAAAATTGTTGATATTGGCAGTTTCGAAGTAAACCATGCATTAAACGAACCTTCTGTAATAGATTTTCGTATTTTCGATACAGAGCGAAACAAATTCGCTTTTCCAATGTTAAAAGAGTATAACTTTATCATTTATAACAATGAGTATTACTTAACATACTTACATGAAGAAGATAGCAGCAACATCAAAGATGGTGTTGCTATCCACATTTCATCGCTTTTAAAGAAGAAGCGTGTTCATGATGAATATACTGGCCTTTACAATTTAAATGATGTACTTAAAATTTCACTGGATGGAAGTGGATTCACTTTTATTAACTGCTCTACAAAAAATATGAAACTACAGTTTGAGAATTTCGGAAAAGACGATCGTTTATCCATGCTGCAGCATCTTTTAAAACGCTTTGATGTAGAATGCTATTTTAGTAAGTACACAGTATACATTTTTGATAAGGTCGGCACGGAAACAGATTATCAATTTCGCTTCGGGTATAACATCAAAGCGCTTAATAAAAAAGTAGATGTCACAGATTGTAATTTCTCTGTGCGTGTTTTAGGACATAAGCCAACCGAAGAAGAAGGCGGCGGAGATCAATTCATGTATTATTATGAATCACCTCTTAAGTATCACATGCCTAGAGAGATTCAAGATTGGGAAGCGCCCGAGATAGAAGATGACAAGATTAAACATGTAGAAACAGCTCGTGAACGGGGAATAGCAGCCGTACAAGATACTCCTATAATTACTATTATGGTAGCGCATGAAGAATTACCAAATGAAAAAGAACGTGTTCCTGGAATCGGCGACCGCGCTCTAGTACGTCATTACAAAATGAAATTAGATTTTGATCTTCGTATTATTAAAATACGAGAGCATCCATATTCTAATAAATCAAATGAATACGAGTTTAGTAATAAAAGAGAAGATGTTATTGACCGTAACGCAAACAAAAATGAAGAAAAATTCGATTTAGATTTACTGATGAAACAGATCAAAGAAATTAACATGAAAATCATGAACTTTGTAACCACTGCTACTCTGGATGGAAAATTTGATGAGGCGGAAAAATCACAGTATGAGCAACTGCTGAAAACAAAAAATGAATTAGAAACAAAAGCGAAAGATCTTGCTGATAATGCTCTTTCTTCTGCAAATTCCTATACAGATGTAGCAAAGCAGAATGCTATTGAAATCGCAAAAGCAGAAGCACAACAGAAAGCGAAAGAGGCACAAGAAGCGGCTACTGCTTATGCGAAAGCACAAACGGAACTTGCTCAAAAAGAAGCAGCTGCATACGCAGATGGAGTCGTTACAGCAAGTGAAAAAGCTGTTTTAGATCAAGCAGAACAAAAAGTATCAGACGCGAAAAAATATGCTGAACAAAAAGCAAAAGAAGCTGAAACTGCCGCAAATAATGCCACAAATACAAAAATCGATGGGTTAACATTTGGTGCCAATAACTTAATTACGGGTACACAAAATAAAAATGCAAATGGTTGGAAGTCTTGGGGGAATATTGGCCGTGTTGGTGTTTACGGACCAATAGGAACGGCAAAACAATGTTTATACATTGAAACAAAATCAGCTGACGGCAAAACAAATTTAACGGTTCCTCAGGGGACAGCCATTGGATTGCAAGGCGATGGTCATACTTTCTCTGTTAAAGCCGGACAAGAATACACACTATCTATGCAAATAGCAACTAGTGAACTGGGCGATAAGCTAAGTTATACCCACTTAATGTATAGTGTTACAGGCGGTAACAGGCGATTGCAAGAGATTAAAATAACAGACTTTACTAAAACTGAGCCGATTTATGTAGGAGCAACAACCTACTACTATAAAATCAACTTTACCTTTAAAGCTGATCGCGATGATAATAACGTACATCTACTCATTGGTGGTGTTACAGCTAGGGAACTGAACGGTTCAAACGGTTATGCATGGATTCGTATTTATGAATTGCAAGTTGTACCTGGAAACAAGGTGTATGAATACTCCGTATCACCGGCAGATATTCAAGAAGATATCACCCAAAAAGCTAAAGAGACACAAGATGCAGCTGCTCTTGATGCTAGTACTAAAGCAACTGCTGCTACTCAAAATGCGAAAAATGATGTACAAAATGGTAAGGTTCCATTACCAACAACATCTTTAAATGGTGATATTAATCCAGATAAAAATAAAATTAAAAACGCTCATATGACTTTAGATGAAAATGGTTGTTTACTAGATCAAGGTAACTTCCGCCTTATTGATCCAGAAACAGGGAATGAGGAAATTGTACGATCTGATACCAATATGATCTATGACCATTCATTTGAAATGTTACAGTTCGATCCTCGTCAAAATCTTCGAGGAAAATTATATAAGTATACGGGACCCCGCCATGAAATAGATACACAGTATGGAGCAAGGCCAGGAGTTTGGTACTGTGAGGGAGACCCAACTGTACAATGGGTTGGATATACACCAGGCATTGAGGGGATAAATTTCGCAGCGTATGGAGACATGTTTGTAGAAGTTAATACAAAAGCTCAGTGGAGCCAATACACATATTTAAACTTCGATAATTCGCTTAAAAAGCGATATACCATGTCGGCAGCATTGTGTCATGGTGACGTAGATTGGGATGGTGCTGCGAAAATACGACTGCGGATACTAGCGTACGACAAAAGTTTTAAATATATATCTCATGTAGGACAAAGAGATGTAGATATCCCCGTTACGATGGTGAAGAAGTGGAAAAGATATTCTGTTACAACAAATACAGATCTACCGGAAGGAACTGTATTTTTACGCTGTATTATTGAATCTTTACAAGCCTGGGCATGGGCCGATGGCGTGCAGCTTGTCCCTTATGATAAGCCTATTGTGTACAATCCAGAAAATTCATTATATGCACTTCGTAACAGAGGTCTTGAAACAAAGATTGTTACAACAAATTGCATAAAATTTTCGGGTGGTAATCCCTACATGGTGGATAATGGCGTGATGTGGTGGGGGACTGGTGAACAAGGATGGGGCTTTTATGGCCGCGGTAATAACCAATGGTGGAAGTTTGCGAATGGATAAAAAAGGAGTAGTGATAGAATGCCAGAACAAATAGGAAGTCAATATTTAGGTAGCTTATCCGAAGTACAAGACTCTGGTAAGGGAGATGGTAGTGTTATTATTACCATTCCAAAACAATACGTCGAGGCTATCGGTGTACAAGTAGGTAGACGTGTAGAAATCCTTGCAAATAATGAATGTATGTTTATCAGTTCAATCGATCGGCCATGTAACTTCTGCGGAACCAAGACAGAGTTACAGTTAGTAAAGTTGCCAAATGGCGTCGCAAAAGAACTGTGCCCAAATTGTGCAAGCTTATTTCAACCAAAATAAGCAGGGAAGCAATAATTGCTGCTCTTTTTTATTTTCACTTGAAAGGAGGTGAGGACTTGGAACGAATTAGCGATTTAGCGAACGCAGTAGACATTACAGATATTATCTGCAGCACACAATTCAAGGTTGCAGCGTTCATCGGTGGAGGTATTGGGACCATCATAGAATTATGTTATGGAAAAACTAATTTAGTTTGGATCACTATCTTATGCATGGTTATTGCATTGGATTGGATAACCGGAAGCAGAGCTTCAAAATTAGATGGAACATATTCCTCACAATATGGCATTGAAGGTATCGCACGAACTGTCGTGCTTTTTTTATTGCCTTCTTTAGCACATTGGTTTGATATGGGCTTTAAACTGCCGGACTTTTTCTTTTTCATGGTCACGGGTGGCTTAATCTATCACATTTTTAATAGTTTTACAGCAAATTGTGCGCGTATCGGTTGGGATAAATGGATTCCTACCTGGTTATTAGAAAGTGTTTCTTCTGAAATTGAAGCAAAAATAAGACGTTCAGAAAAAAGAACAAAGAAAGAGGAAGATAACTATGAAAGAAAAAATTAAAAACCGTGGGTTATGGGTTGCTTTGTTTGCGCTGGCAGGAATGGTTCTTATGGATACTATTCCTCACTTTAATGCAGGACGATATCAAGAATATGTAGATATCATTCTAGTAATCTTAGTTGCAGCAGGGGTTATTTCTAATCCTACTGCTGGTAAATGGTTTGCTGACACAAATGATACGAAAGAACAATAAAAACGCTACATGAAGCTAAGAGCACTGTCAAAAGACATTGCTCTTTTTTATTTTTACTAAATTAAAAGGAGATAGTGAATAATGACTAAAAATATCGTAGACATTTCAAAATACAATGATAATATCAATTGGGACATAGCTGCACAAAATATTGATTTAGCAATCTGCCGTGTGCAATATGGTTCAAATAAAGCGGATTATTTATACAACGATCATGTTAAGGACTTAGAAGAAAGAGGAATCCCACATGCGGCATATGCTTACGGATGCTTTGTATCTGTAGAAGATGCAATTATAGAAGCAAGAGACTTTATGACTCGCGTTAGTCCTAACGCTAAATTTTTAGTCCTAGATGTTGAGGACGACACTTTAGATAGTTGTGGTGCTACTAACCTAGCAAAAGCGTCACAAGCGTTCATAGACACGTTAAAAGCAGCAGGGTGGAAAGTAGGATTTTATGTATCTCATCATATGTACGGATCATACGGACTACAAAACGTACAAGCTGATTTCCTTTGGATTCCACGCTACGGCAAAAAACCTGCATATCCTTGTGATATTTGGCAATATGCAGATAATGCAACAGGCGGTTATGTAGAAGGTATCGGAAACTGTGATGTAAATAAACTTATTGGCGATAAGTCACTAGAATGGTTTATAGGAAGTGATTCTCAACTTGCTCCTCCACAAGAGGAAGTTTTAGGATACCTTACAACAACGGCGGACGTTGCTAACATTCGTAGTGAACCAAACACAAACGCACAGATTAAACGGCAAGTTGTTAAAGGTGACGGACATACTTACTACAATTGGCATTGGGACGGTCAGCATTTTTGGTTTGAAGTAGCTAAAGATGACTGGTTACGTGACGACACAGTTAGTATCAATAGAGACGGTAAAAGCGCCGGACAAATTTGGGTTAACGCTTCTAATATAAATGTTCGTTATGGAGCATCAACAGGGGATGCGGTAAAAGCTAAAATTAATGAGCCCATGAGCCTATATGTCAATTTCCGTCACGGCGATTGGTTATGTGTATGGAAAGAAGATGGTAGCCAAATCAATGACGGTTGGGTGTATTTTGCTGATTATATTCATTGGCTTAGATAATGAAGAAAGCCGCTCATTTTTAGATGGGCGGCTTGTTCTTTAACTCTATTAAAGTGTTACGCTTGCGGTGTAGGAAGATCAGCATGACCGTAAGAAGGAGAACCACCGTGATCTCCATGCGCTTCATTATTTATAATACCGCCGTCTCCTCTATTATCAGCAGGTGCAGGTGTATCTCCATGTGCAGAGATAGGTAAATCGGCGTGACTATAAGCTGAATTCGTTTTTTGTGGTGCTGGATAATCCCCATAAGCATATAATTGCGATGAATCATTACTTACTCCAAAAGATAAAATTCCGACACAACTTAACCCTAACGCAATTAATCCAAGTTTCTTCATCACTTTAACGCTCCCTTTTCAAAAGTTTTTTGCTTAGCTTGGTGGTATAGATGGAAGTACTTACTTGCCTTTAGGTGATTATCTTCTTCATAAAAGCGAAGTGCTAACTTTTCTGCGTATTCTTGTGTATATTCATATAATTGTTCTTTATCAAAATATGCAATTCCTTCAAGAATTACTTCCTCAATTTTTTCGGTCGAAGAGTTATGGTTCATCTCGCATAGGATAGCAAAGTGATGCTTGTATACTTTATCATCTAGGGTGTTACAAATAATTGAACCTTGTCTAGCGAGTTCAGCCGCTTTTTCTGTCTCCCCTAATTTGAAATACTCACGACCTAACAGTAAAATAGCTTTGTAGTGATTAGGAAGTTTCTCAACAATCTCGGAAAGATGACGAATAGCTAATGTAGAAAGATTTTGGCTTGCGTATAACCAACCAATGTTGTTACGAACACGTAAAATCAATGTTTCTTCGCCTTGCGTTCGTAATATATCAATAGCTGATGTGAAGTATTCTTCCGCTTGTTCGTATTGTTTAAGGTGAATACAGACGCCACCCAATAGGTTTTTACATAGTGCTATGTTAGTTTCGTAGCCTATATGTTGATTGAAAATATCTAACGCTTTATTTGAGTAGTTAATAACTTTAAGTGGTTGATATGTGTAGTTATAAAATGTTGAAATACGATAGTAAAACTCAGCACGTTCTATTTCATCAGGTACGTATTTTAATAATTTTTCTGCTTTCTCATAATATTCACTAGCTTCATTATAATTTGTTATTAAAGTAGCATGTATTGCTTTGAAAAAATTGTAGTAGTAAGAAAGAAAATCGTCAGAGGGTGCGTTATGTGTTTCTATTATGTCAAAGCTGTTTTTGGTAATGCTTAAACCGTCAGTCAATACCTTGTATCTAAAATCTAGTAAGGAATAATATAATAATAAATTTTGATCTTGATATTTTTCATTTTCCTCTGTTTTTAAAATATTAATTTGTTCCTCAATTTCTTGTTTTAAATTAGTTGCTTTTAATATTTGTTGTTGCAACATAGCTTGATACCAATCATTTAGCAACTTTGTAACCCGCTCATTCCCTTTTATTGATACGTTCATAATATCCTCCCCATCCACATATTATTGATTAAATATTAACATAATTTGGATAAATAAAATAAAAGAATTAATATTTTTTCAAAAATAAATAGAATATTCCGTTTTTTTATCTTTTTAGATTGGGTGTTTTTGCCCAAATCCCTGAAAAGGAGGCCTTAAATTTCTTGAGCAACATGGTGAATTCTGATATTCGGATTTCTCAAAAAATATTACATTTTTTGAGAATATTTGGTATTATTTGTTTAATTTAGGCGGATTTACACATTTTTATTAAGAAAAAATGATGATTAAAATTAAGTGAAAGGAGTGAAAGAAAGAAGGCCTAACAATATAATCATCACATTTTCTTATATACCCTCCATAAAATTTATAAATAATATTACTAATATTTCTCAAATGTGTAGCTTTGTCTAAATAATTTACAGCATTCACCTAAAGTCAAACATATTAAAGTTAAACTAGCTGTTAAAACAAAACTTCTATAAGATACTTTCTTTTTCGTATACATCACAATATTTTTCCAGCTTATACTATCTACTACTAAAAAAACATAACTAAAACTTGCATTTTATAGTTTCATAAGCATGCAAGTACTAAAATACCTTTAATAACAAGGAGGAAAAAATGAAAAAAGTTGCTTCTATATTTTCATTGGTGTTAATGTTATCGGTAGGTGGAGTAAGTGCTTTTGCTTCAACTGGAAATTCACAACATGGAGAATTTAATTATGACCTACACCCAATATATGGAGTGGTAGATTATGTTGGTGGTGGTAAATGGACACATTATATAGATGGAATGTACACTAATTACTCAAAATACGAGCATGACAAATTAACACATAGCACTTATGTGAAGAGTGGTTGGACAAGTGATAGTAGTGGTTGGGTAGATGCAGGATATGAAGCAATCGCATCTTGTAAACCAGCGTTATCTGGAAATATAGCAAAATGGAATACAAAATAGTAATAAAAAATACGATTCGTTATTTTAACGAATCGTATTTTTTAGAAAAGGAGCTTGAAAGTGAAAAAATTTTTGTTTATTATATCTTTTTTATTTTTCTGCTTAACCTTTTCCTTAATTAATTCTATTCAGTTACAAAATGAAATCAACAAACTATTATATGATAATAAAACCTCGCTATACATAGATTATAAGCAAGATATAGATTATACAGAATTTATTAATAGTTTATACTCATTTTCATCTAATCATAAAGTATCCATTGAACAATATACCTATTTAGACGATAGGAGTGTAAATATCTATCGATCAAACTTTAATACATTTGACAAAAATCTATTAAAAAATGGCCGTTTACCAAAAATGGATAGTAAGGAATTTATCTCAAATCAAAAATTATATATGAGTGATAAAGATCGAATTGGAACACTTAATATACCAGACTCCATATTAAATATTTCATTATACTCCTTTAACAGTATAGAGAATAGCGGTATAAGTAATATAATGTATATTTCCAGTAATACAAAAGACTTTGAAGAGGAAACTATTAAATTTTTATCTAATTATGGAAAAGTACGTGTCATGGATAAATTGGATTCTACATTTTCTTTAACTGATACGAAACAACTTATCGCAGTCGGCATCGCTTTTGTTTTATTATTACTTTCAATTGTTTATTATTTAGAATTACATGTTAAAAAAATAGGTATTATGAAATTACTAGGATGGAACGAGAAAAGCATAGTAAGTTATTTCGCAAAAAAAATATTACTATCTATTTCATGTACAAGTTTTATTAGCTTTTTTTTGATACTAGTGTATCAATATGGTAAAGGGGCATTGTTTCATGTACTCCAATTCTTTACTACATCACTGGTGTTAACAATAATTATATTATTGCTAATCTTCTTATTGATAATAAGTTTGTTTTATATAAGGCTATTCAATATGCAACTTAATAATATATTAAAAGGAAAAGAGAACACCAGAAATCTAAATATTGTTAATAATACAAGTAAAATAGTAATAACTATTTTAGTTTTCTTTTTTGTAGGAAAATCATTAACAAATATTAAAACGTTAAACGTTGAATTAGAACAATTAAAATTCTGGAAAAATACAAAAAATATATATTCTCTATCCTTAACAAACTTGCCCTCGGATGACTTGCAATTAGATAGAAAGATAAATGATCACTTTCTGGAACTATATCATAAGTTAACTATAGAAAAACAAGCTTTCATGATAAATGCTGAAAACTTTACTGTAGTAGATTTTAAAGGTGAACCAAAGTATTTCTATCAAACAAATATTAAAAACGAGCAAGATTTATTCGGTATTTACGGTAAAAGTGTAGTAATAGATACAAATTATTTAAAGGTAAATCCAATCTACGGTGTTTTATCTGAAAATCCATTAGATAATATTGAAAAGGATAGTAATACATTGAATGTTTTAGTACCAGAAAAACTTAAAGACAAGGAAGCCATCATAAAAGAGGAATTAGTTAAGGGTTTTTATTTTCAAAAGGTTAAGGTTAAAGATATATATAATAAAGATGCAAATCAAGAATTAGAAAAAATATCGAAAGATGATTTGAAAGTCAATATAATTTATGTTAAAAATAACCAGAAATATTTTACCTATTCCGTCAGGTTCGGATCTCCGACAGAAAATTATAAAATTACTGATCCTATCGCTATTCTCTTTAATGACTCTATTGATACGTCTTTTATTAAGGCATATGCTACTAAGAGTATCTACTTTAAAGACAGCTCAAACAAACCGTATAAAAATATTGAACCGTTATTAAACGAAAGCAAAACAAAGGGTCATGTTGCTTTTGTTACTTCAGTATTTAGTACCGCTAATACTAAAATTGTTTATCTTGAAAATGAAGTGAAAACTACATTAACAATACTACTAACACTTGCTTTATTGTCCTTTACTTTATTAAGTAATACTGCTTTCCTATTCCATAAGATAAACAAACAAAAAATTCAAGTAATGTATTTATTAGGGAAAGGTTTTTATGAAATTAATAAACCTGTTCTGCTATTTAATAATTTAATACTGATATTCAATATCATCGTTTTCTATATTATTTACAAAGATATTTTAATTGTATTCTTTGGATCTATACTTATTATAAGTGAATGGATAATTTTAAAAATAATGGATAATTATTTGTTAAAGAAAAATATATCACATTTACTAAAGGAGGGACGATAATTGATAGATTTGATTGATATTGAAAAGAATTTTTATCAAAAAACAATCCTCAAAAACATCAATTTAAAAATTGATGAAGGTGAATTTGTAGTAATAAATGGATTGAGTGGTAGCGGAAAAACTACACTAATAAATATAATTGGCCATTTAGAAAAGGTCAGTAATGGTTTAATTGAAATAGATGGTAAAAGATTTAAAAGCAAAAAAGAGGTTCAAGAGTTACGTAAGAATTACTTTGGTTATGTTTTTCAAAACTATGCTCTGGTAGATAATGAAAGTGTAGAGAATAATCTTATGCTTGTATTTGAAAATAAAAAAAACAATAAAAACATAGATGAACAATTAAATCAAGCATTAAATAGGGTAGGACTTGATAGAACCATATTAAATTTAAAAATTAATCAATTAAGTGGTGGGGAACAACAAAGAATTGCTATAGCTAGAGTTTTACTAAAACCATTTAAGGTAATTTTAGCAGATGAACCTACTGGAAATTTAGATGATAAAAATAAAGAAAGTATCTTTAAATTGTTAAAAAGTATACAACAATCAGGTAAAACAGTTATTTGTGCATCTCATGATTCAGACATACACAAATATGCTGATACAATTATTAGGTTAGAAAATACCAATCTCACTATTACTAAGAAAGGGTGATTAGAATGTTTATTTTTAAATCTGCGATAAACAGTATGTTATTAATATTATCCATTCTTATAAGTAAAGTTTTATTCAGAATTTTCGGCGAGTTTTTAGATCCTAGTGGTTTAATGTTTTGGTGCTCTATAATTCTGATCTTTTTTATCCTTAATTTAATTATCGAATGGACTTTATCCATTCGTAAACAAAAACATAACCACTACATAAACTAGGAGAATTATCCAAAGTTGATTTGTATCCATTTTAATGAATCAAGGTACAAAGTGGAGATGCTGTATTTAGGGAGAAAGATGAATGGCACGAGACTAAAATGGATTTGTATAACTTTGCCCATCCCCCCGAAAAGGGGGAATTAGGGAAAAGTTATACACATAGCTTCTATCACCCTCTTCATCATTAAATTAAACAAAAGGACATTAGCAATTAGCAGCCAATGTCCTCTTGTTATTTATTTAATGTAGTGTAGAAAACAAGAGCAGTCTTCCTGACTACTCTTATTTTTTCTCTTTTTCTTCTTTTTCAATTTCTGATACAGATTTTACTGGATGTTTCCTCAATTCATCTAGTTCTTCAGAACATGAAAATTTATCTTCAAAGTTTTCTGTAGTACTAACACCAGCGAGGAAATTTAATTTTTCATTTTTATTTATATAGCCTTTTACATAAGGAACACCCATCGGATTTACTTCATGTTTTGTAAATGTAATAGATTGTACATCTTTAATATTATAACGAATATATTTTTCTACTCGAGCTTCTTGTGTCTTCCAAAACTGTTCTTCTTTTTCTTTTTGTTTTAAGTATTCCATTATAAAATACCCTCCTGCTATGATTACCACAGCAGATATAATCAATATCGCTACTTTTTTCATTGAAACTCCTTTTACCTTACAAGCCAATTAATCGTTTTTTTAATGTAGTGTAGAAAATAAGAGCAGTCTTCATCGACTACTCCTGTTTCTTTTCCTTTTCTTCTTTTTCAATTTCAGATACAGATTTTGTTGGTTTTTTTATAAGTTCACCAAGTTCTCCAGAACGTCCAAAATCATCTTCAAAATCTTTCGTGGTACTAATGCTAGCATCAAACCATAGTTCTTTATTATTATTTATATATCCTTCTACAGAAGGAATCCCCATTGGATTTACATCACGTTTAGTAAACGTAATAGATTTCACATCTTTGACATTATAGTGAATATACTTTTCTACTCGTGCTTCTTGTATCTTCCAAAACTGTTCTTCTTTTTCTTTGTGTTTTAAGTATTTCATTGTAAAATAACCTCCTGATATAATGAAAATAATGGATAATATAACAATTATTTTCCTATTCATTGAAAATCTCCTTATATTATAATCATAGTTAAAATATACCATGAAATGAGTTGAGACATATGAGTGAATTTCAAAAGAATACCATTGCGACAGATGAAGACTATTTTAGATTATCAAGTAAAGTTTATAAAGATAATTATTTACACAAAGGAGAAGAAATAGAAGGTATTGATGGTAAGGTTTGGAAAGTGATAGAATCTGTAGATGCAGATTGTCAAAGAGTAAAAAATGGATTACAAGCCATTGCTGTTGTGCCAGAAAAAGAATATAAAGAGCAAGAAAAGTTTGAAGAGAATAAAAGGGAATATAAAACTATTATCTTTGCATTTCGTGGAACGGAATTTGGCAAGGGTGATGGTGATATTGAAACAGATGTTAATCAAATTACATTTGGATTGAAAAAAAACACTGAACTTAACATTGCAAAACAGGAAGTTGAGAGTAATATTCCTACATCATTTGATAGTTCCTTAGAGTTTGTTGATATGGTTAATGGAAAATATCATCCAACTTATGTTCACGCTACAGGGCATAGTAAGGGTGCTGCAGAAGCTCACTATGTGGCTGCAGAGCGAAATTTTTATGCAACTACATATGCCGCACCTAATATATATCGATTGTTAAGTTCAAAAGCGAAAAAACGTGTAGATTCTGGAGAAATGGATAATAAAATTGTTGATTATACACACATAAAAGATGCAGTGGGAAACTTTTTGCAATTTGGAGCAACATTAGTTGGAAGGCAATATACTGTCAAAAGTAATGGGAAAACAGATAATTTGCTTGCTTTGTTTCTTATGGGAGAACATCCAACAGAAACATTTAAAGGCATGTTTCATGCCAATGGAAGTGCTCGCTTACAATTAGAACCGGACGAAATTATTAAAGAAGCAGAGGGACTTCAAACAATTAGTCATACACTACTACGCATTGCAAAAAACATAGAAGAATTTCAAAGAAAAGAAGAAGAAGCCATCGCTGAATTGAAAAGACAATTAAAGCGTGAGACAGGTTCTGGTGGAAGATATCATTTGTTGAGTGAACATGATGTAGATGAAGCCATTGCGGAGATTGCTAAAGTAAGAAGAAATGGACAAGAGTATTTTTATGATGTTGATTTAGCCGAAGAATTAATCCATCTCTTACAAAAAGAACAAAAGAATTTGGATAACTTTGGAGAAAGAATTGCCCATGCAGCAAAATCATTCCGAGCTAAAGATGGTCAGTTAGCAGAAGAAAATTTCAATTGGCTAGGGAGTCGATAATATGGTTGATTTTATTGGAGAAATTAAAAAAATTGAAAAAGAAATTGAAAATGCAGCTAAAGATGTTGCAAGTCATGTTGTTGATGAATTACAAGCTGCTAAAAAACGACTAGAAACAGATATGGAACGAATGCTTTTAAAAACAGAAGTGTCATTTAAAGTAAGTGAAATGGTACATGAGCAGCAATACATGATTCGAAAAAATCAAGATTTATTTCATGATGTATGTAAAGGTTTAGCAGATAAATCTACAGCCTTAGATAAAAGTTTTGAAAGTCGAACAGGAAGTAAAATACAGCAGGAAGTAAATGACCATTTAAGTAAAATTCGCAATCAATTTATTTCAACTTATTATGAGTTTTATAACAGTTGTGGAAAAAAATAATTTAATAAAATTAAATTTTCTCACTTTGTATAGATGTTAGATCAGTAGTACGATATATATATGACAAATTTATAGGGAGGGAATTGGGGTAGTTTTTCTTCTGCCTATTAAAAAAGCTCACTCATAAGAGCAAGCTTTTATATTTAAAATCCGTATAATACACCTGCTATTAAATACGTTAAAGCAGGGAGCAGAACCATAAGAGAAAGAGTTCCATAGTACCAGAGACGATCGGAGGCGTGTTCCTCAATCCCAAAGAACTCATTTACCTTTTTATATTTATTTTTCAGGTTTTCACAGAATGTTTCGAACAATTTCTTTTTACCTGTACGTTGTGTTAAAATAGTCTCACCTGTCGTAATTTTGATTAGTGTATTCGCCATCGAAATCACCCTTTCATTATTATGATAGTTTTGTAAGAGCAAGCTCTTTCGTGCCGCCAAGCCGGAGAGAGCTTGCTCTTTTTAGTTTTAAATTTTATGGTATAGATTAAAAATCCATTTCGTCTTCTAAATCGTTCGTATCCATTCCGCCACGAAGTGTGTCTAATGTTTCCCTAGATCCTTCTTTCATAATTGGAGGGGTCGATTGTGTTTCTTCTGTTGGCGGAAATTGTTCTTTTTTAACAACAGAACTTTGTTCTAACTTAGCCTCTAACTTATCAATTTTTTTTAATAAAAGTTGAAGCAGCTCATTCTCACGATTCTTATATTCCATCAACTCTACAACATATTCAGTAAGAACTCTTTTTTGAGATTTCTCATTCAAAACTTTATAGATATGGTCTGGCATATTCCTAGGAGATAGTGTCATTCGTTTTCGTTTATCTTCCATTGCAAGCACACCTTAAGATTTTACTGTTTTCGTTTTTTCAATGCTCAATAATTCTAATGCATTTAGGTTTATTGTGCGTGATGTAGGAGCATCTAACTCATTTTCTTCATTTTTGATGATATCACTTAAGAAGAAATGATTTGATTCTGCAATTTCTTTTGACATGTGGTTTAATAAATTACTTTTAATATACGGTTCTAATATATCTGCTTCTCCACCAAAATAAACATTATTCATCAACTCTGTACTCTTACTTAATTCACGAATTAATTGATTAACAAACAGTTCAGCATAATCATTTAACATTTCTTTTATTAGAGCAGTGAAATCTTTTGTTGCTCCTGTGTTAGCATTTACAAGCTTGTATTCATCATTTTTGTAATTTGCAACAATGAAACTTTCCAATAAGCGAAGGCTATCAAATACATCTAATAACTTTTCTTTTCTAAATTGTTCTAAATACCCTAGGAATGGTTCAATGTCTATTACTTTAAATGCATCTCTACTTCGTGGCGCTGTCAAACCTGGTCCTAATGTAACCACATCAGTAGAGCCTCCACCAATATCAATTAAATTCACTATAGAATTTTCGAACCTTTCCGCTATTTTTCGTTTTTCCAACACGATAGCATCATCTTTTTTAACTAATCTATATTTAATAGCATAACGAGCAACTTCTGATTCAATGCGACAATCAGCTTGATTTACTTTAATTTTTAATTCTCGTTTCATTCCTGGTGTATGTATAGAAACAGTATGTTCTGTTCTTGTGAATCTTTCTTCCATTAAGCGCTGAGCAATACTAAATTTCGCTTCTTTTTGTAATACCCAAATCGGAAGCATCATACTCATGTACTCAATTTCCACTTCATTATCAGTGATATCAGATACAATTTCCATCACAATATTTTCAGTACTTTCTTCATCCTTTTGGTTCGTTTTTAAAGCGTGATAATAAGCAACAGCGCCTAAAAACGAAACATAAGGGATGTGACTTGTGATTTTGTTGTGCATACTATCCACATGCATATTGGCTAACGGATGTTTTGCAGCTGCTTCCCCAACAAGATAATATTTTTCCTCATCATTGATCGTTGTAGAAATTAACAGGTTTTTTAATAAAGCATGTGGATTCTCAATAGCATCTACAAAAACCTTCTCTGCTCTTTCTTTTGTTAGTTCTACAACAACTGTTGGGAACTCAAAGTAGTAACGATCAGCAAGAACATTATTAACACTGTTCCCGAAATCTTGATTTAAGCGTGAAATTATCATGTTTTATTGTCCTCCTTTTAACAAGTATGATTCAAACCATACTTGTAATTCCATTCTACCATAAAATAATAGTTTATCAATAAAAATCGCTCGACAAGTGACACTTGAATGTGACTTGATTTTAAGATTATCTATTTTTCTACCAATAAAACAAAAAAAGAAGGGAGCAGCTAGGCTACTTCCTCCAAAACTGCCACCACTTCTTTTTATTCTTCGTTTCTAGTATTATACGTTTCTGGTCTTGTATTTCGCGTATAAGATTCATTAACTCACTATCTCTTTTTTCTAATTTCTCATCAATATACGTTTTGAGCTCCTGTATTTCCTCCTGGAACTGTTGCTGCTTTGCGCTTATACGTTCTATATGTTGTTGCAGCTGTTGCAACTCTACCGTTGGTTGAGATGGCTGTGTTGATGGTAGTTGTATCACAGATATATCATGTGTTGTTTGTTTTACAACTTCTGCAACGCATTCAGTCAAAGCCTTGCCAGATAAGGAATGTAACTCTTGTAACTGTTTCATAAGTTGTAGATCTTTATCCGAATATCTGATTTTACCTTTTACCTTAGTAAAACGAATATTGTGCGCATAAAAGAGGGTATTGTATTTTCGTATTGTTTCTGGGGCTATATTTAACTTCTTTGCAATTTCAGCAGTGGAATATGTCCTCTCTTGCCGCGCCTCTGTGTGGACGACATGCACCGTTATCACCTCCTGTAACTACTTTCTAGCAGGAGGGCGGCGTTTCCTTGTCTTCGTCAAAACATGCTAATCTTCCCTAAAAAACATAAATTATTTTTATAACTAATTTACAGTGCGTGAAATTTTATATTGCGGACACACAGAAAAGCCTTAAGAAACCTTAATTAGAGATAGAGTACACATTGTATATACAGTTTTATATTGGTAGGCTAGGAACATTGTGATAGAATAAAAACAACTGTATATGTATGTAGGGTGGCTGGTTGCTTTCCTTTCTCTTGATATAAGGGAGAAAGGAGGTGGACCCAATATGATGGAATATTTACTGTCTTTGCTACAGGATTTGTTGAAAGTATTTTTGACAATCCTCGTTACAGCTTATGGAAATAAGTTAGCTAATGATTTTAGCAAAAAACGTAAAAGAGCCACCCATCGCCGTAGGAAGCTGGGTGGCTCTAAAAGAAGAAAATAAAATTTAGTAGCCTACCACCTTACGGCAGCAGTTACTAGAAGAGATGTGAGCGCATCTCTTCTTTTATTTTATGCAAATAAGTTAAGTGACATACTTATTGTATACAGAATACATATTCAATATACAATATTAAATCTACAGAAAATATACCATATCTTTATTTTTCGGTCAAACCAGGATAAACACAGTAACTCTCCTTTCTTTTAGAGGGGGACGAGAGCATCTGGCCATGCATGGAAGCGGTCAAGGTCTTTTCCTGCCACATGCTATGGTTTAAAACAAAATTTAGTTACTAATGGTGTGGCGACTCATAACTTCCATTAAGATATCTGCTATTAACTTTCCATTTTCAAAAATAATTTGATTTTTAGTGTATACATCTATATATTGTCCCAATCCTTTACTCAACATAATTTCCAGTTCATTTTTATCTAAAATTTGACAAGATAAAATGGTAGAATGTTTGCTAAAAGTTCGATAAAAGTTTAAAGTTTGACACAAAGAAGCAGCCAATGGTCTAAGCATTTCATCATAATAAGGACTTACATCTTCCGCTATTTTTTCGTTCAAGATAAAGTCCATTCCATTATCTTTTATGTCAACTCGAAATAAAAAAATCAATATATCTGCCTCCTTGTATAGCATATAACTATTTTTGTATTCTAGCTTTTTTTGCACCAGTTGCACGGAAAAGCACATTTCCAAAGTATTCTCCTGTATTTTTTCTTTAATCTTGATAACCTAAATCAAAAGAATAGAATCTTTCCAATGACTCTGTAGCGCCTATATATTCCAAGATCCGTGGAACTTCTTCTACCGATTGGTAATTAATTGTTTTTATATTTTTCTTTTTACTTTCTAATTGTATAGTTTTTGTGCTTATACCCAATTCTTTATGTAAATGCTGATTAATACGTTGCAATACATGACCGGATCCATAAATCCTTAAACGTGGTGAAAAGTAGATTCCACGTCTACGTTTAGATTTTTTTCTATTTAAATCATGTCTTAACCAAATGTAAGTTTTTATAAAAACCTCATCATTAAATTCTCCTTGTGGATATTCACGATCATAGCGAGAACCCGATTTCCATCCCATTTTAACCATTTCTATAACAAATGGATGCTTCATACCTAATGTGCAATACCAATCTCCTATATGTAAATTATTATTTTTATTAGAGCGAACTACACCGTTAATTAAAATGCAAAATTCATTAATATACTCATAAGAATCATCAGACAAAATAAAGCTACCAGAACTTTCATGGCCATTTCGCCATACAAATGCTAATGCTGCTGCAAATTCATCAGTTTTTCGAAATTCTGCAAACCATTTCTGTTCATCTGTTTGTACAGTTAATAGTTTTCGCATCTATTATTCCTCCTGAATCCTTAATTTCTTTTGTATTTTTGTAATACTTCTTCTAAAGCTTTGCGATCTTCTTCTGTTTTACGTAACACGGTGATATCTTGAACAACAATATCATATACAAATGATATTTCCCCATCTGTTTTTCCCTCATTGATTGCTTTTAAAATTGAAGGAAAGATAGCATCTTTAAAAGAATCTGATAGATCATTCCATCTACGTAATTCGGTTTTTTCTTCTGGAATAGGATTTTCATCACCATGAAGTGCAGCTGCTTCTTTTTCTTTTTGTTTGCGTACCCACTCTGGAACCATTTCACTACGTACAGGTTTAGAATCTGGAGCTTTCGCTTTACCTTGTCTTACTTTCTGTTTTTGGCCCAATTTGGACATTTTTTCTTCCACAACTTTGATGACATAATTCTCAGCTGCAGTTAGATCCGTTGTTCCAATTGCTTTACATTTGCTTGCAACATCATGTATAGCTTTAATAGTTTTTGTGTTTGTAATCTCTCGTTCTTTAATCTTTTGATTCATTAAATCAAGAATTATAGATTCAGTAACAGGGTTAGTTATAATTTCTTCTTCTTCAAGATCTTTTTGTAAATCTTTCTTTTTAAAATCTTTCTTTGTAGGTGTACTTTTTGTACTGTTCTTTTTGTACTGTACTTTTTGGACATTACTTAAATTACTGTAGTTGCAAGGATTTATATCTACACTCTTCCATTTTTGGCATAATTCTAAGTAAAATTCATCTATTTCTTCTGGTGTGAAAGGAATATCTGAAATTATATATTCGTACTGTTTTACTGGACGCTTAGATCGGGAACCCTTTTTCATACCGTATCCGTATCCCGCAATCATGTATCCATATTGAAGTAGTTCTTGAAAACATCTATCTACTACTTTACGACCATCTTTTTCTGAGTGGTTGTACAATTGCTCTTTCACAATAGTCCAATTTTCAGGAAGAGATAGAAGATAACTAGCTAAACCTCTAGCGCTGTAACTTAATTTTTTGTCTTGTAATAAACCATTATGTAGTGGTGAGTATTCTGATGTTTTCTTTCTTCTAACAATTGACATAATAAAAAATCCTCCATTTTCCACCCCGCTCTTGAAAAAAGAGTATAGGAAATTAGAGGATTGTTATTCATATTTTTTTATGCTATTATAGAGACAGAAATAAATAGCTTTTTTAAATATGTTATAACAAACCTCGTGTTCTAATTTTCAAAAGTTGTGAGGCGACCAAACCACTAAACCTTTGAAAATTCTATCGGGGTTTTTATTTTTTTATATAAAGTTTTGAAATATTTACATTTGCAATTTATATATCTACAAACCTATCATAGCAGAAGATTGTGGAAAAAAGAAGAGTAAAAGAAAAGACCGTCAATAAATGGCGGTCTTTTTCTGTGGATAAGTTCATTTATCCACAACGGTAGGTTCTACATGTTTATTTTTTCAAGTAGCCAGTCCTGGATCTGAAAAAAGAGGTGAGTGAAATCAAGATATTTATGTCTGTTGATATCTACCTTTAATGTATTATTGGCCCATAAGGATTCTTTTTTCGCGAATTAATTTTAAGAACAAGTGTTCTATTTGTGTTTAATGTGGTAAAATATAGATGTGAGGTCTTCAATATGCAAAATTACATATTGTCTTAAAACCGCATATTTACTGCGTTTTATGTAGAAAAATACCTTCCTTAATAATTATCTGACAATTCTCTTGCAGAAATTCGGGGGATTTGTGCTATTATTGAAATAATCAAAAAATCGGACGCAAAAAGACCCACGGTGTGAATAGTGTTAGCAGCACTTTCACACTACCTCCCTAAGCACCTAGGGAAACATTGTCGCGGATCTTATACATACATTATAACACAACCTAGAAAAAATAGTGGCGCGTTTTCCTTTATTTGTAATAGTTCACTAGGGTTAACGTGTCTTTTTGGCTCCAGCAAGGGGGACAAAATGCAAAATTTATTGGTAAACCTTCGGAATGAACTGGATGCAAAAGGTATTAAAAAAACAGAATTAGCGAATTGTTTAGATGTAGATCCTAGTGTTGTTACAAAAATTTTTAAAGGTGATAGACAAATTAGTTTATCATGTTTGATGAAAATACTTATTTTACTAAATAAAGGTAAGAAGTCAATTGAAGAGGCTATTGTTAAGTATATAGGATATGCGAAACATCAAAAAATGAGAGAATCTATGGAGTATTTAACTCTAGTAGGTGAATTTGATGTATTGAAAGTTTTCATTGATAAAGAAAAAAAATCTTCACGATCAGAAAATAGAGAGTATGCATTTGTATATGATGTTATTCGTAAACGTTATACTACAAAACTAACTCCAAAAACTTACTATAATCAAATCATCACAAAGAGTAAAAAAGTAAAAACTTTAGAGATGGAAATTTTAACAGAAATACTATTATGTCAAGCTATGTATCAATCTGGTGATTATCGGGTATTACATCAAAGACTTGCAGCTATTGAAGAAAAGATATTAGAAGTAAAAAATAAACAAATTAAAAATAGTTTAAAAATGAGATTAAAAGAAGCTATTGCGGTTATATCTTTGCAAAGATGTTTAATAAATAATACAAGATCAGTTTGCCTTGAAATATTAGATAATTTAAAGGAAGATGAGGCATTTTCGTTATTAAAGGTAAATGCATATTTAAAAATTGGGGAATCTTATATTTTTGAAGAAGGGAAGTATGAGCTCGCTAAAAAATATTTAGAAAAAACTTTAGAAGTATTAGGAGATCCTAAGTACCAAGGATTAAAAGAAAAGAAGTGGCTTGTACAATGTACACTTGCATTTTTAAAAATATATCACTGGAGAGATTTAGATACTCTAGGAAAGTTACATCCTGCTGAGGCAGCATTCTTGAAAATAAAACAAGGGAAGTGTGCTGATGCTGAAAGACTTTTATTAAAGTTACAAAAAAGGAATGCTGAATTAACTGATATTCAAACCTTTTATTTAGGACTTGCACGAAATGATAAAGAACTTATTAAGAAATCTCTTGAGATGTGCGAAGCATCTGGGAACATATTTTATGCACAATTACCTAAAATATATTTGGGATTAATTTAAAAAAATGGTATAATTAAGTTGGAATTGTCGTTGAGCGAGGTGAATTCGATGAAAAAATTATTAGCTATTTTACCTATGCTTGCTATTATGGGATTAGCATTCTTTGGTTATGATTGCGTTAAGGAAGAACCAAAACAAGAAGCGCAAGCGAATATTGTGGTGTGTATGGATCTAGATCCTGGTGGAGGATGGTAATATATACCGTGAAATTAATTGAATATATATAGTTTATTTATACGAAATGGCATCGTCTTTATAGGCGGTGTCATTTCGTGCGTTTAAGGGTTTTTTCCTTTTTGAGAAAAAACACAAAAGGGAAATTTATTACAAAAATTTACAATTTTATAGCTGTGGGGGATTTAAAATGAATAATGCATATTTACAACAACAATTGAAGAAAACAATTGCAGTATTATTAAAAAGTGATAACCAAAGTACAAATGTGAAATTAATTTTACATGATTTACATAAAAATGGATTAATTACAGAGGAGGAACTTAACTATATGAATGAATTAGTACATAAAAAAACAGGGCTAGTTTCTTAGTCCTGTTTCTCAATCATTCGTTGCACAGCTACGTCTAACAATGCCTTTAAAGTTTCTAGTTCATATTGTGATAATTCTTTTCCGTCCCAGTGTAAATTATCACTATCGAATAGTTCTTTAATATTATTTGTATTTCCTATAGGGTTATCAGTTTTACCTAATAAGTAATCTATTGAAACGCTAAAGAAATCTGCTAATTTTTCTATCGTCTCTAATGACGGTGTTTTTGTACCTTTTTCGTATTTGGAGATTATTTGTTTGCCTATTCCGATCTCTTTTCCTAGCTGCTCTTGAGTGAGTCTTTTTTTCTTTCTTAATTCAAATACCCTTTCTCCTAAAACATTCATTTTATATCATCCTTTCGGTTAACTTCAAGAAACTTATAACTTAAATTTATCAATTAGTAGCCTTTTAGGCAACGCAAAATGTTTAATTTATAAATATAAAAATTAAAAGTTGCCCATAAGGCTACTTTTATGTATAATAAAATCAGAAACAAGGATGGTGAAATAAATGTCTGCAATTAATACAGAAGAGATTAAATTACTTCGTGAAGAAAATGGTCATTCATTAGCGTTCGTAGCTAATTATATAGGTTTAAGGTATAAACGATCCTATGCTAATGTTGAAAATGGAGAAAGAGGCCTATCTATACAAAAGATTCAAAAGCTCTCAGAACTATACGGAGTTCCGATTGAAAGAATTATTAAAAAAGGCTAATTTTTTTTACCCATTAAGTCGCCTGTAGGGCTACTTAATTAAGGCGACTTTTAGTAAAGGAATAATAAAAGGAGGTGTCATGAAGTGAAACAACTTCAAGTAGTAGCTAATGAAATGCTTTCAGTTTATGAAAATCAAACTGGCGAAAAGTTTGTTAATGCAAGAGAACTTCACGAACAAATGTTAGTCGGCAAAGTATTTGCAGCATGGATGCAAGAACGAATTGAAAAGTATGGATTCATCAACAATGAAGATTATTTCTTAACGGTTTCCAAAACTGGAAAACGTCAAAATGTAACAAAACATGAATACTGGCTCACATTAGATACAGCAAAAGAAATTGCAATGGTACAGAACAATGAAATGGGTCGGGCAATCCGCAAATACTTTATCGAAGTAGAAAAACGATTTCGTCAGCAAACACCAAGAACAGAGCTGCAAATCTTACAAGGTGCAATCAATCAACTTGTAGCAGCCGAACAAAGAATGATGATGTTAGAAACTCAAGTAGTGGAAACAAATACTCGTGTAGATAACATGAGTCAGATTATCGCATTAAATACAGTGGACTGGCGACGAGATGTACACAAAATCATTAACAAAATCGCCGTAAAACAAGGCGGATATGATATGTACAGCATTATTCGAAATGAAAGCTACGAACTATTAGAAAGACGCGCCGGAGCAAATTTAGGTGTCCGTCTTTCTAACAAACAAAAGAATATGGCTGTGGCTGGAGCAACAAAAACACAAATCAATAAAGTATCAAAGCTTGATGTAATCGCAGAAGATAAACGACTTATTGAGATTTATCTTGCTGTCGTTAAAGAGATGGCCATTAAATACCAGGTCGATAAAGTTTCATAAATACATAGAGGAGGTTTTATATATGCCAATCGATTTAAACAGTTTAGCAGAAGGAGCAGTTGCAGAAAAAATGGATGCTGAGTTTGAAAGTGTTCTAAAGAACATGGCAGATCCTAATACTGATCCTACAAAAGCTCGCTCAATTACATTAACTCTTACATTCAAAGGGAATAAAAAACGTGAAATATGGGATTGTACAGTAAAAACATCATCGAAACTAGCGCCAGCAAAAGAGGTTGAGTCTACTTTCATTATGGGACGCGATGAGAATGGGAAGGTTATTGGGCAAGAACTTTCTTCTGGAGTAAAAGGGCAATATTACATCGATACAGATGGTGATGTTGCAAATGACATAGGAGAGAAAGTACCAGTAGAGGAAGCAGAAGCGCCTACAAATAGTGGTGTTGTCGACTTCCGTAAACAAAATGCTAACTAAAAGAAAAGGGGAAATGAAAAATGATTAAAGAGGCAATTCAGTACATTGTTGGATTAGGAAATACACGTATCGAGGAATTAAACGGACAGCAATTTTCAACACAGCCATTGCATGTAGTAGAGCAGCCTACTGTAAGAAGTCTTACAATTAACAGTCTTTCTGGATTAGTAGATTACATTAAATCCGAATTTGATGGCGATCATCAGCTAATGATTCATGTAAAAAGTCCTACAAGCGTATCCTGCTTTACACAAATTAATTATGACTATAACCGCAGTACTTTTGTACAAGCAGAGGCATTACTTCCACACTTTAGCTTTGAACGATTCCATGATGCAGAGAGTTTTAATATTAGCCTTCAATCTGCATTTGTAAAAAATGACGATCGTGACGTAATGCTTAAAGTTGTCGGGAACATTAAAGAAGAATCAGTAAATCAAGTTGGTGATAATGGTGTTTCTCAAAGTGTTGTGGCAAGAACAGGCGTTGCGACTGTCGGGGATGTATTAGTTCCAAATCCTGTTGCATTAAAACCATTCCGTACTTTTGTTGAAGTAGATCAACCGGAAAGTGATTTTGTCTTCCGTATGAAATCCGGGCCAACTTGCGGATTGTTTGAAGCAGATGGCGGCGCATGGAAGCTGCAAGCAATTGAAAATATTAAAAAGTACTTAATTGAGAAATTAGCTACAGAAATTGAGAGTAAGAAAGTATTTATTATCGCGTAAAAACTAGCAATCTATATACATGTAGCTGCATCGTTTCGATTTATCGATGCAGCTGCGCATAAAGTGAAGGTGAAACACATGGGTTTAGCCGATCAAGTTCTTCCGGAGCATTTATCCAAAGCAAAAGAACTTTCGAAAATTATAAGGGAATGCAAGATGAACATGCAGCTGCTTCGCAAACAGTTGGAGCAAGCAAACCGAAACGGTGAAGAGAAAGTGTACCTGGAATTAATAGCGTTATTCCAACAGCAAGAAAAACAAGCAAAAGAAGCGGAGCAGGAGCTTTCTAATATGTATTTTGAAAAGCAAGAGCGCGAATGGACAGAAGTTCATAAAGTTGTACTCCGTATGCGTGAAATAGGTATTAAGGAAGAGGTAATTAGAAAGATTTTAAAACCATAAAAAAAGACCCGTCTAGTGAACGGGCCATCAAGGGACAATTTCATTTGCAAGTATAACATATAAGGAAAAATTATGAAATATACGATTCTGGTACACGGGCGGCCAAACTATTGTGTGCTAGGAATTTAAAAATTTAATAGATTAAAAAACATACAGAAATGGAGCTGTGATTATGAGTCATTGGTTGTTCGATGTTGGTGAATGGTGTGATATTTGCGGTGAAGAAATAAAAGGTACTGCCATGCACAAGATGTATATCGAAGGCAGTGAAAAAACGCTTTGTGAAAGCTGTAAGGGTACTACAGAAAAGAAAATGAAAATTGTAAATCCGCTTATTCTGCAGGATATGATGAAAGCTTTATTAGAACAATTCGGTCGTAGTGAATTACGCCGCTTTAACCTAAATGAAGCTGAAAAGCTTGTGAAAGCAAAAGGTATATCGCTTGATATTGAAAAGCGTGGTGGAGCATTTAACCAGGAAAAAATGGGTGAATTTATTTCATTATCTACAGATGAATTATTGTTTATCATCAAATTTCTAAAAAAGAAAATTAGTAGCAGCTTATGGGTAAATGCAATGATTAGCGCGATTTTTGAAAAAGAAATATCTATTACACTAGCGTCGGCAGGTGATGGCCATGACAGAACAGCTCACACTAACGTTGGATGAAATCGTTGAGAATTCTTTTGTAATAGGAGCATATAGCTTTGATATAAACCAGGCACATATAAAAAAACGGCCAGGACGGGTGAGCTTCACTGATGTCCTCGCTAA
>NZ_JBITWA010000028.1:0-54782 GCF_044543425.1 Bacillus sp. NPDC077411 | reverse complement strand
CCGCCAGCGTTCATCCTGAGCCAGGATCAAACTCTCCAATAAAGTTTGTCTAGCATCATAAATAAAAATTGACGTTTCACGTTGTTTGTTTCGTTCAGTTTTCAAAGAACTAAAAGCGGGTGAAGAGAATCGAACTCTCGACCAGAGCTTGGAAGGCTCTTGTTTTACCACTAAACTACACCCGCATGGTCGGGAAGACAGGATTCGAACCTGCGACCCCCTGGTCCCAAACCAGGTGCTCTACCAAGCTGAGCCACTTCCCGTAAATGGCGCGCCCGAGAGGACTCGAACCCCTAACCTTTTGATCCGTAGTCAAACGCTCTATCCAATTGAGCTACGGGCGCTTAATGTATGTTGTTTGTTTTTTGCGACTTTATTAATATACCATGGTGGTAAGATTAATGCAAGCACTTTTTTTATTTCTTTTTTGGTGCGGCCGAGAGGACTTGAACCTCCACGGGGTTGCCCCCACTAGGCCCTCAACCTAGCGCGTCTGCCATTCCGCCACGACCGCATATGCGGGTGAAGGGAGTCGAACCCCCACGCCAAAGGCGCCAGATCCTAAGTCTGGTGCGTCTGCCAATTCCGCCACACCCGCGAAATCAAAATAAATGGTGAGCCATGAAGGACTCGAACCTTCGACCCTCTGATTAAAAGTCAGATGCTCTACCAACTGAGCTAATGGCTCTTAAATGGCTGGGCTAGCTGGATTCGAACCAGCGCATGACGGAGTCAAAGTCCGTTGCCTTACCGCTTGGCTATAGCCCATCGATTTAATCGAATAAATTAACATCTTTGTGGATATCACTTAAATTCGCTTCACAAGATTTTTCAGTGAAGAAATACATTCTATCATACCCTCTAACAAAAAAAACAACTTCCATCTATTAGAAGTTTAAATGGCGGTCCCGACCGGGGTCGAACCGGCGATCTCCTGCGTGACAGGCAGGCATGTTAACCACTACACCACGGGACCATTTGGTTGCGGGGACAGGATTTGAACCTGCGACCTTCGGGTTATGAGCCCGACGAGCTACCAGACTGCTCCACCCCGCGATGATACTATTCATTATTTTATATGGTGGAGGATGACGGGATCGAACCGCCGACCCCCTGCTTGTAAGGCAGGTGCTCTCCCAGCTGAGCTAATCCTCCGAAGTGGTGACCCGTACGGGATTCGAACCCGTGTTACCGCCGTGAAAGGGCGGTGTCTTAACCACTTGACCAACGGGCCAAAATTATGGCAGAGAAGAAGGGATTCGAACCCTCGCACCGCGTAAGCGATCTACTCCCTTAGCAGGGGAGCCCCTTGAGCCACTTGGGTACTTCTCTATATTATATGGCTCCGCAGGTAGGACTCGAACCTACGACCGATCGGTTAACAGCCGATAGCTCTACCACTGAGCTACTGCGGAATAAAAAAGACATTTTTTATCTTATAAAAAATCATTTTACAAGTCAAGCACTTCCTACAATGTCTTGTAGTGAGCTGACATGTTTATAATATACTGGATTGATTTTTAACTGTCAAGGTGTTTTTTTACCTACTTCAAACGCCCTTTACACTTTCCACAAACGTAGCGATTTGTATCCATTCTTCTCCTTCTTATATATTGAAAACCACACGATAAACAAACATATATGTATTGTTTCTTCTCTTTCCTCTCATCGGGGATTCTTTTGCAAAAACGCGGCGCATCTACCTTATTCAACAACTCACGAAAATCCCTATCCCTATGTTGATACCCTTTTCTCATAAGGTGTAAATGATAATGACAAAGCTCATGCTTAATTACTGCAATTAATTCCTTTTCTCCATAAGTTTGATAATAACGATAATTTAATTCTATATTGTGTGTCCCCAATATATACCGTCCGCCTGTCGTACGTAAACGTTTATTAAATGTTGCTTCATGCAAAAAAGGTTTCGCAAAATATTTTATCGATACTTCCTCCACTAATCCCTGAATATCTATTTCACGCATCCTTATCTCTCCTACCCATAAAAATAAATCTACACGTCTTTTTTGTCTCATGCATACATTAAATAGTACATATACCCATCCTCATTCCTGTAAAAGGAGGGATTCATATGCCAGCATGGCTTCGCAAACAAATGCGGCGTGCTTATTATGAAAAAAACCGCTATCAAATTAAATTACTTAACGAATGCTGGTTTTTTTATAAAAAAAAGCAACATCCTTAGTAAACAAAGGGAGCGGACTAACATTCCACTCCCCTTTCATTCAACTAATAGAAAAGTTATTCATAGGCGCGGCACCCAATCATTCATTTTTTCAGCCTTCTGTCGGCAGCATAGATAAGGCGACGCGTCCCTTTTTCATATCAATCTCATCGACCCACACTTTTACAATTTGTCCGACAGAAACAATATCTAATGGGTGTTTTACAAACTGCTTACTCATTTTAGAAATATGAACCAATCCATCTTGCTTCACACCAATATCTACAAAAGCACCAAAATCAACAACATTCCGAACTGTACCTTCCAATTCCATATCGCGTTTTAAATCTTCTAGTTTTAAGATACCTTTTTTAAGAAGCGGCTTTGGTAATTCATCACGTAAGTCTCGCTCTGGACGAATAAGGGCATCAATAATATCGCGCAGCGTAGGTTCGCCAATGTTTATTTGCTCTGATAACGAGGAGATTTCTACTTCCTCTAAACATTTTTGCAAATGAGGTTGTCCAACATCTGTAATAGATAATCCTAAACTTTTCAATAATAACTCCACATTCTTATATTGCTCTGGATGAATACTCGTTCGATCAAGCGGATTCTCACCTTCTACTACACGTAGAAAACCGATACATTGTTCATATGTCTTTGCACCTAAGCGCGGTATATCTTTCAGTTCAGCACGTTTCGTAAACTTCCCGCTCTCTTCACGTTTTTTTACAATGTTTTTCGCAACAGTTTTTGATAAACCAGAAACATATTGCAGCAAGGAAACCGAAGCCGTATTTACGTTCACTCCAACTTGGTTTACAGCTGTTTCAACAACAAACGTTAATGATTCATTCAACCGTTTTTGCGACACATCATGCTGGTATTGTCCCACACCAACAGACTTCGGATCAATCTTCACTAATTCTGCAAGCGGATCTTGCAAACGTCTTCCAATGGAAACTGCACTTCTTTCTTCAACTTGTAAATTAGGAAACTCTTCTCTCGCTAAATCTGATGCAGAATACACACTTGCACCAGCTTCATTGACAATAATATAAAACACATCACGCACAGCCGCCTGTAGTACATCTACTACAAATTCTTCCGTTTCACGAGAAGCCGTACCATTTCCAATTGCAACTACTTCTACTTCATACTTTTCTAAAATTGAAATACATTTCTTTTTCGCTTCTTCATATTTCTGAGCAGGTGGATGCGGATAGATGACATCAATATGAAGCACTTTGCCCGTATCATCTACAACCGCAAGTTTACATCCTGTACGATACGCCGGATCTACAGCTAATACTACTTTCCCTTTCATCGGTGGCTGCAACAATAAATTCCGTAAGTTCTCTGAAAAAATATGAATCGCTTGTTCTTCCGCTATTTCTGTTAACTCTTTACGAATCTCCCTTTCAATAGACGGTTGAATTAAACGCTTATAACCATCTTCAATCGCTTCTTGTACATAAGAAGTACTTGAAGCACATGAATTATGAATTACTTTTTTATGTAAAAATTGAAGAATTTCTTCAACTGGAGGCACAATTGTTATTTTTAAAATTTCTTCTTTTTCACCGCGATTCATAGCCAATATACGATGAGGAACAACCTTTTGCAGCGGCTCTTCATAGCCATAATACATTTCATATACATTTTTTTCGTCTTTTTCTTCATCTTTTACAACTGCTGAAATCGTTCCTTTTCTAAAGGTAGTATTACGAATCCAACTACGATAAGATGCTTCATCGGACACATATTCCGCAACAATGTCTTTTGCACCCTGCAGTGCTTCTTCTGGTGATTGGACTTCTTTTTCCTCATTTACGAACATTTTTGCTTTTTCTAGCACATCATCCTTCGCAAACGTTAATAGCCAATCTGCTAAAGGTTCTAATCCCTTCTCTTTCGCAATTGTCGCTTTTGTTCTTCGTTTTTCTTTATATGGACGATATAAATCCTCCACTTCTTGTAGTTTTGTTGCAGATACAATGTTACGACGCAATTCTTCTGTAAGCTTTCCCTTTTCATGAATTAAACGCAACACTTCTTCTTTACGATTTTCAAGCTGAGTGATATATTGCCATCTTTCTAAAATCGAACGAATTTGCACCTCGTCTAACGAATTTGTCCATTCTTTTCGATAACGAGCAATAAAAGGGACTGTATTACCTTCCTCTGTTAACTCAATAACATGACGAACTTGCTTCTCTGAAAAATTCAATTCTTTCGCTAACATTTTCATTAATTCTTGGCGGTTATCTACCATTTCCATTTGCAACAAAACCTCCTTCAATAATAAAAAAAGTTGCTCTTAAAAGAGAGCAACTTCAACGTTGAACTAAAAATCTATCAGTCCTAGACTAATTTGCAGAGCTTCATCTACACGATTCATCATCAGATCATCTAACTGAGTGATTTTGTCCGTTAAGCGCTGCTTATCGATTGTTCGAATCTGTTCGAGCAAGATAACCGAATCTCTCTCAAATCCATACTTTTTTGCATCGATTTCCACATGGGTGGGCAATTTTGCTTTCTGAATCTGTGCAGTAATGGCCGCCACAATTACAGTAGGACTAAAGCGATTCCCAATGTCATTTTGAATGACAAGAACCGGACGAACGCCTCCTTGCTCAGAACCAACAACTGGGGAAAGGTCTGCAAAATACACGTCGCCGCGTTTTACAATCAAAAGATTACCCCCCGCTAACTAAGCGTTCTACTGTATGAGCTGCTTCATACTCTGCTAAGAAAGCTTCAGATGCAATACCAAGATTGATTTTTCCCATTTCAATGTACCCACGTCTCATTGATTCATGCTGGTAGCGCTTCTTCGTTTTATGTTGGCGCAATAGCAATTGTGTTGCCTGGCAAATAAGTTCATGGCGATTCTTATTCTCTTGTTTTCCAATTCCGTCTAATTCTGTTACCACTTGTTTCGGCAACCGAACAACGATTTCAGTAGTTACACTTGATTCGGACACAAAAATACACCTCCACCGTCAACTACACACACATATATGACACCTATTGTAATAATACCATTGTATAGGGCCTGTTGCAAAGACTTCCTAATGTCTTGTTTTATGTTTTCCAACTTGGAAATAAAACATTCATTTCCCTGTACTTTTCTATGTTATTCTTCTAAAGCGAGTTTCGCAAATTGCCATCTAGTAAAAAACATTGCTATTATAAGCGTACATTTAAACTCCGGAAGCCCCTTTTATATATCACTCAAATAATTTACCACCTCTACAACTTTTCCATTTTTCACATATACACGTGGAATACGAAAACTAATCGTTGCAATCACTTCATAATTAATTGTCCCTAAATACTCTGCAACCTCAGTAGCACTAATATACTGATCGTCTTGTCTTCCAATTATAGTGACTTTTGTCCCAAGCGGTACTTCATACGGCATGTGAAGCATCAGCATATCCATTGTAATTCTCCCCACAATTGGCACTCTTATACCATTTACAAGAACTTTAAGTCCCTGCAACCTACGCAACCAACCATCAGCATATCCAACGGGCAATGTAGCAATCCATTCTTCTTTTTCCGTTCGATAAGTGACGCCATAACTAATACCATCACCTTTTATCACCTGTTTTATATGCATAACCGTTGTATGCCAAGACAATGCCGGTTCAAGCTTAATTGGTAAAAAAGGGCCGATCTGTATAGATGGAGTCAATCCATACATCGCAATTCCTATTCTGACGGCATTAAAAGTAATGCTTTGAAAACGTAAAGTTGTCGCACTATTAGCTGTATGAATAAACTTTGGATTCACTCCAAATTCTTTTAGCCAGCTTAATTGTTCTAAAAAAGTATTATACTGCTTATCAAAGTAAGTTGTTACTACTTCATCAGCTGTTGCAAAATGAGTATAAACTCCTTCAAACTTAAGAAAGGGAGCACCTTGTAGACTCTTTAGAAATTCTTTCAATTCATCTTTTTCACGAATTCCAATTCTCCCCATCCCACTATCGAAGTTAAGATGAAAATGTAATGAATCTGAAGAACACCACACCTTCTTCGCTATTTCTATCCATTCTTTTTGAAATACAGTTAATGTAACATCATTCTCCGCTGCCACATTAACATCTTCTGGACGTGAAGGACCTAATACTAAAATAGGCGATTTAATTCCAGCTCTTCTCAAAACCAAAGCTTCATCTAAAAAAGCAACCGCTAACCTTGTTGCCCCCGCCGCTAATGCTGCACTTGCAACTTGCACTGATCCATGACCATATGCATTTGCTTTCACAACAGCAAAAATCTCTACACCCTTCGGGATAATAGACTTAATACGAGTTAAATTCTCATAAATCGCATCTAAGTTTACCTCGATCCACGTATCACGATAAAATGGCGATTTTTCCATCTAGAAAAAACACTTCCTTTATACGATATGCAAAGCTTATTCTTTTATATTCACTTTTTTCTCACCTTTATTTCATCAGATTACATAAAAATTTTTATCAATAAAGTGAAACTTCCATCAGTGGGGGTTTTTTTATCCCCCATCTAGCTTCCTTGTTTCTCTCTGCATCTTGAGTGCCCGTTAAAGCGGGATAAATTAAAACGTGCTAAAAAACGTGGTGTACACTGTAGTCACCACGTCTTAGTTGTTTACTTTACTTGTTTCTGAGTCACAGAGCGTGCTACCATTAATAATTCTTCTTGTTTCAAACCTTTTGATACAAGCATATACTCCGCCCCATTATGTGACCATGTAACAGAATCTTTTGTTAATGCCCCAATAGTGAAACCTAAATCAACAGGCTCCCCGCTTACACTTTGCATAGCAATAGTTGGTGCTACTTTCGCCTTTTCTTGTATTAATGTAAAACTCTTCTTATTACCAGTGTACGTGAGAATGCTACGTTTTCCATTATCTTCATTAAATTCTTTCTCTTCTTTTAAAGTCATGCCTTGTGGTGTATCACTTGGGTACAAAACAGCTAATGGTTTTTCTTGTTGAGCTGCCGTTTGTATATCTACTTGTGCTCTAGACATATTTTGCTTCGTATCAAATGCACCTTTATCAAATTTCGCATCAAACTTTACTTTCGAAAAATCTACTTGCACAAGAACATTTTGATCGTTATCCATCAACTTCACCGAAACAGGCGATAAATCTTTTTTATTAAATGTAATTTGTTGCCTTGGCAACATATTTTGATGATGATAGTTTGTTTTTGTTTCAAACACATAATATTTGTCTGTTTTCTTAAACGAACGGTCCTTATCATTCAAAATATCCCTTACAAGTGATTCATATAAATATGCTTGACTGCTATTTTGCGGCCAATCACTTTGAAAGCGAAAACTTTTATTTAAAGATGGAGTAAGAACAAACACACCTTCATCATTTCGTAAAATAATTTGACTTTGATCTTTCTTTGCGTTTTTTAAATTAACTCGGTAATACGAGGGTTTATTATACCAAACTTCAACATCATACACTTGTGGTTCATTTCCTGTTTTAATCGATAGTTTCGCTTCGGCTTGATAGCTTTTCATGTCTTTTACTCTTTCATTCAAATCTTGCACAACATCTTCTTTCTTCTTCTCCATGCAACCTGCTAACAGAAAAACGGTCAACAAACCGACAATAAACAAAAATAGCCGCCTTTTCATACGTTCAGCCCCTTTGCCTCAATAAGTAAGTGGAAGAAAACCTCTTCCTTAACGCTACTCAAATATATGAGACAAGGAGATGAAATATGCAGACTAGCTTGACGGGCTTTCTAAAACAACCTGCGCTACCGCAAACTCTCGGCTATGGCTAATCGAAAGATGGATAGTATAACTTGTATTCGCAAGCAAAAGAGGTTTTCCTCTTTCATCATTCATAATTTCAATATGCAAAAAACTAACCTCTTTTCCAATTCCAGTACCAAGCGCTTTCGAATACGCTTCTTTCGCTGCAAAGCGCCCTGCAACAAATTCACTACGTCTCTTTCCTTTTAACGTGTATGCCACTTGACGCTCATTTTCCGTTAAAATACGCTCTATAAATTTCGGTTGCCCTTCTATCATCTTTTCAATTCTTTCAATTTCAATAATATCGATTCCAACTCCTACAATCATATCCTTCCGTTCCTTCCTTCCTTCTATTTTCTCTCTCACTTTCATATTGTAAGAATAACAGACAATACGTTAACAGCAAAAGGAGTGTAAATATGAATACTCCATTAAAATACTCATTTTCTTCTTTCCCTCCGATTACTACGGCACTACTTTTTATACAACTTGTTTTACTATTGGTAGGAAATAAGAGCTTATCTACCGGAATCGCCTGTAACGAGTGTATAGCTGACGGAGAATGGTGGCGACTCATTTCTCCATTATTTGTTCATACAACATTTTCTCATTTCCTATCCAATAGCATCTGCTGCTTTGCGCTTGGATTTTCATTAGAAAAACAACTTCATAGCATTCGATTTTTATTTGTGTTTCTTACGTCTGGAATCACCGGAAATATTGCCTCTTACTTTTTATTTTCGCCCCAATATACTCATACAGGAGCTTCTGGTGCTATTTTCGGACTACTAGGAGTGCAGCTTTACCTATTCTATATGCAATTTCAGCCTACTAGAAGAAAAGAAATTCTTCTCTTTGTTATCATTTTATTTATTCTCCTTGCATTTACATTTCTTGATCCAACAACAAATTCAATTAGCCATCTAGCCGGATTACTTACAGGAGCTTGCTTAGGACCATTATTCATAAAAAAAACAGATGGTGCATAAGCTTATTTCACCCAAAAGCTTGCACCATCTATTATCTCCACTCCCGTCTTACCTATCATATCCCTCATCAACCGTAAGAGAGCTTCGTCTTTTTGTTTCGCTTCTATCATACAGTGAATTTCCGGAACACTTCCTTTTATATATTGCAAAAAAGAAATGAAATAATCAGAATCAATAAAATCGGCATGCGCCCGCGGATCCTTCCCTTCTCGCGGACTCGAAATATGCATTTTAATCGACAAAGGGGATTGCTCCCACGTTTGCACAACACGTTCCCAGTGGGTTTCCCATTCGTCTAAATCATGATTCATCATATGATGATGTAGATCAAAAACTACCGGGATTCCAAGTTTTTCCCCTAAGTATAGCGTCTCTTTTAAAGAAAATGTTGTGTCATCATTTTCTAGCATAATCATCTTTTGAATCCACGCTGGAACAAGCGACCAATTTTCAATAAATTGTTCTAGCGCTTGTTCTTTATCCCCATATGCACCGCCAACATGTAAAACACAACGATGCGTTCTATCGATTCCCATTCCCTGTAGTAACTTCCCATGCATTTTTAATGTTTTTAGGGACTGCTTTAAAATGGGTGGACGCAATGAATTTAAAACAACAAAATGATCTGGATGAAAGTCAATTCGCATTCCTTTTTGTTTTGCGTATTCTCCAATTTTCCGCAAATTTTCTTGCAAAGGCTTTATATAATCCCACCCTAACAATGCCTCATGGTTTGCCAGAGGAATTAATTTCGAACTTAAACGAAAGAATGAAATATCATGTCCATAATTATGCTTTAACAACCGTAAACAATTCTCCAAATTAGAATTAGAAATCCTCTCTAATTTTTTAATTGCCGCTTCTCGGTCTTGTATTCGCTGAAACTGTGTATACGTCATTGTTTGCGAAGGAGAAGCATCCTTGACATGCACACTCATCGCAACATACCCAAGCTTTACAAGCATTCTATTTCCTCATTTCCGATACAAGTTTCTATGTAGTATGTCCAAATGAAGAAACAAAAAAGACAGCCTTTCGAAAAAGGCTGCCTCTTTTCTATATATTTAGTTAGATTGTGGTTTACGGCTTTGATGCTTTCTTTCGCCACCGCGTCCTCTAGGAGCTCCAGAACGCCCTTCACGCCCTTCGCGTCCTTGACCTTCTCCTTTACGACCGCCACGATTGCGGTTGCCATCACGGTTACGGCCGCCTTCACGATTACGATTGCCTTCGCGGTTACCATCACGATAACCACCTCTTCCGTTTCCGTTTCCGTTTCTCTTTCTAGAACGATCTTTTGAAACTACTGGCGGCTCTGATGTTAAAGAAACTGGCGTTGCATCTGGCTCTTTTGTCATCATTTTTAAAGCACCTGCTACAACCGCTACAGAATCATGCTCTTCTAACAGCTCTTCTGCAATACGTTTGTAGTATGATAAGTTTTCACTTTCAATAATGCTTTGAAGCTTTTCAGCGATTAAACGTTGTTGGCCTTCTAAAGCTTCATCTAATGTCGGCGGGTTCATACGATCTATTTTACGTTTTGTTGTACGCTCAATATTCTTTAATTGGCCCGTTTCACGTGGTGTTACAAATAGCATTGCAAGACCCGTTTTACCTGCACGACCTGTACGACCAATGCGGTGTACGTACGATTCAGGGTCTTGTGGAATATCAAAGTTATATACGTGCGTTACACCTGAAATATCAAGACCGCGCGCTGCTACATCTGTCGCAACAAGAACTTCAATTGAACCTTCTTTAAATTTACGTAATACAGAAAGACGCTTCGCTTGTGTTAAATCACCATGAATTCCTTCTGCTGCATAGCCACGTAAGTTTAATGCTTCTGATAATTCATCAACACGACGCTTTGTACGACCGAACACGATTGCAAGCTCTGGAGATTGAATATCTAATAAACGTGTTAATACGTCAAATTTCTTTTTCTCTTGCACTTCTAAATAGAACTGCTGAATGTTTGGCATTGTTACTTCTTTAGCTTTAACCTTAATATGTTTAGGCTCACTCATGAAGCGTTCAGCAATGCGACGGATTGGATCTGGCATTGTTGCTGAGAATAATAATGTTTGGTGTGTTTCAGGAACATCTGTTAAAATCGCTTCAATATCTTCAATGAAGCCCATATTTAACATTTCATCTGCTTCATCAAGAACAACTGTCTCTACGTTTTGCAGACGAAGTGTTTTACGTTTAATATGATCTAAAATACGTCCTGGCGTACCCACAATGATGTGTGGACCTTTTTTCAACGCGCGAATTTGACGGTTAATATCTTGACCGCCATAGATTGGTAAAATGCGCACACGCTTATGCTGACCAATTTTGTATAGCTCTTCACCTACTTGAATTGCTAACTCACGAGTTGGCGCGATAACGATACCTTGAACTGTATCTTGACGTGTATTTACTTTTTCTAATAGTGGTAATCCAAATGCAGCTGTTTTTCCTGTACCTGTTTGAGCCTGACCAATGATGTCCAAACCTTGTAAGGCTACTGGAATTGTTTCTGCCTGAATTGGTGTTGCCTCTTCAAACCCCATGTTTTCAACAGACTGTAACAAAGAACTGCTTAATCCTAACTCTCGAAATGTTGTCAATTTTACTTCTCCTTTTCTATCTAAAATAGCCCAGATTATTCCTTCTTCTCATATTTACAGGATATCCAAGTAAGGTTGGGCTAAGTCTTCTTCAGACAAAATGCGTCATCAGCGCAAGGTTGCCTGACAATTATAATAAAACTAGCTTTTGAAAAATGAATGTAACAAGTATGCGTACTTCAAACATCCAAACGTAAAGCTAGACAAAAGTAGTCCCGAGACAAATTTATCCCGCTATTCTTGGGCAGTAAAACCCCAACTTCAAACAATTATAACTTTCAAATGGCAGGAGTAATTATCCTAACTATCCATTCAAAAAAGACATTTTCCGTGTTTGCGGAAAATGCCCTTTCCCTTATGTTCACATATATAAACGGGCCTACATTTATCACAAAAATACTCTACAACGTTATTACACCCTATCAATTATAAGTTTTGTATGGGTAAAAAGCAAACCCAACTCTTCCCTAATTTTACATATGGACTTTTCCATCTTTATTCTAGCTTTTCACTCTCCGTGTTGTAAGCGTTTCTTTTTATTACGTATTAACGGGCAGTAACCAAGTAATAGAACAGACCATATGCAGAGCAACAAAGAAACCCCTCACTGATGGAAGTTTCACTTTATCATCGTGATAATTTCTTCTAATTTCATTCCACGAGATGCTTTTACTAATATAACGTCTTTCACATCAACGACTTCTTTTAAATCTTTAACAAGTTCTTCTTTATTATCGTAAGCCTTCACGCGTTCATTAGAAAAATTAATTTTTGCACCTTCTGCCATTTGCGCCCCTAACGTACCGTACGTAAATACATATGCAATACGGGCCGGATCAATTAATTTTCCAACTTCATAATGAAATTGTACTTCTTGGTCACCAAGCTCCAACATATCGCCAAGCACGAGAATTTTTTTGGAAAATCCATTTAATTCACTCATTAAATGGAACGCCGCTTCCATCGCTGTCGGACTCGCGTTATATGCATCATTAATAATTGTTAACCCTGCATCCGTTTTTACAACTTCCATACGCATGCCTGTCATTTTCAAATTCACTAAACCTTGTTTCATTTCTTCCCACGTTACGCCAAAGAACTCAGCGACCGCCATTGATGCTAATGCGTTATATACATTATGTTTCCCAAGAACGGGCAAATAAAACACTACATCCTGCGCTTGATTCATTTTAAATTGTGTACCTGTCGCTTCCAACTTTACAGATACTGGGTAGTAATCATTCGCTCTTGCATCACCGAATGTAATTGTCTTTGCTGATAAATTCATGCCTGGTACACGTGTAGTTAACAACGGCTCATCTCCGTTATAAACAAATACACCATTATCTTGTAAACCTGTCACAATTTCTAACTTCGCTTCTGCAATTCCATCACGAGAGCCCAAATCCATTAAATGTGCTTCTCCAATATTTGTGATAATCGCTGCATCAGGACGAGCAAGCTTTGACAAAAATTCAATTTCACCACGGCTCGACATTCCCATCTCTAATACAGCTATTTCTGTATCTTCTTCTAAATTTAAAATTGTCAACGGAAGTCCGATATGGTTATTGAAATTCCCTTCTGTTTTTTGCACTTTAAATTTTGCTCCAAGTAAGCTTGTCACAATATCTTTCGTTGATGTTTTTCCGTTACTCCCTGTTACACCAACTACTTTCACATTTAATTGATCACGATAGTTTTTCGCTAATGTCTGCAATGCTTGTAGTGTATCTTCCACAAAAATAACTGGTACATTTTCTGGCGGGTTGGCTACACCTTTTTTCCATAGCGTTGCAACAGCACCATTTTCTATCGCTTTCCTCGCAAAAGTATGACCATCAAAACGTTCTCCTTGAATCGGAACATATAAATTTCCTTGTTCAATCTTTCTTGTATCAATGGAAACACCTTTTATCGCTATATCATTCCACTGCTCCGCTAAACTAGTTCCACATACCATTTGCTCAACTTGCTTCGCTGTTCGTTGTATCATATAAAAAACACTCCTTACAAGGAAGAAACACTATTCATTTGAATAGTGCTTCTCCTTTCTTGTTAGATTGTATATTTAATTTTTTGTTTTTCTTCATGACGTTCAATCGCTAAGCGCACTAATTCTTGAATAAGCTCTGGATACGCCAATCCTGTATTTTCCCATAATAGAGGGAACATACTAAATGGCGTGAATCCTGGCATTGTATTTACTTCATTAATAAATACATCACCATCTTTCGTTAAGAAGAAATCTGCTCGCGTTAATCCCGCACCATCTAAAGATTGAAATGCACGAATCGCATACTCTTTAATCTTCTCATATTCCGCTTCCGTAATTTCAGCAGGAATAACCATCGCCGTATCGCCATCAATGTATTTTGATTTATAATCATAGAATTCTTTTTTAGCTACAATTTCACCTACAACCGAACATTTCGGTTCATCATTTCCTAATACACCAATTTCCACTTCACGACCAACAATATTCTCTTCTACGATGATTTTACGATCGAATTGGAACGCTTCTTCAAATGCACTCTCTAACTCAGCACGATCTTTACATTTATTAATTCCAACGCTCGAGCCAAGATTTGCTGGCTTCACGAAACATGGATAGCCTAATGTTTCTTCAATTTTTTCATACGCCGCTGTGCGATTTTTCTCCCAAGCACTGCGAATGAACGAAACATATTTTGCTTGCGGTAAGTCCGCTTCTGCAAAAATATTTTTCATAATAACTTTATCCATACCTGCAGCCGATGCTAATACACCGTTCCCTACATATGGAATATTCATAAGTTCTAACAAACCTTGCACTGTTCCATCTTCACCATTTGGTCCATGTAATAACGGGAAGATTACATCAATTGTATTCCCTTTATCAGAAGCTGACATCGGGATAATCTCTGAACTTAATGATATAGGAGAAATTGCGTTCTCTTCTCCGTTCAATTGTAACGCTTGAACGTTCTTTACTTCACCTTCAATACGCTCGCCGCGAATCCATTGTCCTTGTTCAGTAATATAAATTGGATGAACCTCAAATTTTTCTTGATCTAACGCTTTACTAACAGCAAAAGCTGTTTGTAAAGAAACTTGATGCTCTGCTGATTTCCCACCATATAATAAACCTAATTTAATTTTCATAATGAAATCACCCTAATCGTTTGTTTTCATTTTTCTATTGTAGCACTTTTTACGAAAATAGATAGTTCCTATTTTCGTAAAAAGCGAAACTGAACACAAATAGTGAGATAGCCACGTCGTCGTAACAATTTTTCTAGTTATGTACCTAATAATATGAGAAAAAGAACCTATTTGTGTATAATGAAAACTTTATCCCGCTATTCGCGGGCAGTAATACCCACACTGATTAAAGTTTCACTTTATGACGTTTGCTTTACCATGTTATCTTTTTGTTTTTGCTCTACAAGTCGGTCTAATGATATGTAAACAAGTCCTGCTATCACACACCCGATTCCTAAAATTGTAAATAACATATGACCCAACAAACGATCAAGTAAAACACCTCCAAGTAGCGGACCAAACGCATTACCCGTAATCCATTGTAAGCTAGCCGCTCCCATATATGTACCTCGCAGGTGCTCAGGTGCTAAATTTGCTACAAACGTCATTTGGACAGGAGACATAACCATTTCTCCTAATGTATAAATCGCATATACAATTAATAGCGTAATTAGAACTACAGTAGCATTTGTTCCCATTTCACCAAACCATTTCGGAAGCCATCCAATCGCAAGAAGACCGATGCCAAATAACCAAGCACCATATAGCATCGTTTTTCCTACCGGTTTATCTGTCGCCCATTTCGAAATTTGAAATTGAAACAAAACCACCAAAAGTCCATTCATGGCCATTAAATAAGGATACGGATTATTCATTCCAAATATCTCTTTCATTTCATTATCAAAATGAAGAGGAAGCATGCCTTCTGTTTGCGAAAATCCCATCGAAATAACAATTCCTGTTAACAAATAAATGAGTAAAATTTTATCCTGAAACACAACTTTCCATACAGATTGTTTCGTTTCTCCTTCCTTATTCATTTGTGTTATTGCACCTTTTGGCATTGTCTCTTGAATAAGTAGTAAAACGAGTAATGCATAAAATAGCATAGAAGATGACGCAATCATAAAAATAACCGTTTTAGAAAGCAATGCAACTGAAGCACCTAGAATCGGCCCAATTGCCGCTCCGATATTATGCCCCATTCGCAGCAAACCGTATGCTTCTGTTCGCTTTTCAGGTTCTGTTACATCAGCTACCATCGCAGAAGCTGCTGGATGGAACAACGAATTACTAAGTCCTAAACAAACGGATAGAATAGCATATGGTATAAATCCATCTATAAATAAGAACCCCAGCATTAAAATCGCATTGCTAGCCATTGAAAATATCATAATTGGCTTTCTTCCATAAACATCGGCAATTCGGCCACCTATAAGAGAACCAAAACTTGCCGCAATTGGAGACAGCGCCATAATAATTCCCACTTGTAGCAGTGAATCTACTTTATCTTTTAAATATAATGCAAAAAATGGCATTAACATCATCATTGCAATTCCATTTAACGTTTCTCCAATAAATCGAATCCAAACATTACGATCCATCTGCTTTAATTCTTGCCATGTTTTCTTCATATTCCCCCTCCTTTTCTCTCATTACTTTTAACCAGAAAACACCTAAAATTTTACTTTAGAAACCAATTTTCATCTTATATCACTTTTAGAAAAATGTAAATTTTCAAAAATAAAAAGCCGTTCTTTTTCTACGAACGGCTTTCAACTTTATCCCGCACTAACGGGCAGTAAGACTCCCACCACCTCAAGATTGAAAGAAAGCAAAGAAGCTAGGTGGGAGATAACTGCCCGTAAGAGCCCGATTGGTGAGGGCTAACCATCAGCGGGGGATAAAGCCCCCCACTGATGGAAGTTTCACTTTATAAATTCACGGTGTTTTTATTATCTGCTTCTTTGTGTAACGCACTATTTTTTCTACTATATAAGAAATAGACCGCTATTCCAATTACCATCCAAATCCCAAAGCTTTTCCATGTAATTGCCGGTAATTGAAGCATTAAATATAAACAGAAAATCACTGTTAATGCTGGTAAAACTGGCACAAGCGGCGCTTTAAATGCACGAGGTAAATCCGGATGTGTTTTGCGCATTACAATAACCGCAACTGCTACAAGTGCGAACGCAGATAGAGTTCCGATATTTACAAGGTGAGCTAACACACTTAAGTCAACAAGTCCTGAAATAAGCGCTGCTACAATCCCTGTTATCCATGTATTTAAAAACGGTGTTTTAAACTTCGGATGTACTTTCGCAAAACGATTCGGTAATAAACCGTCACGACTCATTGCATACGACACTCGGACTTGACCATACATCATAACTAACATAACAGTTGTAATCCCTGTAATAGCACCTACTGAAATAATGCCTGCTAAACCATCTTGTCCAATAAATTGAAGTGCAAATGCTACTGGATCTGATATATTTAATTGTCCATACGGTACAATACCTGTCAAAATAAGCGAAACAGCAATGTACAAAACAGTACAAATTAATAACGACGCTATAATACCAATTGGTAAATCACGCTGCGGACGTTTTACTTCTTCCGCCGCTGTTGAAACAGCATCAAAACCAATAAAAGCAAAGAATACTGTCGCTGCACCTACCATTACGCCATCAAAACCAAACGGCATAAATGGTGTCCAGTTTTCTGGTTTTACATACTTAAACCCAGCAAAGATAAACAATAGTACAACGGTTAATTTAATAAATACCATAATATTATTTACGCGGGCACTTTCACGAACACCTCGTGATAGAAGGATCGTCATAATTAAAATAATACAAACAGCTGGTAAATCAATAATTCCACCTTTTCCTGCCCCAGGAGCAGACGCTAAAATTGTTGGAATTTGAATTCCAAACCCCTTTAATAAAGACTGAAAATATGCGGACCATCCATTAGCAACAGCTGATGTTGCTAATAAGTACTCAAGCATTAAATCCCATCCAATTAAAAAGGCAAACACTTCTCCCATCGTTGCGTATGTATACGTATATACACTACCAGATACCGGTACGCTAGAAGCAAATTCTGCATAGCAAAAGGCAGCAAAGGCACAAGCTAGCGCGGCTAATGCAAAAGATAAAATAATAGCAGGTCCAGAATGTTTCGCAGCAACTACCCCAGTCAAGACGAAAATACCTGTCCCAACAATTGCCCCTACCCCTAACATCGTTAAATCTAACGCTCCTAATGTTCGATCTAATTTCTTTTGACTTCCCTCTTGCAACAGTTGTGTAATCGGCTTTTTTTGAAAGATTTGCTTCATACTCAGCACCTCAACATTTATAATTTTCTGAAAATTTTAATATTTACATTCATTTTACTTATTTCACCTTTTTTCGTCAATAACTTAATGGAAACTTTGTCCTTCCACCACTATTTTGAATGATCCAAGGTAGTGTGGTGCGTTATGGTATTAATAATTAAAATGAAATAAAAATCATAAAAACAGTTTATATTTTTATATTTATATATCATTTTACAAATATTTTTGGTATTTTATATAAGTCGATTCCTTTATGACAACAGGCACACTCATCAAATGAGTGCGCTTGTTGTTCTTCATACATCATAGTCATTCACCTTATACGGTATATGTGCCTTGTTCTAGCCAGCTATACATGTATTGCTCATCTTCCATATCATGCGCATCTTTTATAACGCGTAGTGGACGAAATGTATCAATCATAACCGCTAGTTCGATTGTTTCTTTTTTACCAAGACTAGCTTCTGTTTTCCCAGGATGGGGTCCATGTGGAATCCCGCTTGGATGAAGCGTAATAGACCCTTCCTCCACGCCTTTTCTGCTCATAAAATTGCCTTCTACATAATAGAGCACCTCATCACTATTTACATTACTATGATAATATGGTGCCGGAATTGCTTCTGGATGATAGTCATATAGACGCGGAACGAATGAGCAAACGACAAAGTTATGTCCCTCAAATGTTTGGTGTACTGGCGGTGGCTGATGAATGCGTCCTGTAATTGGCTCAAAATCCTCAATATTAAATACCCATGGATATAAATGTCCATCCCAACCAACAACATCTAAAGGATGATGCTGCAAAACATGCTTATGCATGTATCCTCTAGATTTTGTCATCACAACAAATTCACCTTTTTCATCATACGTTTCCAACGTCTCTGGACCACGAATATCACGTTCACAAAACGGACTATGCTCTAACAATTGTCCGTACTCATTTCGGTAATTACGCGGCGTTGTAATTTGACTATTCGCTTCAACAACGAGAAATTTCGATTCTCCCGCTTCAGGGATTACACGGTAAATCGTACCGATTGGAATTATAATATAATCTCCTTTTCGGTAATGAATCGTACCGAACATTGTCTCAATTTTTCCAGATCCATAATGAACAAATAGCATTTCATCTCCATCACCATTGCGATAAAAATAGTCCATTTTTTCCGTTGGGTTTACAACCCCAATTAATAGATCTTCATTTCCTAATAGAAAATTCCTTCCGTTCACGGCATCTCCTATTTTTCTATATTCTTTCGTCCGAAAATGACGATGTGCTAACGCCACGTCTTCTTCATACTGCACCTGGCAAGATCGTACTAAAGAAGCATGCCCAACTTCTGTTGGCATGTAGTGATGATACAAAATAGATTGCGTACCAGAAAAACCTTTCGTCCCCATAACTTGCTCACGATAAAGCGTTCCGTCTTGTTTACGAAACTGTACATGTCGTTTACGAGGAAGTTCCCCCATGCGACGATAATACATGCTCATCCCCCGCTTCCTTTTCTGCTTTTACCGTATTACGCAATGTTCCCAAACTAGTAATTTTCAACTCTACCACATCGCCAGCTTTCAGCCATCTCTCTGTTCCAAGTTCTAAAATACAGCCGCTTCCAACTGTACCAGAACCAAGTACATCTCCTGGATATAACGTAACACCTTGAGATGCTCGTTCAATCATTTCAGCAAACGTATAATAAATATCTTGAAAATTACCCTTGGACCATTGTTCACCATTAATATGAGCTGTCATTTCTAAATTGTAACGATCTTCATTTCGATACGCGTCTAACTCATCTTTCGTCACAATATACGGTCCAAGCGATGTAGCAAAATCCTTTCCTTTTGCCGGTCCAAGTCCGACCTTCATTTCATGCGCTTGTAAATCTCTAGCGCTCCAATCATTCATAATACAATATCCGAAAATATATTCATGCGCTTGCTCGCGTGAAATATTTTTACCTTCTTTGCTAATGACACAAGCAATCTCTAATTCATAGTCAAGTTTCTTCGTTGCGCCTGGACAAACAATAGCTTCTTCCGGTCCGATAACAGCTCGATGATTCGTAAAATAGAAAACAGGAATATCATACCACTCTGGAACAATCTCCAAACCGCGGCGGCCCCGTGCTGTCTTTACATGCTGTTCAAACGCATAAAAATCACGGATACTTCCCGGGTTTGGTAAAGGTGCACAAAGCTCTACATCCGTAATATGATAAATCCCTCTTTCTGGCGTACCAATCTTACTAATGATTTTCATATATTCATCAGATTTCTCTAAAAAAGAAATCATTGTGGACGGAAGTGCCCCATGGCTTGCCATATGCATATCAATAACTTTGTCACCTTCAAGCCAGCCAGCTCGCATTTCTTGTGAAGGAAGACGAAATGTAATAAACTTCATCATTTTCTCTCCTCGCTTAAAAAGTAAAGCGCGGGAGGAAGGAGCATCCCTCCTAACCATTATCCCGCTCTAACAGGCAGTAGAATTTTTACTTTACAGATTTCCGCGACGCGCCTGTTCTCTTTCAATCGATTCGAATAATGCTTTAAAATTACCTTCACCAAACCCTCTTGATCCTTTACGCTGAATAATCTCAATAAATAAAGTTGGACGATCTACAATTGGCTTCGTGAAAATTTGTAATAAGTATCCTTCATCATCACGATCCACAAGAATTTTTAGCTCTTTTAATTTTTCAATCTCTTCATCAATTTGACCAACACGTGCTGTTAACTCTTCGTAATACGTATCTGGCGTATCTAAAAATTCGACGCCATTTGCACGAAGCGCAGAAACAGTTTTCACAATATCATTCGTTAATAACGCGAGGTGTTGTACACCTGCTCCGTTATAGAACTCTAAATACTCCTGAATTTGTGATTTTCTTTTCCCTTCTGCTGGTTCATTGATCGGAAACTTAATACGGCTTCCATTCGTCATTACTTTCGACATTAACGCAGAATACTCTGTACTAATATCATCATCGTCAAAATGAATCATTTGCTTAAAGCCCATTACATTTTCATAATAACTTACCCATTCTTCCATTTTTTCCACATTTCCAACAACATGATCAACAGCAACTAAACCTGTTTCTTCAAATGGAACAATAGATTCAAGTGGTTCATATCCTGGCATAAACACACCTTTATAGTTTTTGCGTTCTACAAGTGTATGAATCGTATCACCATATGTGCCAATGACCGCTTTTTTAAGCGTTCCATGTTCATCAGACAGCTCTTCTGGCGGAGCAATTGCAACGGCACCACGCTTTACAGCTTCTGCATATGCTTTCTCTACATCTTCTACTAGAAGTGCCACATCTTTTACACCATCACCGTGCTGTTTTACAAACTCGGCAATGCGGCTATTCGTATTTAAAGCACCCGACACAACAAAACGCATATTTTTCTGTACAAGTACGTAAGATACTTTATCTCGATTTCCTGTTTCTAAACCAGAATATGCAGCTATGCTGAATCCAAATGCCCTCGCAAGGTAATAACTCGTTTGTTTTGCATTACCAACATAAAATTCTAAATGATCAACATCACGTACTGGGAAAAAATCCTCCATCTGTGCCGCTAAAGTATCCATAGACTTTTGTTTCATAACTTCCTCATCCCCCTATAATATAAATTTCCAATACCTTCTCCCAAAACCGTAAACGCTTCCAAATGTGAGTAAAAAAAACAAATTGTAACAAAAACTATTTTATCAATTTTAAATTTTCTATTTTTTCCGTCAAATACCTTCCTTTTTCTCACATAGAAAATTCGACTTTTTTCTATTTATGCTACACGAAGTAAAACTTCCCTTACTATATCAATCCATTTTGATTTTTCAGCATATAAATCGCTGCTATGTAAAGCAAAACGTGAATTACACTTGCTTTCTCCCTTTATCTTAAACCGTGCATAAGCCCTGACCGCTTCTATGCATGGCCAGATGCTCTCGTCCACCTAAAAAGAGGGAGGGTTTTATGTCATTTTTTTAATTTGCATTTATATAATATCCCAATAAAAAAAGGAACTTCGTTTTTCGAAGTCCCTCTTGTCTTTCACGTTCAAATTTATCTATTTAAATTATACTAAAGCACTTGATAGAAACATAATTAGTGCTGTTAAACCCATTGCTACTCCTGCTGATCCTAATAAGTCCGTTTTGGTTAATTGTAATACTTCTTTGTTTTCCATTATCCTCATTCTCCTTTTAATAGATTTCTATATGTAATGTGCATTTTGCAATAGTTTTCCGCTCTATTTCCTATACAAAATTGCTATAAATTAAACTAAAACACTTGATAGAAATACGATGAATGCTGTTAATACCGCTGCTGCTCCTGCTGATCCTAATAAGTCCGTTTTTGTTAGTTGTAATACTTCTTTGTTTTCCATTGTTCTCATTCTCCTTTTATAAGATGTATATATTCCGTTCTGTTTTTATAAATTAAACTAAAACACTTGATAGAAATACGATGAATGCCGTTAATGTCGCTGCTGCTCCTGCTGATCCTAGTAAATCCATTTTTGTTAGTTGTAATACTTCTTTATTTTCCATTGCTCTCATTCTCCTTTTTTATAAGTATTTATATGTAATTAGAATTTATGTCATCTTCAAGAAATAATTTATTTAAAGTTTTTATCTTAACGTTACATTGAAACATTAACTGTAACGTTTGTAACATTAATGTAACATAACTATTTTATTTAAGCAATAGCTCTATGAATTTATTACAAATTTTTTTAGGAATCTTTAATACTATTATTTTCTAATATATGTGTAATAGTTTTGTCATATAAGTCGCTATTATGCAGAATACTACATGATTGCTACTCACTTGCTTCTTTTGTTTTAAACCTTGCATGTGGCAAGAAAAGGCTCTGACGGTTTCTATGCATAGCCCGATGCTCTCGCTTGCCTAAAAAGAAAGAGGGTTTTTATGCCGATTTTTAAATTTGTATTTATATAGTATGATGGAAACAAAGAGGTGGTCACTTTGAAATTAATCGCACTTGATATGGATGGCACACTGTTATCATCCAATCTAGAAATCTCCAATAAAAATTTAGAAGCAATACGAAATGCTGAAGAAGCAGGACACATTGTTATGATTTGTTCTGGTAGAGCTAAAGAAGATATTTTAAAACTACTTGAGCAATACCAATTATCCCTTCCACTTGGGGCTAGTAATGGAGCAGTAGTATACGCTGATGGAAAGGTCATTCACTCACGTACTTTAAAAAAAGATAAAGTATATGAAATTGCCAAGCAGCTCGAAGTGGAGGGGTTTCCGTATAAACTCTATACAAACAAGGGTGTGTATGCACCATATAATTGGAAAGAACAAGTTACGAAATCCTTTCAACTAAACAAAGAGTCTCTTGACATTACAATTGAAGAAATTGAGCGAATTACTGAAAAACAGCTAAAGGCTAACTTAATTACAACATTCCAAAGTATCGAAGATGTAATATCTGATTCAACTATTGAAATTTCTAAATTCTTTATCCTTACATTCAATAAAGATAATCGTACACAATTACTACAATCATTAGAAAAAGATGCAGCAGTAATGGTGACAGCATCTGCTCCAACAAACTTGGAAATTATGGACAAACACGGGCATAAAGGAAACGGATTGCAAGAAATGGCAAAATACTTTCATATCCCTTTACAAGATACAATTGCCATTGGAGATAACTTTAATGATGTACCGATGTTAGAAGTAGCTGGTTTGTCGATTGCAATGGGAAATGCAGAAAACGATGTCAAACAGCTCTGTGATATCGTAACAGCGACAAATGATGAAAATGGTGTAGCTTATGCTATCCAGCAACATATTTTACCTAAAACAATACAAGGATAATAAAAAATAGAAAAGAAGGTAGCCACCTACTCTGTATAGTACGGCTATCTTCTTTTTGTTTTCTGTACATCGATAGAACTTTCGGTACTTCTTTCTTACAAGTATATACATTTTGATTTTTCAACATATAAGTCGCTACTATGCAGAATACTACATGACCTGCACTTGTTTTCTCCTTTTGTTTTCAATCTTGCATGTGGTAGGAAAAGGCCCCGACCGTTTCTATGCACGGCCAGATGTTCTCGCCCCCTCTAAAAAGAAAAGGAATTTTATTTCGTTTTTTAATTTGCATTTATATAAACAACGACACTTAAATACTTGAAAATCTATTCTATTTTTTGTAAAACGAGCATACGATAATAGCAGATTCTTAATAAAGGGGAGAAAACATGGACAAGTTATTCCTACATGTCTTGAACTATATTTGTTTAATGCTCGTCATATTAGGAGCATTACTCTTATTCCCGTTCTTCCCGACGTTCGTCCTCTTTTCAGTGTGTATCTTCATGTTCGGGATTGCGATTATCATTTCACTTAGGCCAACGGAAGCACAAGAAAAAGAAAGCAGAATTCAGCGTGCCAAGCTGTAAATTCTGCTTTCTTTTTTTCAATTTGATTAGTCCAAAACCGGGATGCACTTCATTTACACCTGCTCCATCATCAGAAATGAATATGTGTACCTTTCCATCCAAGCAAGAGAGTTTCATTTCACGCGCAATTTCATTTCGTTCTTTAACTGCCGTTAATTCTTCCACCTCTTTTGCATATAGCTGCAATTGCTCATGCGCTTCTTGAAGCGCTTCATGTGATGAAGTCAATTTTTCATACTGTTCATCTACAGTTTGGCGAGCTAATGTTAATTTTTTAATTAACCCTCCAGTAAGAGCACTAAATACAACGAACAGAAATGCTACAATAAAATTCCAATATATAGAAATTAAAAGTGTTTTATGTTAACATTGTGGTTAATATGCAAAGGAGAATGATACTTATGAATCAAAAACTTAAAAGACCTTTAATTTTATTGATTCCCCTATATATTATTCTCGTTTTATTTGATTATAACAATTATAATCAATTTAAATGGATTGAGAATATTATACAGTCATTATTTTTAGTGGTATTTCATGAATTTTTCATGTGGTTATTTTCTACAAAAAAAGAATCAACCTCTAAACATTAAGCAGGTCACGTGTAATATAACAACAAAGCGGAAACTTAAATAGATTTATAAATAAAATACATACACACAATTTAAAAAGCTGGTATACACCAGCTTTTTAGTTCTACATATCTATATTATTCTCTAAATCCTCATATAATTTTGTTCTTACCAACTCTTTTTGTTCTTTTTCATGATGCAGCTTCTCCAGCTCTGCAACATTTTTCGTTTTAGCCATTTTACAATCTAACTCGTATATACTTTGCTCGACATACATAAGCTGCTCTTCTAGGTTGATAATCTCCTTATTTATAGGCTTTGGCACAGCTGCTACTCGTTCCTTTTTCGTAACGCTTCGTTGTTCTGTTTCCCTTTTTTCTTGCCACTTTTCACGTGCCCAAGCATAATTCCCAGCAAATCCATACGCTGTTTGATTATCCATCCAATACGTTTTCGCAAACAATTTATTTAAGAAATAACGGTCATGAGAAACCGCTAAAATCGTTCCATTATACTGTTCAAGCGCTTCTTCCAAAACTTCTCTCGATTCAATATCAAGGTGATTTGTCGGTTCATCAAGTACAAGAAAATTAATATCTTGATACATGAGCTGCGCTAATCGTAAACGCATTCGTTCGCCCCCGCTTAATTGATTCACCTTTTTAAATACAGCTGGTCCGTAGAATAGAAAGCGGGCAAGTATATGACGTGCTTCGCCTTCTGTTACTGCTACCTGCTCCCTAAACATTTCTAATACCGTTTGTTTACTGTTCACTTGCACATGTTGAGACAAATAACCGAGCTTTACTCCGCTACCAATGCGAATTTCACCTATATCTGGACTCATCTCTTGTAATAATAATTTCAATAACGTTGTCTTTCCTGTACCGTTCCGTCCAACGATTGCAACGCGCTCTTGAAACCGAACATGTAATTCTACATTTTGAAATAAAGCACGATCATCAAAATTCTTTCCCACTTCTTTCATGATCACAACGTCTTTCCCGCTTCGTTCTTGTCCTTCAAACTGAAGACCCATTTGCTTATGCTCTAAAACGGGTTTCTTCAATTTCTCCATTCGCTCTAGGGCACGTTCCATATTGCGGGCACGTTTATGCAATCCCTCGTTTGGCGGATTTGCTTGATTAGCCCATTCTCTAAGCCTTTTAATAGCTTCCTTCATTTTCTTTATTTTCTTTTGTTGCTCTTGATACGCTTGAAACTCTTGTAATAATCTTTCTTCTTTCTCCTTTACAAACTGTGAATAGTTCGTATGATATACATGTAATTCCCCATCTTCTAAATCAAAAATCTTCGTTACGACTTCATCTAAGAAATACCGATCATGTGAGATTACAACAACTGTCCCGTCATATTCCTTTAAAAATTGCTCAAGCCATTCCACTGCGAATAAATCTAAATGGTTTGTCGGTTCGTCTAGGAGCAATAAGTCCGGCTTTTTAAGAAGCATGTATGCAAGACTCACTTTCGTCTGTTCACCGCCGCTTAGCTCCCTAAAATCGCGTGAAAATAATTCCGTCACTTGCAGTCCATTGGCCACTTTCATCATATTCGCTTCTATTTCATAACCGCCTAAAAACGAAAACTGCTCCTGTATTTCTCCGTACTCCGTCATTATTTTTTCCGTAACATTTATGGCCATCTTCTGTTCAAGCTCACGCATCTTTCTTTCTAATGCTTGCTCTTTCACAAATGCAGAACGTAATACATCATATACAGTCATTTCTTCCGCAAACCTCGGAATTTGAGCAACATGACCAATCTGTGTACCTTTCTTCATATGAATCGCACCGCCATCCACATGTTCAATTCCTATTAACAGTTGAAAAATTGTTGTTTTCCCGCTGCCATTTCGGCCAACTAAACCAATACGTTCGCCTTTCTTTATTTCAAATGATATATTTTCAAATATGATATTTCCACCAAACGTCTTCGCTATATTGTTTACACTACAAATCATCATCTTTTCCGTACTCCTTTCAACGTAAAAAAGCCATGAGTAAAGAACCTTACCCACGGCTTTTATTTCAAAATAGAAAAGGGAACTACCATAGTTCCCTTTTCACACGTTTCTATAAAATGGGTGAAGAGACCTCTATCGTTCAATAGTTATTATGAAATTGCTAAAAAAGGGCATACGTATCCCGTTAGCAACTACACGATGAAAAATCGCACGACAAATGTAGATAAAATCTAAAAATTGCGTGCGCATAACTATAGAACGATTCATCTCTTTCACCTCTTTCGTACGGAATTTTATACTTACCTTTTCATTATACTCTCCTAAAACACGTTTGGATAGTCATTTTTCTGAAAATAATGTAAATAGACATATTCATACATAAAAGACATCTGTTACACAGCCAAAAGAAACCTTTCATTAAATAACAATGATCCTTACAAAACTGTTATATTGCCGTAATGGAAATCGATAGTTACAAAACAAGCTTCCCGATACAATAAGAGTATAAACAAGCGGCAGACAAAAGGAGACAAATAAGATGATGAATATGGTAAAAGCAATCTTAGAAGTATTGGTGAATGGTAAAGCTGTGGTACAAGAATTGAACAACATGTAAAAAGGAGGAATCGGAAATGATGGATATCGTAAAAACTGTTATTCAGATTTTAATTGATGCAAAACCAATCGTTGATGAAATGAACAATTTATAAAAAGGGGACAAATATGAAGAAAGCCATGATAATACTTGTAAGTAGCGTTGTTATCTTACATCATTTGAATAATAAAAGAGAAACAGCAACACTATTAACGAAAAAATAAAGACGAGATACCTTGAAGTAATCAGGATATCTCGTCTTTATTTTATTCCACCGCAAGGCAATTTTTATCACAATAAGTAACGAGCAATGAAAATCCTTTCAAAAAGCTTCTAATTACAAATATCCTCTTTGATGTACTTGTAATAGACCCTATGTCTCAAAACAATACATTTTATTGTTCTCCCATACACTAGTTACTCCTTTTAATCATCTCCTAATTTTACCAGAAAGGATTTAGATCGACTTTTCACGAATATATACCAATCGGAATTCGACAGATACGGGGGAAGAGAAATGGAGACACAACAACAACTATACTTTTTAAATCAGATTGGACAACAAAAACCAAACAGCATGCAAAATAAAGAAACAGCTTGCCCATTTTGCGATCAAGCACAACTAAACGATATTTTAGAAACGGATGAAGCAATCATTTGGCTAAAAAATAAATATCCAACATTACAAAATACATTACAAACGGTCATTATCGAAACCGATAACTGTCATGATCATATTGCAACCTATACACAAAAGCATATGCGAAAACTTATCCGATTCTCAGTTGGGCACTGGTTATCATTAGAAGAAAGCGGAAAATTCCAATCTGTTATTTTATATAAAAATCATGGACCTTTATCAGGGGGAACAATCCACCATGCACATATGCAAATTATTGGTATGGAACAAGTCGACTATCGACAAAATATAAAAACAGAACATTTCAAAGGAATCATTGTAAGCAAAAAACACGGAATTGAACTGAATATTTCTACTCGTCCAATTATCGGTTTTACAGAGTTTAACATTATAACAGAAAATACAACTCAAATTGATTTGATGGCCGATTATATTCAAAAAACAGTACGCTACGTATTACACGATTTTCATAAACGTTGTAATAGTTATAATATGTTCTTTTATAACTTAGAGGGAAAAATGATATGTAAAATTGTTCCTCGGTTTGTCGTTTCACCACTATACGTCGGATACAACATTCCTCAAGTTTCTACGCAATTACAAGCAGTAAAAGAACAGCTAGAGACATATTTTACAGAAAAATAGAGTAGGTCATCTCCGGGCCTACTCTTTCATAACACCTTTATTTTTATGATACACATTCTCTAGTCCAATATTATATTTCATATTTTTATCAGTCCACTCTGTTCCGAGATTACCCGGCCAACCAGATGTGTTCGCTACATATTTAAGTAACTCAAGTTCTGTTAACCCTTTCTCCATACCTCTTTTATATCCTTTTGCCAAATGTGGCATAGCAATTTCAGCATTTTTGTGCGGGTCTTTTAACTCCTCATCTGTTACATGCTCAGGAGCAAGTCCACCACCGCGATGCAATTGAAACAACCCAAACGATGTCCCATGATCTCCAACTGCTTTTGGATTAAATCGGCTCTCATGCTCAGCAATTGTAAGAGGTATCCATTCTGGAAGATCATATTTCTTAGCCTCTTCACTAATAATTTGTTTCGCCTGTTTTGCTTCTTCTGAATTAACGTAACTCGTTTGTTTTACAGGTTTTTCCATACCTTCTGATTCGCCTCGAAAAAACATATATACTCCTAAAACTACTAAGAATCCTACAAAGAATTTCTTCATGTATATTCCCTCTTCTTCCGCTGAAATTTGTCCCCTTTCAGCATTACGTATATACAACTGCTTCATTATCTATCATACCAAGAATATCCAGAACCGACATCCTTCTTAAATCTGATTTTGTGATGCAGAAGATACGAAACAAATATAAAAATGTAATATTTCTCTATCAATCATTGAAACTAATTTAAACCATCTTCTATTATATATATCCATTCTAATTTTTCGACATCTTTGTCTAGCTCTGCTATGCAGAATACAACATGACCACTACTTGCTTTCTCCCTTTGTTTTAAACTCTGCATGTGGTAGAAAAAGGCCCTGCCCGCTTCTATGCACGGCCAGATGCTCTCGCCCACCTCAAAAGAAAGAGGGTTTTTATGTCGTTCTTTCAACTTATATATATTATAGATTATAAAATTGAACTGTATTTTTATAAATAGTTTCCGCTGTATCTTCAAGGACTAGTCCTTTTACTTCACTCACACTCTTTAATACTTGCAAAATCATATGCGGATGCGTCATTTCATCATTAAATTTCCACGGTCCATCCGTTTCGACCATAAGATGTGATAACGGATAAAAAGCAACAATATCTTTAATTTTTTCTTTATATACAATGTCAGGAGTAACCGAAATATAATACTCATTCTCGATCATTCTCTCCATCGTTCGTTGACTTCCCTTAAACCAATGAAAGTGAGCTCGGCGTATTCGATAAGATTCAAGTAAATCACAAACAACTTCCGCGTCATCATAAACAGCGTGTAATATAATTGGCAAATTATATTTTCGAGCCATATATACAAATCTTTCCAGCATTTCAATATATGGCTCTAGCAACAACTTTGGATTTTCTTGACGTAAATAGTAAGGTAAACCAACTTCCCCAATCGCCGCAATACGATGTGCTTCTTTTTCAATTAATTCACAAATTTTTTCGCATTGTATGAAATCAACTTCTTGCTCAGGATGATATCCGAGAGCTGGATATATAAATGGATAGTTCTTTGCTAGTTCCAATGTTTGCTGACAAGAATGATCATTCATCGACACAGCAATTATTGCCACTATTTCCTTCGTCTTCTGTATATCTTCAATTAATTGTAATTGCTCTTCTTTTTTATATTGATCCAAATGTATATGACTATCAATCCATTTCATTTCTATCACCTCTTCCTGGCATTGTATATAAACTCATTTTAATTTTTTAACATAGAAATCGCTGCTATGCAGAATACAACATGACCGCTACTTTCTTTCTCCCCTTGTATGTGAAAGAAAAAGGCCCTGACCACTTCTATGCATAGCCAGATGCTCTCGCCCGCCTCAAAAGAAAAAAGGGGGTATGTCGCTTTTTTAACTTGTATTTATATAGTACAACTTTCTAAAATGTATATAAAATAAAAAACAAGAAGGCTCGCCTTCTTGTTTCATCTATTTATTAAACAATTAAGTTTGTGATTATATCAAAAATCCCAATACATACAATCGCAACACCAAAGTAGCTAAAACACTCTACTAACGGAACCTTAACTACTTCTTCTTTTTGCATTTCACTCGTCTCCCTTCTACAATCTCCCTAACTTTTATATCTATTTTCATTATGAGGGAAATATGACAAAAGAGCCATTGAATTTGCTTACGTAAACCTTACATTTTTGTAAGGTAGAAAAATAGTCCCATCCCTTTTGAGATGAGACTTACATATAGTTGGTTGTTAATCCTTTTCATCACATTATTGATTCAGACAGAAAGATGTATTTCATTCTTTCTATTTTTATTATAGATAATACTCGCTATCACAACTATCGAATTACATTACAGGTACCTTACAATATTGTAATAAGGTAAAACTTCCATTAAACAATGATAGAAGTCTTTCTTTTTATCGTATTGTTAAAAGCTTTCCTCTCGCATTTAACGGAATATCTTCTTTATCTATTTCAACTAATCTCTCAGCATAACGCCCTTTTGCAATGATTTCTAACGGTTCATTTTGTTTTAACATTTTCTGAACCGTTTTTGTAATCTTCTGTTCCCGTCCATCTTTATCGTATCCAACGAACTCATATTCATACCAGCCATCTCCAATATGTTGACCAATACCTTTTACGACTGTGTAATACGCTTTCGTTTGATAAAATGGATTATATTTATCAATTACTGGACCAAGCCTTGTTGGTAATAGTAAGACAACGATAGCAATACTAGCAAGTACCCCCAAAAATACACGTCTCCGTATTTTTTCCATTTTGGTTTCCTCCCTTGTATTTTATACGTAACCTTTCTTTCAGTTTAGAAAAAAAAGGATATGTATACCATTGAACTGCCTTACACTTCTCTTACAAAAATGTAAGCTTCCTGTAAGCTAATTCGATAGTTCAAACTCCCCTGATTTCGTACAATAAAGTCAGAAACGCGGTAAGTAAACAAACTGTTTCTATTACATTAAACAGGTAAGGAGAGATTATCATGGAAAACCAAATTACTTTTAATAAATTTGATTACGTTGGATTTGCTAGCGGTGCAGCTCTTCTTACAGCATTCATTTACGTTGCCGCAGTAATTCTTATATAATTTTGTGTCCCCTTTCCCCTTATATAGATAAATTTGAAAAGACGACCTTCTATGCCAGGTCGTCTTTTCCTATTACCATTATGCTGTTTTATCCCGCTATTCGCGGGCAGTAATACTTCCACCTCAAAATTCAGCGAAAGCATTGTCCAGTTCCAGTGGCTAGAATGTTCGGTGGGAGATAAACTGCTGGCATGCGCCCGATTGATGAGGGCTAATAATCAGTGGAGGATGAAGAAAACCTCCCACTGATTAAAGTTTCACTTTATCTTCTTGCAACGTTTCTTTTAACTGTGTAAACGTCTCATTTAATTTTTCTGTCATCAATTGCATCACTTCTTTACGATCCATCTGTGCTGACTGCTCCACTTGAATCGGGTCACCAAAAATTAATTGCGCTCTTTTTCCGCGAAACAATTCTTTTAAACTGTTAGGCCCAACGTATGCAGCCGGAACTAACGGAACATTAGAACGAAAGGCAATTGTAACAGCACCAGCTTTCAATGAAGTCGCTTCGGCAGATCTCGTTCCGCTCGGAAAAATCCCAACAACCTTTCCTTCTTTTAATAACCTAGATGGAATTTTCAGCGTACTCGGCCCTGGATTTTCACGATCAACCGGAAACGCATTTACCCCCTTAAAAAACCAATTTCCAAATTTACTTTGAAACAATTCCTTTTTCGCCATGTAGTAAATTTTCGTTGGTAACATTCCCGTTGCTAACATGACAACATCCATCCAGCTTGTATGGGTACAAGCTACAACATATGCTCCGCTTTGCGGTAATTTTTCTTTTCCATATACCTCCACTTTCCCAAATGTTTTAAATATATATTTCAACACCCTTACAATGAATGTATACATTCGATCTGTTCCCTTCTACAATTTAATTTTTTATAACTGTATTTATTTTTAATTATAACACTAAGTATTAATAGTTGGTAATAAAAATAAGTGACAATTTTTAAAATATTTCCCTTACAAAACTGTAATCCTACTGTAAGCTAATTCGATAGTTACTTCCTTACACCTGTCATATACTTAAAACAGAAACAGGGCAACAAAAACACATCGAAAAGGCACTCACATAATAAACACAATTGCAACTACAATGCGGCTCGTGTTATCCCCCCTTATCGATGAAAAAGTTGTTGCTGCTATTACATAAGTAAGGAGAGATAACTATGAACAACATTACTTTTAACAAATTTGATTACATGGGACTTATAGGCGGTGCGGCTCTTCTTACAGCAGTTGTTTACGCACTCGCACATGTCCTTGCATGAAAGTGCACTTCCCCCCTTTATATAAATAAAAAGTGCTGCTTGTAATCTTACAAGCAGCACTTTTTAATTTGTTTCATATATAATTTGACCTGTTTTACTTATATCATAACCACCAATAGCACGCAGTTCGTTTTGAAATTCAGAAGACTGTACTACCGAATTTACTGTTTCAATTAACTCTATATTCTCTTCTGTTTTTAAAATTACCAAATCATAGCGTTCTTGTATAAGTGGAACAAAATCTACATTTACAATTTGCGCTACTTTTTCTGTTCCTACTCCTACATCAGCTTTTCCATTTGCAACTTGAGAAGCAACACCAATATGATTTGATTCTTCCCAATCATAGCCACAAATGTCCGTTTTCGATATTCCATTTATACGCAATTGTTCATCGACAAGAACACGAATACCAGATCCTCTTTCTCTATTTACAAATTGAATGGATGGATTACATAAATCATTCCATGTCTTTATCTGTTTCGGATTTCCTTTTTGCACATAAAAACCTGATGTTCTTGATAATAAATTCATAACAATACAAGGCTGTCCAACTAAAATTCGTTTTACATACGGAAGGTTGTATTCTCCCGTATCCCCATCGAACAAATGAAGACTAACAATGTCTCCTTTTCCTTGATACATCTGAACCAAACTTGTTAAACTCCCTTGATATGCCCGCAGCATATTAGAAGCTTTCAAACGGCTCTCTACATGTTTCGTTAACATATCTAAAGATAAATCTTGTCCACTGATAATACAAGAATCAGATTTACTTAGCGGGTTCATTACTTGCATAGATGAAGAAACTACCTGTACTTTTCCTGTTTTCATCTCTGTAATATATTGCTCTAAATCACTTGCATCAACACGCATTTGCCTACCAACTCGATAAGAGGGCAATTCACCTTTTTTAATTAAATCATACACTGTTAATTTCGATACTTTTAACCGCTTCGCTACTTCTTCTGTTGTGTAGGAATGATGATCCATAAACCGATTCCTCGCTTTCTGCCTTCATTGTAACAAAAATAACAGTTTTGCTTCTATTTATTTTTACTATCGTGAGAAAAATCACAACACAACTAATTATAACTATTTATAATTAAATATATTTAGTTATAATTAAACTAGGGATAAAAGAAGGGAGAAATGAAAATGAACAAGTACATATTTCGCGTTACTTGCAGTATTTTACTCACACTACTTCTCGTAATCAGTACGGGGTGTACAAGCACAAATAAACAAGAAAAAACAACAGCTAAAGAAGAAAAGGTTGAACTTACCATTTCTGCAGCAGCTAGCTTACAAGATGCACTAAAAGAAATTCAAACACAATATGAGAAAAAAGAACAAAATATAAAGCTCTCATTTAACTTCGACGGTTCTGGCAAGCTTCAACAGCAAATTGAACAAGGAGCTCCTGTTGACTTATTCTTCTCTGCCGCAGAAGATAAATTTCAAACACTCGTAACGAAAGGACTTATTGATCAGAAAGAAGGGAAAAATCTACTCGGCAATGAGCTAGTATTAGTTGTTCCTAAAGATAGTAATCTAAAAGATTTTCAATCGTTAAAAGATGAGCAAGTAACAAAAATCGCACTAGGTACACCTGAATCTGTTCCAGCTGGAAAATACGCAAAAGAGGCGCTTACTCATTTAAATCTTTGGAACGACATTCAAAATAAAGTTGTATACACAAAAGATGTGCGCCAAGTATTAACATACGTAGAAACAGGAAACGTTAATGCAGGGATTGTTTATAAAACAGACGCCCTTATTTCAAAGAAAGTAAAAATTGCTACTACAGCACAGGCGAATTCACACGAACCAATCCGCTATCCATTAGGTATCGTAAAAGCAACGAAACATAAAAAAGAGGCAACTGCTTTTTATGAATATTTACAGTCTAAAGACGCTATAGCCATCTTTAAAAAATATGGTTTTACAGTGCTGTAATTGTAACTATGATATTTGATACATTTTGGTCACCTATCATTCTTTCACTAAAAGTTGCTGCACTTTCTACGATCATTGTGATGGTGTTCGGAACGATAATTGGCCGTGTTTTAGCTCGATCCTCGAAGCGCTATAAAATTTTATTAGAAACCATTTTTCTATTACCGATGGTACTGCCGCCCACTGTAATTGGATTTTTTCTCATTATCATCTTTGGAAAAAACAGTCCCATCGGTCAGTGGATCGAAACTTTGTTTCAACAATCGATTATGTTTACATCTTGGGCTGCTGTAATTGCTGCAACTGTAGTTGCATTTCCGCTTATGTACCAATCAGCAAAAACGGGTTTTATCATTGCCAATGAACAAATTGAAGACGGAGCTAGAGACCTTGGAGCAAATGAATTACAAGTGTTCTTACATGTAACATTACCGCTCGCGTTCCCTTCTCTACTTGGTGGAATGATTTTAAGTTTCGTCCGCGCCCTAGGGGAATTCGGTGCGACGCTTATGTTTGCTGGTAATATTCCCGGTAAAACACAAACTATTCCAACTGCAATTTACATGGCAATTGATGCAAGTAACATGCCGCTTGCCTGGGCACTCGTTCTTACAACAGTCGGTATGTCAATTGTCTTTTTATTACTCATTCAATTTATCAATAAAAAGGTAACTTCTTTCTAGCAGTAGCTTTCGACAAAGCTACTGCTTTTTATATTATTTCCCGCGAAATGAAATGAAAATTAGATGTTTATGTAGAATTATAGAAAATAAGGGGGAATTATATGTATAACCAAACACTTTGTTTTATTCGAAACGACGATGAAATACTAATGCTAAATCGAGAAAAAGCACCGCTGCAAGGCTTGTGGAATGGCGTTGGTGGTAAAATGATAGAAACAGAAACGCCAATGGCATGCATTCTACGTGAGATTGAAGAAGAAACAGGACTACATTTAACAGAGCAAGAAGTCATCTATAAAGGAACATTATCATGGACAATCGACAATACAAATTCCGGTGGATTATACCTGTTTACCGCTAATCTCCCAGCTCATATTTCTTATTACACGCCAAAAAAAGTAGCTGAAGGTATTTTAGATTGGAAGCATATTTCTTGGATTTTATCTAAAGAAAATAGAGGGATAAACTCTTTAACAAAGCACTTTTTACCCTCGGTTTTACAAGAAGAAGGCGTATATGACCATACTTCTGTTTTCCACAATAATCAGCTTGTGCACTACGAACAAAAGGAACATGTAAATGCAAAATAGCCTCTTTAGCGGAGGCTATTTTGCTATATATTTCGGCAGTACCTGCAAGATACAGCCGATTCTTCTTCTGTACTTCCTTGACTCGGACGTTCAGATTGTTTTACAAATCCTTTTGCTTCATAAAAGGGAATTCCTTTTTCATTCCCCTCGGCAACCGACACCCACTGCTCTACAATTCCTTTTTCTTTTTGAATTTCTGTAAAATAATCTACTAACAATGTCCCAATTCCTTCTCTTCTTCGATTCGGATCTAAATATAGGACAAAGATTTCTCCACACTTTTCACCCGTTGTGCCTCCACCAATTGCTCCAACAACTTTCTCGTTTTCCAATGCGACAAACCATCCATACCAATTTTCGTTATTCGTCAGTACTTCTTTATGAATACGCTCATGATTATAGTATTCTTCAATGACACAATCGATATATTCCTGGCTATGCAAACCTTCATATGTCGCTAACCATCCATCTGTACAAATCTTGGCAATCCCTTCGATATGAATTGTATCTGCTCTTACTACTTGAATCTTATTTGTTTTCTGTTCTTGCACTACATAATCTTTCACACCCTACATCCCCTTTATATTCTATTTCCCCCTACTACACTAATTTAAATGGATAAAAAATCCAAATTGTTATGATTTATTATATCTTCAAATTTCCACATAAACTATTACAATTTTCATATTCATAGAAATATACATTCTATTTGAATTTACTTTCTAAAGGAGACTCTTTCCTGTTATTATATGAAGGTGCCAAAAAAGGAGATATGAAAACGCGTTTATATAATGACTGCGTTCTCCTTATAAACATCACTACTTCATCGTTTTAACGATCACTTCTTAAGTGGAAAATTACCAATCATTAGAACTACATATATTTTATTGCTATAACAAGAAAGGAGTCTTGTAATGGACATTTTATTAGCACTTCTTCCTGCATTAGCATGGGGAAACGTTTTATTAGTAAGTGTAAAAATGGGTGGCGGTGCATATAGCCAAACGGTCGGTATGACAATTGGTGCTCTATTCTTCGCAACAATTATGTATGCATTTACAACACCGGCACTATCTTTAACTATATTAATTGTTGGCTTTATTTCTGGTTTATTTTGGGCTTTAGGACAAGTCAATCAATTAAAAACTGTTCAAACAATAGGCGTCTCAACAACTGTTACCATTTCAACAGGTATGCAGCTTGTAGCTACTTCTATCTTTGGGGTCATTGCCTTTCACGAGTGGACAACTACTACTACAATTATTATGGGAACGATTGCAATTCTTTTCATCGTAATCGGTGTTGTATTTACTTCTTTAGATGATAAAGAAAATGCACAACCACCAGGACAATTGAAAAAAGGGTTACTCACTCTAATTGTTTCAACTTTCGGTTATTTTGGGTATGTAATTATTATTCGTTGGTACAACATTGATGGCTGGGCGGCTATTTTACCGCAAGCAGTTGGTATGTTTGTTGGAGCAGTTATACTGACATTTAAGCATAAGCCATTTAACAAATATGCAATTCGTAATATCGTATCTGGTCTACTTTGGGGAACAGGAAACTTATTCTTACTTCTTTCCTTACCACGAGTTGGCGTTGCAACAAGCTTCTCATTATCTCAAACAGGGATTGTCATCTCAACGTTTGGTGCAATTGTCTTCTTAGGTGAAAAGAAAACAAAACGTCAAATGGTATTTATCGCGCTTGGTAGTGCTTTAATTATTGGCGGGGCTGTTCTACTTGGTTTGGCAAAAGCTTAATGATATATCCTAGTTTCGGAAATGCTATTTTCTGAAACTAGGATTTTTTTGTATACAAGCCTTTTCTTTTTACAATTCTCTTTTATCAATGTTATCGTTTTAGCAATACATTTCCTACAGGAAGGATCAAAAAATATGCAAAAGAAACAAAGAGTGCTGTTTATTGGTGCAGGTTGTATGGCTGAAGCCCTTTTTGCCGGGCTTCTTCATACAAGTAAAGAACACATTGCTGAGATTGTCGTATCCAATCAACGAAATCAAGAAAGGCTTACAGAGTTGCGTGAAAAGTATGCTGTTTCTACAACAACAGATTGGAAACAATATGCGGCAGATGTTGATGTTATCGTCTTAGCAATGCCTCCAGAAGCACATGAACAACTGTTAACTGAACTCTCTCCACTTGTCAGCAATCAGTTTATTGTAACAGTTGCAGCTGGTATTGGACCTTCTTATTTAGAATCAAAGCTTCCTAAAGGTGCTGCCGTTGCTTGGATTATGCCAAATACAGCTGCTACAATCGGGAAATCCATTTCTTTATACACAGCAGGCTCTTTTGTAAGCAAAGGACATCTTGAAATTTTGCAAATGCTCGTAAAAGGTATTGGAGACGCACAATTATGTACAGAAGAAGAAATTCATCAACTAACAGCTGTCACAGGAAGCGCCCCTGCCTTTCTCTACTATTTTGCCGAGAGCTTAATTGAAGCAACAAAACGGTATGGTATCGATGAGATAACTGCAAAGCATCTCGTAATTAAAATGATTACGGGGTCTGCTTCTATGCTAGAAAGTGAAAACAATCCTGCTATGCTTCGTGAACAAGTGACAACACCCGGCGGCGCAACTGCAGCAGGTTTGAAAGTATTATATGAAAATAATTTTATGAACATGATACAAGAGGCAATTGAAGCAACAAATAAAAAAGCTAGTGGAAAAACAATTCAATTGTAAAACAAGACTGAGGCTAACTCAGATCATTTTAATTTTTCGACATATAAGTCGCTGCTATGCAAAATACAACATGAGCTGTACTCGCTTGCTCCCTTTATTTTAAACCTGGCATGTGGCAGGAAAAGGCCCTAACCGCTTCTATACACGGCCAGACGCTCTTGTCCACCCCTAAAAAGAAATAGGTTTTTATGTCGTTTTTTTACTTGGATATATATATAAGGTCATCAAGCAAATGTTTGATGACCTTCCGTTCTGATTAAACTTAAAATTCAAAATATTAATATTCTAATTGACAGTTCTTTTATCTCAGTGCTAATATTTTGAATAATCAAAGCAACACAAAATTTAATACTTATTTATTATGTTTACTCATTGTATCCAGAGAGGTGGAGGGACTGGCCCTGTGAAACCTCGGCAACAGGTTCGCTTGCGAATACTGTGCCACTTCCTGCAAGCAGTTAGCTTGAAAGATAGAATGAGGGACTTTGTTTATAAATGTGCGCACATTTATAACATTTAAATCCCTCTTTTTCTATACGAAAAGAGGGATTTTTTATTTCCCTCATAATTGTTGGCCAACAAAACATGAAAACAAAGTAGACAAACAATTTAGGGAGGAACAAAACATGAAAAAGAAATTTTTACCTGCTGTCGTATCTGTTTTAGGAGCAAGCTTATTATTAACAGGATGCGGTAGCTATAATAAAGATAACGCGAACGATGCAAAAGCAAAAGATAAAGCACCTGATAAACAAGTACTTAACTTAGCATCTCCTACTGAAATTCGTACGATGGATACGGCACGTGCAACAGATACCGATTCTGGGCAAGTGATGAGAAACGTATTTGAAGGCTTATATAACCTTGGAGAAGGAAACAAACCTGTTCCTGGTGTCGCGAAATCGCATGATGTTAATGCAGATAAAACAAAATATACGTTTCATTTACGAGATTCAAAATGGTCCAATGGAACACCTGTTACAGCGAAAGACTTCGTATTCGCTTGGCAACGTGCTGTTGATCCTGCAACAGCTTCTGAATATGCTTTCTTATTCTTTGACATAAAAAATGCGCAAAAGATTAACAATAAAGAGCTTTCGCTTGATCAACTAGGTGTAAAAGCAATTGATGATAAAACATTGGAAGTAGAGTTAGACCGCCCTGTGCCTTACTTTATTAGCTTAACGGCGTTCCCAACATTCCTGCCTGTTAACGAAGAATTCTTTAAATCACAAGGCAAGAAGTACGCCTTAGAGTCTAACGCATTAATTTATAATGGGGCCTTTACATTAGAAAATTGGAAACATGAACAAAGCTTCCAATTTAAGAAAAATCCAAACTATTGGGATAAAGATGTTGTAAAATTAGAAGAAATTAATTTTAATATCGTGAAAGAGAAATCAACAGAGGTAAACCTATACGAATCTAAACAACTTGACCGTGTTGTTTTAACATCTGATTTAGTTGATAAATACCGTAAAGATTCTAATTTTAAAGAACGACCAGCTGTCGGCGTACAATTTTTACGCATGAACCAACAAAATAAAGTACTACAAAACATTAATGCTCGCCAAGCTATTGATAAAACAATCGATAAAAAAGCTTTTGTAAATGTTCTATTGAATGATGGCTCTCTTCCTGCCTACTCGCTTATTCCAAAAAACTTTGCAAAAGGACCGAACGGAAAAGACTTCCGCGCTGAAAATGGTGACTTAACAAAAGAAAGTCCAAAAGAGGCTCAAAAATTATGGAAACAAGCAAAACAAGAACTTGGACCAGATAAAATTACACTAGAACTTTTAACAAGCGATACGGATTTATCAAAGAAAACAGGAGCGTATTTAAAAGAGCAACTTGAGAAAAACTTAGAAGGATTAACAGTTACATTAAAACCACAGCCTCGTAAGCAACAAGTAACTTTATTATTACAAGGCAATTATGAAATTGGTATCGATGGCTGGAGTCCAGACTTTGCTGATCCAATTACATTCTTAGAATTGTTCACAACCGGTAATCCATACAACTTAGATCATTATTCTAATAAGGAATTTGATGATTTAATCAAAAAAGTAAAAACAGATCTCGCTGGTAATGAAAAAGCACGCTGGGAAGCTTTAAAACAAACAGAAAAAATCTTATTTAAAGATGCGGTAATCTCACCTCTATATCAAAACGGAAAATCTTATTTACAGCGCTCTTATGTAAAAGGTGTCGTTGAGGTTGATTTTGCAGGTCCATTAAACTTTAAATGGGCAAGAATTGAAAAGTAATATACAAAAGGTATCCCTTTCAAAGGATACCTTTTTCTTTATGCTTCATTCCCTTTTATTACAGTTTGATTTTTCTTCAATGAGATAGATATTTTATATCCGATTACAGCAATTATTTGAGTCACCGCAATAATCATGCATAAAAACATGATATTTTTTGTTAGATTCTCTCCTCCAAATATAATTGTATAATATCCATCTGCTGCATATGTGGCAGGAAGTAAATTTCCAATTGTTTGATACGTATGTGATAGCATCACATGCGGTACCATCACACCAGCGCTCACAAGCTGTAAAGATAACGTAAGAATATTAAATAGCATCCCCGCATTTCCAAATAAATTAAGAAACATTTGCGTTAAGGAAAGAAAAGCAAAAAAGACAATGGTTTGAAACAACCAAACCGTAAATATCGGTTCCTGTATTGGAATCTGAAAGAACTTCATCAAAACAATTGTAATAATTGCCAATACTACAGCAACAGCCATATTAATAAGTTTCCTTGAAAAGAAATTCCCCAAACCTCTTTCAACAAGTTGCGATACTTTATATAACTCCATGCTCATAATCATCGCTCCTACAAATGAAGCTAACACGATCATAAGCGGTACCATGTTGACAGAAAATCCTTTCGCATCATTTACTTTATGAATCGTAAATCCAACTGAGTCTTCAGTTAAGCCTTTTATTGCTTCTACACTTCCTGGTCCCATGGCTTGTAATTTTCCAGCAACTGCTTGCTGCTTATAATTTGATATTTCTTTATTTACATTGTCACGAACTTGTTTCGCAACTCCTTCCATCATCTGCTTTGCCATCATAGCGTTTGCTTGGTTAATATGAAAGATTAAATCTGTTTTTCCTTTTTCACTTACATCCTTTGAAAAAGAAGTCGGAATTTCAATAATCATATCGTATGCATGTGCATTCATTTCTTCTTTTGCTTCTTCCATAGATTTTTCTTTTGTTACTTGAAAAGGTAAGTTCTTCTGTAAACCTTCTGTTACTTTACTTCCCATGTTCGTATCCTGATTCACAATAGCAATGTGCATTTGATCCGCTCTTTCATTTACTCCATCATACGCTGTCAGCCAAACGCAAAAGAAAATAAGTTGAAACGCTAACGCTACTACACCCCCTACATACGTACCCGGTATTTTTAAAAATTGTTTTAATGTATTCATCTTCTCACCCTTCCGCAAGCAAGTGCATGCTTGCATTTAATTTTAAATAAATACTAGGGTCTTAATGCCCTAGCATATAAGGTTATATTATTTTCAATAAAATTTTCATCATTTATCTCTATAAGTCGATTTTCAAAACGTAATTTAGATAGAAAATAACCAAAATTAATCCATATAAAGTTCATGACTTGTGCTTCAATATTTGTATGAATAATTTTCCCGTCTTGCTGCATCTTTTCAAAATAAATCATCAATTCTTCTTTTAGGCCTTTTGGTATCTTAGCGATTTCATCATCTAATTCAGGAAATTCACCTGTTTCACGTATACCAATAGAAATCATGTCTTTCACTTCATTCAAAAATTTATGATAATGCCTTGCTAAATTCTTCAAATCCGTTTCTAATTCCCACACAATTTCTGTTTGTAAAAACTGTTTTAAATGCGGTACGTATGAAAATTCATAAACGGCTGCTTCAATGATACCCTTTTTGTTTTTGAAATTACGAAATATTGTTACTTCATTGACGCCAGCACGCATTGCGATTTCTTTCGTTGTTGCTGATTTATATCCTCTTTCTTTCACTAACTCAATTGTTGCTTGAATAATTTTCTCTGCTGTCTTTGAGCGCGCCATATAATCCTCTCTTTCCAATGCAAGTGATCACTTACATTTAGATTATATAACTTTTCTAATTATTGTCAATCTGTTATTTGTAAATACTTAAGAACGATACTCGTATAAACAACCAAGAAACTGGAATACAGTTAATATAGAACTAAATAAAAGTATGACTAGCAGACTCATATGTAAAGATGGCTGAAAAATAGTAATTGCTCCCCAAACACTTATACTAAACAGGAAAAATTGAGCAATGACTCCCGTTGGTTTCAACCATATCCTTGTTTTTTGTTTTGTAATCTTCACTAAAAATCCGATAACTGAAAATAAGGTTAATGCAATAAATGCTAGCCACCTTCCATAAGCAACATCATAAGGTTCAATTTGACCCGGGCATATGAAATGAATAATACGAAATAATAGAATACCAATACCGATACAAATAATTAATCCAAGTAAACATTCTATACTAGCCTTAAATAGAGATTTTAAAATTGGCTTGTTTTTCCCTATTACTTCTAATATTTCACTCAACACGCCAAGTATAAATAGTGCAAAAAACCATATAAAGAAGTAAAAAGGGGTTTCTAATTTCAATAATTCTGATATTGAGTAGAATAACATTTTCCACATGTGTTCTTTCTCACCCTTTCTTATTCTTCTATGTCTTCAAGCTGCAAATTCGTAGGTTCTTCAGAAAGAGTATCATAAAAATTTTCCGCTAAGTCCGTTGACGGCACCTTTTCATCGACTTCATCCAATCGAAAACTATCCGCCCATATGCAGCCTTCTCCTGATAATAAAATGCCAAATGCAATTCCGAGCGCCTCTTCTTTTATATCCAGCACAACTGAATAAGGCTCCCAGTTTTTCGTATTTTTAATTGGACGATTTTGCATATTATCCATAGCTAATGGCTCTGTATCTTTTCCGTCCACACGCATCCACAGTCCTGCCCAATCTTTCACACTTTTACTTTTAATAAATGCCGTTAGGCGCAAACGCTTTCCCCTGTATTTATCTGCTTTAAACATTTGCATAAGCGTTGTGAATCCACCATGAGTAACATCTTCTTTCGCTTTTATATAAGCTGACACTTTTCCTTGATGAACAACCTCATAATCTAAGCCCATCTCATATTCTGCTGGATGGCTTCCGCTTAATACCCAGCCTTTCGGTAATCCTTTTTGCATTGAAACGCCCTCCCTTTCTATATAAAAAGCTTGGAAATATGTCCGATACCTTTTCGGTGGTAAGTGAAACATACCTTTAAACGCTCTCGTAAATGCTTCTTGTGAAGAAAACCCGTACTGCGCTGCATATGTTAATCGTCTCTTCCGAATGTATGAGTTGACGCTCATTCCAATATTATCTTGAAAAACCCGGTGAAAATGATACATAGACATAGCACAATAAGAAGCTACTTCTTCTAAAGTCAGTTCTTCCTCAATATGCTTTTCCATATAATCAATTGCACGTTTTAATAGATCACCATACCTCTGCACACTCATCATTCCTCCTTACATTTCCAATTTAACACAAATATTCTATCTATTTTTTGATTTAAATTGCGATATTTCTCTCTTCGACACATAGAAATTAGAAAACTTTTTCGTACTCATGCCGTTCCCTGCAATAACAGGTGTCTAGCAAAAAAGAAGTGATTGCTCCCAAAAGCATGACATTTGTCAGCCTTTTGGAACAACCACTTTTTCTTTATATTTCATTTTCTTATTATAAAAAATTATTCCTTTCCCTTACATAAAAAGATAAAAATTGGAAAAGCTTTTATTGAAAACTACTAAGGAGGCACACAAAATGAAAATTTTATTTTCAATCCTTTTAGCATTTATGCTATTACCTGCAATGACAGGGTGTACACCTAAAAAACAGGATACAACTACTAACAAGAAGACAACAGAAGAAACAAAAAAGGAAGTAAATCAAGATTTAAAACTAAGTTTTAATGAATTCGATTTAAGGGCAAATTATCAAGATACAAAGAAGGACTACGAAGCAGACTATAAACATAAAAAAGCAAATGAAAAACCAGAAGCAAAACTAGACGATAGTAAAACAAATGAAAAGTTGGCTGGAAATGAAGCAATGAATAAATTGGCTCCACTCTTACAGCAACTAAAATTTGATAAAGACACAAAAGATGAAGATGTCATAAATCAAGTAGTAGATATATTCCAACTAGATAAAGACTATGAAAAATTCGACTTAAAAGTTGTCTTTACAGATGGAACGAAAAAAGAATATAAAGTACCAAAGTAAAAAGCAAACTCTAAAAGTACACCTATATTTATCATGAAGATCCAAACAACTAAAAATAAAGTAGCCCTTTTAACTTTCGTCTAAAAGGGCTACTTTATAATTTTTTTTATTTTTCATTAAAACATTTTTTATGAAATAAAAATAACTTTGTTTAAAAACAAAGTTATTTCGCTGATTTCTCTTCTTTTTTAAACCGGTCATAATAGTTAACGGCTGTAGACAGGTGTACCTCAATATCGCGAATGAATGAAGAATTTTCTTCTTTCGCTACTCGTTCTAATTTTTTCATCGCTTGTTCTGTTTCGTTTAAAAAACCTGCGTATAATTCATTTTCTCTTTCTTTTGACTTTGGAACCCGAATTTCTTTACGCACATTCTCAATATCTGCTAACGTATTATCCGTTAACTTTTGGACCTCTTCTTTAAATCTCGGAAGTTTCATTGCCTTTCCAGATTTCTCTTCCGCTTCTTTCCAAAGCTTCATAGCCTCATTTACTTCTTTATTAATTTTTTCTTCATACTGACTATGTACAGATTGGTACACTTTCAGATCTTCGGGATTGTCTTCTTTATGATTTGTTTGTTCTACTTTTTCTTTCGTTTCTTGTTTTGTTTCTTTATTACTAGTACATCCTGTTAATAGTAATGCACTACTAAGCAGAATCGCACCCCAAGCTTTTTGCTTCATTTCAAACTGCTCCTTTTATTCACTGTATGTTTTCTATCATTATTATAACGATAACGAGTAAAAATTCACACGTATCTGCTCTCATTTATACTTACAGCCATATTCTGTTCACAATATCGTCACTTTATCCACTACATGCTAAAACGATTAAATTAACCAGAATAAAATGAACGAAATAATACAAACTAACAATGGAACATTTATGTAAATCAAAAAGGAGAAGATACCCATGAAAAAGCTACTCTTGAAACTCACACTGCTCGTTATGTCTTGTACTTTCCTCTTGTCACCAATAAAAGTAGGCGCAGAAGAAAACGTACGTATCCAAAATCCTTGTCCTAGCCAATCAGCAATACAACTGAAAGATGATTTAAGAAGACTTTGGATTGACCATACAATATGGACAAGGAATTATATTATAAGCGCCTTAGCAGGGCTGAAAGATCAAGATAAGGTATTAGCAAGACTGTTAAAAAACCAAGATGATATCGGGAATGCAATAAAGCCATATTATGGGGAAGCAGCTGGTAATAAACTTACCAAACTATTAAGAGAACATATTCTCCTTGCAGGAAAAGTAGTAGTTGCAGCAAAAAGCGGTAATCAAGCAAATTTAAAAAAGTTTAACAAACAGTGGTATAAAAATGCCGATGATATCGCTCAGTTTCTTAGCAGCGCCAATCCAAATTGGTCAAATGATGCATTAAAAGACCTATTGTATACCCATTTAAAATTCGTTGCAGATGAAGCTGTAGCGAGAATTAAAAAAGATTGGGATGCAGATATTCTTGCTTTCGATAAAGGGGAAGACCATATTATTAAAATGGCCGACACACTTGCAGAAGGTATTATAAAGCAATTTCCAAATAAATTTTAATAGGAAAATCTCCTTCCTAAGTATGAAGGAGATTTACTTACAACATGACCTGTACTCGCTTTCTCCCTTTGTTTTAAACTTCGCATGTGGCAGAAAAAGGCCCTGACCGCTTATATGCACGGCCAGATGCTCTCGTCCTCCCCTGAAATGTCGTTTTTTACTTATGTATATAGCAAAGAATTCTCTCCATGAAACACTACTAAAAAATACGTCTACAGATTGTGTTTCAGAATTCCAGTCTAATATTAAAAATGGGGCATTTCATGTAATGATGTTGTGACTGGTGAGGTCTTACTTCCCCAAAATAACAGGTTAAAAAACTATCCACCTATTCTAGTGGATAGTTCCTTTTCCCATCAAACTCTTCATTCCTTTGAAAACAAATGATCCTTCTTACTACTTATGCATTATACAGCTTCCTTCGCCTCTGTTAATGCTTTTGTACCAGAAAGGGCTTCTGCATGCTTTGCTTCATCAAATTCATTTTCACTCTTTGCGACAACGATTGTCGCAATCCCATTTCCAATTAAGTTTACAATGGCTCTTCCTTCACTCATAAAGCGATCGACTCCAAGAAGTAACGCTAATCCTTCTAAAGGAATAACCTTTAACGCAGCTAACGTCGAAGCTAATACAATAAATCCACTTCCTGTGACGCCTGCCGCACCTTTAGACGTTAACATAAGCACTAAAATAATGGTAACTTGCTGCCCAATTGTTAGATCAATACCAAATACTTGCGCTAAAAAGACAACTGCCATGGATAAATAAATAGACGTACCATCAAGATTAAAGGAATAACCTGTTGGAATAACAAGACCAACAACAGATTTTGAACATCCAAATTGCTCCATCTTATTCATCATTCTTGGCAGTACAGATTCAGAAGAACTTGTTCCTAATACAATTAATATCTCATCTCGAATAAACTTTAAATAATTCCATAAACTGAATCCATACATCTTACAAATAATATTTAAAACTACAAAAACGAATAAGAACATCGTTATATATACTGACATCATTAATTTTCCAAGTGGTACAAGCGACGCAAGTCCAAAGTGACCAATTGTATATGCCATGGCACCAAATGCCCCGATCGGTGCAGCTTTCATTACATAGCCAATAATTTTAAAGAATACGTGTGAAAGTTTGTCTAAGAAATCAATTACTGAGTTTCCTTTTTCTCCAAGAGCCGCCAACCCTACACCAAATAAAATCGAAAAGAATAATACTTGTAAAATATCACCTTTCGCAAACGCATCAACCATATTAGACGGAACGATATGGGTTACAAACTCAATCCAGTTCATGCCATGTCCACCGTTTTGGGTATACTTTGATACGTCTCCTTTTGCAAGTTCATTAAAGTTAAGGCCTTCTCCTGGCTTCATAACATTTACAACAACTAAACCAACAATAAGGGCAAATGTCGTTACTACCTCAAAATAAATAAGAGCTTTTCCACCGACCTTGCCAACCTTTTTCATATCTCCCATTTTGGCAATACCGAGTACAATTGTTAAGAAAATAATCGGTGCAATTACCATTTTTACAGCATTGATAAAAGTGTCACCTAAAGGCTTCATTTCTTTACCAACACTTGGCCAAAGTATTCCAACTAACACCCCAAGTACAATAGCCGTTAATACTTGAAAGGTTAAATTTTTAAAAAGTCGTTTCACCTTTCTTCTCCCCTTTGATTTTTCTAAATTTTCTATCTGTTAGTTTCTAACATAATGATAGCGTTTACATCAAAAAGAGAGAAGTTTATGGTCATAACGGATATTTTGTTCATTTTGGTCTTAACTTTTTGTTTCTCGAAACACATAACGATTAATCGGTCTTCCAACTCCGCCATACTGAACTGCCAAATGAATAACACCTCTTTTTTCTAAATAGTCTAAGTAACGACGAGCCGTCACTCTAGCTATCCCAATGGCACGCGCCACATCTTCAGCGGAGCGGGGTTCTTCTTGCTGTTTTACATACGTTACAATTTCATTTAGTGTAAACTCGTTCAAACCTTTTGGTAAATTACTCACCGTCCTCTCAGAGCGCCCAGAATATAATAATAAATCCAGCTGCTCCTGTGAAATAGACCCAGAGTCTCTCAAACTTATTCTATATTGGCGATACTTCTCTAATGCTTGCTGAATGCGGTGCAACTTAAAAGGTTTAATAATATAATCTATTGCTCCATTTTGCAGCATGAGTTTAATTGTTTCCCTATCTTTAGCAGCAGAAACAACAATTACATCCGTTTCTAATTGTTGTTTTCGAAATTCCTGCAATACCTGAATACCATCCTTTTTAGGCATAAAGATGTCCAAAATAACAAGATCTGGCTTCATTTTTTTAACAAAGCTAATCCCCTCCTCACCATTGCTGGCGATAGCGATTACTTGAAATCCTTTTACACTTTTTATAAACTCCTTATTTACTTCCTGAACCATTGGATCATCTTCTATTAACACTACTTTAAATTCCTCTTTATACGCCATACAATTCCGCCTCCATCTCCATTGGAAAAGTAATGATAAAGCTAGTTCCTTCACCTTCAAAAGATGAAATTCGAATTTCTCCTCTCCCCTTCTCAACAATTTGTTTTACTAGAAAAAGACCATAACCTGTCCCATCACGTTTATTTACAGTAAAGCCTTTCTCATATAACCTTGGTAAATATTCTTCTTTTATCCCGCATCCATTATCTTCGATTAATATTGCACACACGTCCTCTGACTGCTCAATACTAATATCAATTCTTTTATTGGTGACCTCAATTCGTTCAAATGATCCAAATGCATTTTCTATTAAGTTCCCTAATAATACAACGAAATCATGTTGATCTACTTGGTACGGAAATGCCTCCAAATAACTATTTTGATCAATACTCACTTGAATTCCAAGCTCTTTCCCTCTACTTACTTTACTTAAAAGAAGCCCTGCAACGGCATCATTTTTAATGGTCTCATTTAAATAATTAGTTACACTCTCCTGCTCCTCTGAAGTGTTATAAGCAAGTTGTAATGCCTTATCAGCTTTACCGAGCTGAATTAGTCCTGCTATTGTATGAAGTTTATTCATATGCTCATGACTTTGTACACGCAGTGCTTCAACAAAGTTCTTCACTCCAGTTAATTCTTCCGCAAGCTTTGTTACCTCTGTACGATCTTGGAAAATTGCCACCGCTCCAATTAATTCATTATCTTTCTTAATAGGTATACGGTTACTTAAAATGACCTTTCCGCTTACTTTTATTTCTTCATTGTATACTGCTTGATTTTTCTCCACGATTTCCGGAAGCCTTGTATCCTGTAATATTTTACGAATAGGCTGTCCGACAACATCTCCAGTTACATGAAAAACTTGCTTCGCTTTCTCATTAAAAACCGTAATCATTTCTTGATTATCGATCGCAATCACTCCCTCATTCATTGAATGAAAGGTTGCTGTTCTTTCTTCAAGTATTCTTTTAATCTCATAGGGCTCTAACTGAAACATCTGTTTTTTTATATGATTAGCGAGCATTAATGATCCTATCAATCCAAGTATTAAAGTTAAGATAACTATAAAAAGAATTTCTCCTCTTAATTCGCTCATAATCTCAAAAAAGTTTGGTATTTTATTTCCAACAACAACAACACCAATTTGGTTTAAATTTTGATCTTTAATGGGCATAAAAGCACGAATAACAGTACCTATTTCTCCCTTTGCTTTTGAAAAATAAATATGCTCTGCAAATGCTGCTTTTTCATCTGCTCCTTTCGAACGTTTTCCAATCATCTCCTTCACGGGATGCGAATACCGAACTCGTTCCATATTCATGACAACAATATAATCTGTTTCATTAATGACTCTAATATTTTCAATAACAGAATTTAATGTAACCCATCCATTTGTTTCTTGAAGGGACTTCTTTACATCTGACATTTCCGCTACCGTTCGCGCTGTATTCATAGATCTAATTCTTAATTCTTTTTCTTCTTTTTGTTGAATATTTGCGACTATAATCCCTCCACCAATCATGAGGGAAACGATAACAACTGCATAAGAAAGAATCGTAATCTTCCAACGGATTGGTAAATTCCTCACACTTGGCCCTCCTCTCCCCTAAAAGCATCTTTACGAATAGAAATCTTCTCGGTATGCTTACAATAAAGTGAAACTTCCATCAGTGACGCATTTCTCACTGATGGTTAGTTAAACCAATCGGGCTTTTACGGGCAGTTTTCCCCCACCTAACTTCCTTGCTTCTCTCTGAATCTTGAGGTGGGGGCTTTACTGCCCGTTAATAGCGGGATAACAACTTCAAAAGGAGAACGACGATGAAAAAAGCAGCTACTTTTATACTCCTTTTTACCACTTTCATTGCAAGCGCTTTACTTATTAATTATCAGAGGCATTCTCCTCAAAATGAACTCTCATATGACGATGACCAAGAAGGACTAAAAGACCAGATCGTCTTTAAATTTAGCCATGTTGTTGCAGAAAACACACCGAAAGGACTTGCTGCCAACAAATTTGCGGAACTCGTGAATGAAAAATCAAATGGTAAAATAAAAATAGAGGTCTTTCCTAACGGAAGTTTATATTCTGATATAGAAGAATTTCGTGCTTTAAAATCTGGACAAGTACAAATGATTGCTCCTTCCACATCAAACCTTGGAACGTTCTCCCCTGAATGGGGTGTACTTGATTTGCCATTTGCTTTTTCAAATTATGAAGCCTTACAAGAAGGCTTAAACGGAAAAATTGGGGAACAATTACTTCAATCCTTACAAAAAGATGGAATACAAGGGCTTGCCCACTGGTCCAACGGCTTTAAACAAATTACTTCAAACAAAGGACCCATTTATACACCAAAAGATATACAAGGACAATCTTTTCGCATTATGCAAAGTAATGTCATCCAATCCCAATTCGATTTATTAAAAGTTAACGCGCATCAAGATTCATTTAATTCTACATATCAATTAATTGAATCAGGAAAAGTTGACGGTGAAGAAAATACCATTTCAAATATCTACTCTAAAAAATTCTATAACGTTCAAAACTATTTGACAATTAGTAACCATGGATATTTAGGATATGTTGTCATGATGAATCAAAAAACTTGGAACCAGCAAACCCCAAAAACGAAGCAAATATTAACGGAAGCAATGGAAGAAGCTACCGCTTGGAATAATCAACAAGCCGAGCAAATAAATAAAGAACAACTTGAACTTATTAAACAAAATTCATCGATTCAAATTCATGAACTAAACAATGAACAACGAAAAGATTGGGAAACAGCACTATTACCCATATATGATAAACTTGCGCCTACGATTGGAGAAGATTTGGTAGAAGAGTTGAAAGAATTACAAAGGAAGTATCGCGCACAAGCACCCCAATAGCAAAACCTATGAAATAAAAAAATCCGTCCGTTCTTAAGATCATAAACGGGCGGATTTACTATTATAATAGAGAATCCCAAATCATAATTATATGAGATAGTTTCAAACTCTCAAGACCCTTCACATCGCGATGAAAAAAAGAAGACGCACAATCAAGTGGATTTTCCGCAGTATCAAAACACCACGAATGATTGACGGAAATCAAAGGTGTTGTTAAAATTATTACTGGAATTAATGTGAAATTACTCACAAAGTATAGTTTTAAATGTGAAAACATTCACAAATATTGAGCTTGTTTCTTAAAAAAATATTTTTAAAAAGGAGTTATACGCTATGAAAAGAATCGTAACACTAAGCACTCGTAAACTGATGGATACGGTAAAACATGGTGGATGTGGTGCATGCCAAACATCTTGCCAATCAGCTTGCAAAACGTCTTGCGGAGTTGCAAATCAAAAGTGTGAAAACACAATGAACAGATAGAAAACAAAAAACGGACCGCCCAACTGCTTTCCAGATGGGCGGCCATTTTTATCCCGTATTAACAGGCAGTAAAAGAAGCCCTATTGACGGAAGTTTTACTTTATAGATAAAAGGAGCTTGATTATCAAGTATGATTCATCAATATAAACTAAACGGATACAACATCGTACTCGATACCTACAGTGGATCGGTACATGTTGTCGACGATCTCACCTATGGAATCATCGCGCTTTATGAGACTACTTCTGCGGAAGAAATCGTAACAATGATGCTAGAAAAATACGCATGTGATTCCGCTATCTCTGAGAAGGACATTCGAGAAACAATCGCAGATCTCGAAGAGTTGAAAAATGATGGGCAACTCTTTACTGAGGATGAATATAAAGACCTTTCAATTGATTTAAGAAATCGCCAAACTTATGTAAAGGCCCTCTGCCTCAATGTCGCACATACATGTAACCTGTCATGTGAATACTGCTTCGCCAGCCAAGGAAAATACAATGGAAGCAGAGCGATTATGAGCTATGAGGTTGGCAAAAGAGCTATTGATTACTTATTGGAAAACTCCGGTCACCACCGAAACCTCGACGTCGATTTCTTCGGCGGAGAACCGCTCATGGCCTGGAAAGTTGTTAAACAGATTGTCACTTACGCAAGAAGCAAAGAAAAAGAGTACAAAAAAACTTTCCGCTTCACCTTCACTACAAATGGCATGCTCTTAAACGATGAGGTCACCGATTTCTTGAATAAGGAAATGTACAATGTCGTATTAAGCCTTGATGGTAGAAAAGAAGTCCACGATCACCTGCGTAAAACAGTAACTGGAAAAGGAAGCTACGATTATATCGTTCCAAAGTTCCAAGAATTCGTCGAAAAGCGTGGAGATCAAGAATACTATGTGCGTGGAACCTACACTCGCAACAACGTCGACTTCACCAATGACATTTTTCATATCGCAGATCTCGGTTTCGACAAACTCTCGATGGAACCGGTCATCTGTGATCCCCGGGAACCATACGCACTGACCGAGGAGGACCTCCCTGAGATTTACAACCAGTATGAAATTCTCGCCAAGGAAATGCTAAAGCGTGGGGAAGAAGGCAATGGCTTCACCTTCTACCATTACATGCTTGATCTTTCTGAAGGCCCTTGCATTCAAAAGAGAATTTCCGGATGCGGCTCAGGAACCGAATATCTCGCTGTCACACCATGGGGCGAGCTCTTCCCTTGCCACCAATTCGTCGGGGACCAAGAATACAGTATGGGAAACATCTGGGATGGAATCACAAGACAAGAGACGCAGTGCCAATTTAAAGAAAGCAATTGCTATTCAAAGCCAGAATGTCAGGATTGCTGGGCGAAGCTTTACTGCAGTGGCGGTTGCCCTGCCAACGCACTGCATGCAACCGGCTCCATCAATGGAATCTACGATTTCAGTTGTGACATCTTCCGTAAGAGAGTCGAATGTTCCATGATGGTTAAAGTGGCTGAATCTATGAGAGCTATGAAAAAAGCTGAATAAGTACAACAATATACTAAGAGGCTGAGATTTATGCTCAGCCTCTTTAAAGGTTTTTATACTTGTATACTCAAAATCCCTTTGATTTGTTTTTGGATGGTAAAACATGTTTCTCTACTCTTTCATATAGAGTAAGCAATTGCTTCATAAAAGAAAATTTCGGTACTAACCAATACGAAAATAACGCTGAAGCACATCCTATTAAAGCCCCTATTGCAACATCAAAAGGATAATGAACCCC
>NZ_JBITWA010000027.1:0-57979 GCF_044543425.1 Bacillus sp. NPDC077411 | reverse complement strand
TCCCCTTAAAAGAATGCCAACTGCCCATCGAACCTTTCTATTAACGTAATAGGATTCTCTTTTACCTCTTCTTGTTGTTTTTGCTGTTCTACAATTGGCTCAAAATTAGCAAACCAATGTAATGGAAAACAACCACAGAACTGTCTTCTTTTCCGGTCATGCCAGAAAAAGCAGTGCGTCTTTTTAGGTTGAATCACATAATCTTTAAGCGGCTTATTTCTATAACCCTTTGCCCTCCAAATAAGCTGCGCTCTGTAAAATGTATCTTGATCTAAATCAGGTATCTGCACATTAGGCTCTGATGACCAAACATCTTTTTCTATTAGCTGAAATCTCTCTTTTGGATAACAACCAAAATGAGCATTTATATTATTAAATCGACTTACATAGTAAAAATTCTGTTTAGCTGGAAAAACGAAGTACTCCTCTCCCTGCTGCAAAACAGGTGAATAATTCGCACCAATACATTTTGCTTTTATTGCGGCTACCATAATTTAAACCCCATCAGGAATATGCTTTTCTTGAAGCTTTTTTAATGCCGTTGATAAATCTTCGAACGCTGTTTCTTTGTTCTTTATCAATACTTCATGTAGATCATCTAAGAAGTGCCGCACTGTTTCATTTGTATAAGACATAATGATTAATTCCTTTAAAACAATCTTTAATTCCTCTAGTATTTCACTACTCGTAACATTGCTTTTGCTTTCTTTCATTGTCTTGCACTCCCCGCCGTAATTGGTATTTTGTAACACGCTTCTCTTAATCGATCTAAAATTCTTCCACCTTGCAAATGACCAAGACGTTCTTGTAATTCTTCATTACTGCAGTTACTTGTAATCACCATCCGTCTCCAAGTACTGTAACGATAATCGATGATTGTATATAAAAACTCGGCTGCGAACTCACTAGGCTTTTCTGCTCCTAGATCATCGAGTATTAATACATCGCATTTCATGAGCATAGCCATAATTTCTTGCTTACTCTCTTTATCGTTATTAAATGTTGAACGGATACGATCCAACAATTGAGTAACGTTATAAACAATCACTTTTATTCCCATGCTTTCTAATGTGTGTTTTAAGGAATAGCACAATCTTGTTTTTCCAGAACCGAATCCACCTTGAAGGAATAAACCTTTTTCTTTCTTGGTCGGAATCTTTTCAATGAAATATATTGCTCCTTTGATAGCCTTCTCTGTACCTTGCCGCATTTCAAAGTTTTCAAGTGCAGCATCGATATATCTCTCAGGTGTAGGCATTAAGTAACGATTTTTTTCACCGTCTTGCAAACGTTTCTGAGCAGCTGCAACAACATCTTGATACCTTATTTCATTTTCTTCAGCAGATGGCTTTCTGAAACATTTCGGACAAACAGGTTGTACTTTACCAGTAGAGCTTATACCAGGTACTTTTTTTAACGTTGTTAACATGTGTATTGGTAGCTGCATCATTGGTATATAGACCTTACACGTCTTACACCAAGCGCCTTCTCCTTCAAGAGACATGGCTTCTACTAATTCATTTACGTTAACCGAGTTTCTGACAGCACGATCACTATTAAATACTTTTTGAAATAACTCCTCTCTATTCATTCAAAGTACCTCTAGAAAGGTAAGTCATCTTGTTCAGCTGCTTCCTGTTCAAAATGTTTTAATCGTTCTTCTGCTGTCATTTCAGAACCTTGTTTCACTTTTGGTTTACTGTTCAAGTAACTTTCAAACTTTGTACCGAATAATGTTTCTGGTCTTAAATATTCATCCCACTTTGGATCTTTAAACCAATGAGATTTCTTTATATCTATTACTTTTTTAAAATCTGAAACTGTATAGTTTTCTGTTAACCGAGCCTTGATTAATGTTCGTGTTTTCTTGGTTGACGTACGATAATTTTTTTCACAGGTAGAATTGAGATAGTTTACTATCTCGACAATATATTTATTTATCTTTTCTATATCTTTATCTATTTCTTTTTCTTCTTCTAGAACGTCTTGTTCCGTCTTATAAGACATCTTAATTTCTTCGCCGCTTTGCTCAAGGAGTTTTTTCTTTTCGTAATATCGTTTATTCCTTGCGGCTCTTAGCTTTTTTGCATGTTCCATACCTTCTATATTCTGATGTTTATCCCAATTTTGAATGTGAATATAATGATCATCATCAATGCTAATCATTTTGTATTTAGCTAATGTATTCAACGCCAAACGCACAGTGTTAACTGGTTTATTAAAAACTGTTGCCAACATTTCATCTGTATAGGGAAATTCAGGTGTTAAATAAATCATTCCTGTATCATTAGTTTTTCCAGCCATAGCTAGTAAACGAATCCAAATAACTAAAATCCCATCTGCTTCAGGCATCGATTCAATAAGTTTTATCTTTTCATCTTCGAACATATTTACATTTAACTTAATCCATTTAATATCGCTCATCCTGTGCACCTCTTTTTGTGGATAAGGGGCTTGATAGCCCCTCTTTTCATGTGCTGGACATGTATGCTATAATTTTGATAACGTTTTTTTCAAATGACATTTTTGTACAGTAACTTGTTGGCGCAAGTTACTTTTTTCTTTCATTACGAATTGATGCATACAAACACGCAATTCGTATTTCTGCTAATAACCGAACTCGTCCACCTCTCTTTTGGGCGTTTAATAAATACAAGTAATCTGCAACTCTAGCATTCTTGTAATCGATATACATCACGTTCACCACCTTTCAATACGCACAAATTTAGTTTTATCTATTTAATGGGATACATCCGTAAAAGTGATTTGTGAATTTACCATATTAATTTCTTCACTTAGTACAATAGGTAGTGAGTATTCATGAATTATCTTTTTAGCTAATTCCAAATGACAACGTTTGATAGCTTTATGACTATTCACTCCAAATTGACGGTATAGTTGGTTATAAATATCTTTATATACCTTTGTTCTAACTCCACGATCTTGATAGGCATTAGAATTTTTACCGCCAAGCAAGATTACGCCACAACGTTTCACAGTATTAGAAATTTCATCACATTCAACTGCAAATAATGGTGCATTATCTCGTAAATCTTTTACCTCTGATTTAATATATTGAATTTCTTGCGCCTGTCCTTCTAACGATTTGAATGTAAGCTTTAAAATACTCATCGGATCCTTTGGAAGTTGTTGCTGATTTAGAATTGCAATTTCTTTCAACTTTTCCTCAACTTTGATGAAATAGTTTCTTGCTTCTTCTCCCTGCTGAGTATGAGATGTCATACAAATTTTTTTAGCGAATGTTGCTGTCAATTTATAATCCTCTCGTTGGATAATTCCACCTGTTGGCGTCTCGACATCAATGTCGACCCGCACATAATCTTCATTTTCTACGGCAAATTTATTCTCTGTAATATTTGTTTTTGCCCATCGAACAAACTGTCCATCTGCCAATCCTAAAAACTTATACACTTTTCTTGCGGATGTTTTACCATCCTCATCAACTGCTAAAAATACCTCGATTGGCGTTTTATCTGTTTGATTCATTAATTCATCCATTTTTCTCTCTCCCTTATTTCAAAGAATGCATAATTCTAATAACTTCATCGCCATTTCCTAAATACTTATCGAATGTTTGTTTCAACCAATTTACAGCTTGGTCTTTATCCATACGATTAACCTCTTTCTTAATACCTGCAGCTGACTTTCCATATCCTCTTGCAGCAAGAGTTCTATAGTATTTATTCATGAATTGAATAGCCTTTGGTAATTGTTCATCAACCATTGAGAGATATGAAAAAATCAAAACTCCTCGTGCACTCAATAAATACTCTCCATTTTGATTAATAAAGTCTGAGTTGTTATCACTTGATACAACTGTTTGTTTTTTCTTTAGACGCCTCATAGTGACATTTGGAGCATTCAATTGTGGTTCCCCTGTCATGAAACGTACTGCTGTTTTATAATCTTTTTTAATTCCTTCTTTTTCGAAGCTGTCTAATATCGTATGTATACCAACCCCTGCCTCTTCTATCGTTACAGCTTCACTAAATACATGAAACTTGTCCCCTGCATATACAACCACCGCGTATAGAGAATGCGGATTTTCTTCTTCAACAGGGAATGCGAAAATCTCTCCTCCAAGTTGTTTTTGATAAAGTCTCGCTTGTTCTTGTATTGCTGTTAATTGATCCATTTGTATTCCTCCTTAAATGTGATAAATACTTGTACGCTTCAACTAAACTATGAATTTGAAATTATACGTGTAGCGTTAGTGTAACGATGAACTAGATGTAGCTCTCCATCCACTTTCTTATAAATCAACCAATTGTCAGGATTTAAGTTATTTAATTTAATCAGCATCTTTTGTTTCTTAGTTGGCTTTTTACCATTCTTCATAATACTTACTCCTTCACTTATTCATATTCATTGCAAACAACTTACGCTTTGCTTCTAATTCCATAGCAAGAAGTAGGACAGGATTGCTGAGAGCTTCAGTACACTTTTGCCTTACTTCTGCAGCTGTCATTAACTTGCTTGCTGATAAAACTCCATTCATGCGGATTTACCTCCTTTCCTTTCAGACTCTTCTTCCTTACGAGCAGCCAACACACGAGGAACCAATGTTTTCATAAAAAATTCAACCATCTTTAACTTTGTTTCCTCGCTTGGTGGATTATCCAATACTGTACGTTTCACTTTCCATCACCGCATCCCCTTCCAAAACTTCATGTTTCATGAAGTTTGTTGGTAAAAAAATTTCTTCAATTCCTTTTCCGAACTTCTGAGCAATTAAGAACATTTCATTTGCCTTAAATTGAGTAACACCATACTCTTTGTTAACATATGTTCTTTTATCAACTCCTATTAAATCAGCCATATCCTGTTGTGTTAGCCTATTGTACATACGCAACGATACTAGTTTGTCTTGCAAAATGATTCACCTCACTTTCAACAACTTCATATTACATGAAGTTACGACATAATTCAACAATTATTTTCATGTTTTATGAAATTTATTATTTATTTTCTTGTTTCATGAAATTTTTAGTTTAAAACTTCATGAAATATGATATAATAGAAAGTGAAAGGAGGTGAAACTTCATGAAACAAGATATCTCTAAATATGTTGGTCAACAAATTAAAAACTTTAGGAAACTAAAGAAAATGACCCAAAAGGAATTAGGTTTACGAATAGGAAAAAAACATAATACAATTTCATCTTATGAAAATGGTACAAATGAACCTGAACAAGATGTGCTATTTGCAATAGCACAAGCATTGGACATATCAATTAATGATTTGTTTCCACCTACAGATGAGGTGTATAAAACTAATGTTCAAACTGCTTCTTTATTAAATGAATCTGAGTATACTTATGTTCCAACTTCAATTTCAGCTGGCTTACCTCTAGAGATTGACGGAATGACAGAAATGGATTTGGAAACTATACGTATTCCTGATTCATTAATGGGGAAATGGGCAGGTAGAGAAGACATTTTTATGACTCGTGTTAATGGTGATTCAATGAATAAAGTTATACCTCACTCTTCTTTGATTGCCGTAAAAGAAGTAACATTAGAAGAACTTTATGATAATGATATAGTTGTTTTTAGTAATGGTTGTGATTATTCTGTGAAGCGTTTCTTTAACGACAAGGAAAATAGACGGCTAATATTCCGACCAGATTCATATGATAATCGTTTCTTTGATTACACGATTTCTTATGAAGATGCTACGAACATAAAAATACACGGTAAAGTAGTAATGTACATAGTAGCATTAGACTAATACCCAGATAAATTAAATCTTTAGCGCTAAATATTTAATGGACAGCCTTGCTAGCTGTCCTCTTTTTAAAAGGAGAGAGAGCATATGACCGTTGGAATATATATTCGTGTTTCTACTGAAGAACAAGCACGAGATGGCTTTTCCATTTCAGCTCAAAAAGAAAAATTAAAAGCGTATTGTATAGCCCAAGATTGGGATAGTTTTAAATTTTATGTAGATGAAGGTATATCAGCAAAAGATACAAATCGTCCTCAATTAAATGCAATGCTGGATCATATTAAGCAAGGACTAATTACAACTGTCCTTGTATATCGATTGGATCGTTTAACACGTTCTGTCATGGATTTGTATCAGCTACTGGATACATTCGATGCATATAACTGTGCATTTAAGTCTGCAACAGAGGTTTATGACACATCAACTGCAATGGGCAGAATGTTTATTACAATTGTTGCTGCGCTTGCTCAGTGGGAGCGTGAGAACTTAGGTGAACGTGTTAGGATGGGACAAATAGAAAAGGCTAGACAAGGTGAATACTCTGCAAAGGCGCCGTTTGGATTTAATAAAGATGAAAATAGTAAATTAGTTATCAATGAACAGGAAAGTAAAGTCGTTTTAAATATGGTAAAGAAAGTAGAAGAAGGTTACTCTATTAGACAGCTTGCTGCACATTTAGATAGCTATGTGAGGCCTATTAGAGGTTACAAATGGCATATACGTACTATTTTAGATATATTGTCAAATCACGCTATTTACGGGGCAATTAGGTGGTCTGATGAGATAATTGAGGGGGCACATAAAGGAATCATTACAAAAGATAGATTCATGAAGATACAAAAACTACTGTCATCAAGGCAGAACTTAAAAAAGCGTAAAACAACATCCATTTTTATTTTTCAAATGAAGTTAATTTGCCCAAACTGTGGTAATCGTTTAACTTGTGAAAGAGTTATGTATCATCGGAAGAAAGATAACATGCATATTGAGCACAACCGTTACCGATGCCAAGTTTGTGCTTTAAATAAAAGAAAAGCCTTTTCTTCCAGTGAAAAGAAAATAGAAAAGGCATTTTTAGATTACATTCAAAATTTACGTTTCGAACAAATCCCACAACCAACAAAAGAAGATGACGAATCAGAAATTATAAAAAAGCAACTTGCAAAAGTGGAACGACAAAGAGAAAAATTCCAAAAAGCTTGGTCTAATGATTTAATGACAGATGAAGAATTTACAGAGCTTATGAAAGAAACAAAAAGTACACTTGAATCATTAAAAGAAAAACTTCACTCTTTAACACCAAACGAAAACAAAGAGATAGATCTGGACGTTATAAAAGATATTATAAATAACATCAAAAATAACTGGTCAGTTCTACCTCCTACTGATAAAAAACAATTTATGAATATGTTTATAGAGAGTATTGAAATTAGTAAAAATGAAAGAGCGACGGAGATATTAAATGTCGCATTTTATTAGTATTTATGTTATGTTTACACATACAAAATGTTCTTGTTGTAAAAAGCGCATCTCCTCCATCATATAACGTGCGCAATCTTCCGGATTACGAATGCTATATCTATTTTGATACTCTAAGCGTACCATTCTTCGTCCGAGTTCAAAAGCAGCAATAAGTTGGGATGCTTTTGCCACCCCAACGCCATGAATGCTTGTCATTTCTTCAATTGTTGCATCTTTTAACATTCGTAATCCGTCAAAATGATGCAAAATTTGATTTGCTAATGTTAAAACTGACTCCTCTTTTGAACCAGTTCGAAGTAATATAGCGAGAAGTTCTGTGTTTGATAAGCTGCTTGCTCCTTCTAGCAATAAACGTTCCCGTGGTTGATCTTCTTTCACAACATCACGAATGCAGCTCATATTCCAGCCTCCTTTACATATTAAATTGTTTCAACTCGCGCACAACACGAGCAATCGGTAAGCCAACAATCGCATAATAATCACCTTGTATATGCTGAACAAAAATAGCACCTTTTCCCTGTATCCCATAACTCCCAGCTTTATCAAGCGGTTCTTTCGTTTGTACATATGCATGAATTTCTTCTTCAGTTAATTCCCAAAACGTTACTTCTGCACGCTCATAGAATGTCACTGTTTTTTCTTTTGAAATAAGAGCAACCCCTGTATACACCTCATGTGTTTTCCCTGATAAGAGCTGCAACATTTCTTTCGCTTCACTCTCATCCTCTGGTTTTCCTAGAATACGCGACTCGTAAGTAACAATTGTATCAGCACCAAGCACAACATAGTCTTCATAATCCTTTGCTACAGCAGATGCTTTTTGCAATGCAAGTGACATCACGATATCATGCGGTGATGAATATGCTCCAATCGTTTCTTCTACATCGCTAACTACAACCTCAAATGGTATATCTACTAGCTCAAGTAATTCTTTACGCCTTGGTGAACCCGACGCTAAAATAAGTTTTTTCATACGTTCTCCTTTCATTTTTAAAATTAGCAGGAAGATACAGCATAACCATACTAAATGTATAGATTCTCCTCAAATTTTAAAAATATCGTTTTTCTTTTTAAAAAAATACAAAAGAAAGGAAAAAGCACAAACTCACTTTCCCTTTCTTCAGTGCTAATAAGCAATAGAAAAAAGCAACTACATAATGATTATGAGTTAAACATTATCTAATTATTATACGTTTTTGTTTTTTTGTGAAACTATTTTTTCATAAGAAAGAAAGCTATCTGCTAACACTTGCTGCAATTTCGTCATCGTTTCCATATCTTGTTTTCCCTCTTGTATTGTTTGCACAGCCACTGATGCATACGTAAACAACTTTTTCATATCATCCCGCTTTAGTGCTGCCTCTTCTTTTTTTACTGATTTCCATTCATTTTCAATCTGTTCTATATCTGTTTTACTTATTTTGTTTCCGGACTGCATCACAGCGGCTTGTTTCAATAATTTCCCATACAATGATTGTAACTTTTCCAAAAACGCTCCATACTCTTGATCCTGTTTTAAAAGCGCTTGATCTGTAATCTCCCATTTCTTTTTCACAACTGATATATCTTTTTGTTTATATTGCGTGATCATCTGCGTGACAGATTGTTCATCATGTGCCATTCCAAGAACAAGTAAATATTTATCTCCTGACTGCATAACTGCTCCAGGGACTCCGTTTTCTTGGAACTCTTTTAATGATGCCTGTCCCTTTTCTTTCGAAGAGAACACCCCGCCCTGTACAAAATAAATCGTCAGCGGTGATAAAGGGGCTGGGGCTGTTTTCTTTTCTTCTGTTTTCTCATTTGTCGGTTTTTTTGTTTCATTTTGCCCTGTAACATTTGCTGCTGGAGCTGTCTTTTCACGAACAGTTTCTTGTCCCGTTAGCAAGTGCAGCATTCCCATTCCAAACCCTGTCCCAATTACAATTGCTGTAGATACCGTGAGAATAAATCTATTACTCCAGCCTTTTTTTCCTTTACGTATTGATGCTGCATGTTTTTGAAACGACACAACATTATTTGTCACCGTATTCTCCGGGAGCACCCACTCAAACTCTTCTTTTTTTGCTTCCTCTTCTTTCTTCTCTATATAATTTGCTTCCGTTCCATTCACTTTAATTGAAATTGGTCGCGATTGTTTGTCCATACCCCCACTCCTTACTTCTTATCATTGCCAGCATCGTATCATACTCGTTTCAAAAAAAAACGAGATACTTGTCAAAGGGATTCGCCAAATTATCCTATATTGTTATCTTATATGTATGCCTGCGTCTTTATTTGTAGAACAAAAAAACTAGACAGCTTATTTCTGTCTAGTTTTTTGAACCACATATTTACGAGCTTCTGATATGAAGTAAAGAGAACCTGTTAGTAAGAAAATATCATCTTCTTGTAAAGAATCCATTGTCCTACTAATCGCTTCCTGCCAGTTTTCAAAAATATGTTTCGATTCTCGTTTTGAATGAGCAGCAAGAGCCTCGGCAGAGATAGCACGATCAAACGTGAACGTTGTAAAAATCATTTCATCTGCAATTGTTTCTAATTGTCCAACCATTTCATCGAGTTGCTTATCCCCAAGTGCTGTAAATAAAATAACAATTCGGTTTTCACTGTAGTGTGCACGAACAGTTTCTACAAGACTATTTATACCTTCTGGATTGTGTGCCCCATCAATAATGACATGAGGATGAGTAGAAAGTTGTTCAAAACGTCCAATCCAATATGCTTCAGCTAATCCTTTGCGGATATGCTCTTCATCAATTAAAAATGCTTGATACACGTTTAAGTATGACATCGCCATAAGCGCCAGCGCCGCATTCTGCACTTGATGCTGGCCTTTCATAGAAATAAAAAGATCTTCATACGTACGGAATGGAGACGAAAATGTAAACCGTTCTCCTTCTTTCTCTGAAGAATGATGTTCTACTTGAATTTGATTTCCTAGTTCATATAAGTTAGAACGTTTTTCAATGGCAGCTGTACGGATGACTTCTAACGCTTCGTTTTGCTGCACACCAGTTATAATAGGAACACCTGATTTTATTATTCCCGCCTTTTCAAATGCAATCGCTTCTAACGTATCTCCTAAAATATGCATATGATCATGGCCAATATTTGTAATAATTGTAAGCGCAGGGTGAATGACATTCGTTGAATCGAAACGTCCTCCAAGTCCTGTCTCAAGTAAAACGATGTCACACATATTCATCTTTGCAAAATAATAAAGCGCCATAACAGTAATAATTTCAAATTCTGTCGCTTCACCTAAATTTGTTTCATCTAACTTTTCCACAACAGGTTTGACCATATTTACAAGATCTGCAATTTCTTGATCTGCAATCGGTACACCATTCACACTAATCCGTTCATTAAATGTTTCAATGTACGGAGAAGTAAATGTCCCTACTTTGTACTCTGCCGCCTGTAACATATAACGCATATATGTGAGCGTAGAACCTTTTCCATTTGTTCCCGCAAGATGAACACATTTTATATGACGCTCCGGATTTCCAAGTTCCTCTAACATCCACTCCATGCGCTCTAACCCTGGTTTTATACCAAATTTTAAACGGCTATGAATCCAGCCGATTGCTTCTTCATATGTATGTATCACGTATACCATTCCCCTTTTCATCAAAAAAACGAACCAAAGCAAAAGATTGCTCTAGCCCTATTATACTCAAATAGAACAATCTTTGCCGTGGTTCGCTATTGAAAATATTTTATCCCGCTATTTGCGGGCGGTAATACTCCAACTGATTAAAGTTTCTCTTTATTTTTGTAGATCCGCTAGACGTTGGCGAACTGCTTCGCGTTTTTCTAGGTAATCTTTCTCTTTCGCGCGTTCTCCTTCAATAACTGCTTCCGGAGCTTTTGCTACGAATCCTTGATTGGAAAGTTTCTTCTGTACACGTTCTACTTCTTTATCGAACTTCTCAAGTTCTTTTTCAAGACGTGCTTTTTCTTCATCAAGGTTGATTAGATCAGCTAACGGTAAGAATAACTCTGCACCTGATACAATTGCTGTCATCGCTTTTTCCGGTGCTTGTAAATCCGTTTGAATTGTTAATTCACTTGGATTACAGAAGCGCTCAATGTAAGAGCTGTTTTTCGTAAGCTGTGCTAGTACTGCTTCGTCTTTCGCTTTAATTTGCAATTGAACTTTTTTGCTCATTGGCGTATTTACTTCCGCACGAATGTTACGAACAGAGCGAATGATGTCAACAAGAAGATGCATTTCTGCCGCTGCTTCTTTATCTTGTAAATCTTCGCGAACTGTTGGCCATGCTGCTACTGTAATAGATTCACCTTCATGAGGTAAATGCTGCCAAATTTTCTCTGTTACGAATGGCATGAACGGATGTAACAGGCGCATTGTTTGATCTAGTACGTATGCTAAAACAGAACGAGTTGTTTTCTTCGCTGCTTCATCTTCACCGTATAATGGAAGCTTCGCCATTTCAATGTACCAGTCACAGAAATCATCCCAAATGAAGTTGTATAATGCGCGACCAGCTTCACCAAATTCATATTTATCCATGTTACGCGTTACACTTTCAATTGTTTCATTTAAACGAGTTAAAATCCACTTATCTGCAACTGATTTTTCACCAGTTAAATCAATATCTTCGTATTGCATGTCTTCCATGTTCATTAATACGAAACGAGATGCATTCCAAATTTTATTGATGAAGTTCCAAGTAGATTCTACTTTCTCCATGCTAAAGCGTAAATCTTGACCTGGTGCACTTCCTGTTGATAAGAAGAAGCGCATTGCATCTGCACCGTACTTCTCAATAACTTCCATTGGATCAATACCGTTACCAAGAGATTTACTCATTTTACGTCCTTGCTCGTCACGAACAAGACCATGAATTAATACGTCTTTAAATGGACGCTCTCCTGTAAACTCTAGACCTTGGAAAATCATACGAGATACCCAGAAGAAGATGATGTCATAACCAGTTACAAGTGCATCTGTTGAATAGTAGCGTTTGAAGTCTTCATCATTTTCATTTGGCCAACCAAGTGTTGAGAATGGCCATAACGCTGAGCTAAACCATGTATCAAGTACGTCGTTATCTTGGTTCCAGTTTTCGATATCAGCTGGAGCTTCTGTACCTACGTATACTTCACCAGTTTCTTTATGATACCAAGCTGGGATGCGGTGTCCCCACCATAATTGACGAGAAATACACCAGTCATGAATGTTTTCCATCCAGCGTAAGTATGTGTTCTCAAAACGATCTGGTACGAACGTTACTTTTTCTTCTTCTTTTTGTTGCAGAGCAACAGCCTTTTCTGCAAGTGGTGCCATTTTTACGAACCATTGTGTTGATAAATACGGCTCAACAACTGCCCCGCTACGCTCACTATGACCTACCGCATGCATATGAGGCTCGATTTCTACCAATACGCCAGCTTCTTGCAAGTCTTTTACTAATTGCTTACGGCATTCAAAGCGATCCATACCGTTATACTTACCAGCTTTTTCGTTCATTGTTCCATCTTCGTTCATTACTAAAATGCGTGGTAAGTCATGACGGTTACCTACTTCAAAGTCATTCGGATCATGAGCTGGTGTGATTTTTACAACACCTGTTCCGAAATCTTTCTCTACATACTCATCAGCAATAATCGGTATTTCACGCTCTACGATTGGAAGTGTAACCGTTTTTCCGATTAAATGCTTGTAACGATCATCTTCTGGGTGAACTGCTACTGCTGTATCACCAAGCATTGTTTCTGGACGAGTTGTCGCAAGACGAATGTGACCAGAACCGTCTGTTAATGGGTAATTCATATGATAGAATGCACCTTGCACATCTTTATGAATTACTTCAATATCAGAAAGGGCAGTGCGTGTCGCAGGGTCCCAGTTAATGATATATTCACCGCGGTAAATTAAACCTTTTTCGTACAATTGAACGAATACTTTATTAACCGCATCAGATAAGCCTTTATCTAATGTGAAACGCTCACGAGTGTAATCTAATCCTAGACCAACTTTTCCCCATTGCTCGCGAATGTGAGAAGCATATTCTTCTTTCCATTCCCATGCTTTTTCAAGGAATTTCTCACGACCAAGATCGTAACGTGAAATACCTTCTTCACGAAGTTTCCCTTCTACTTTCGCTTGCGTTGCGATACCCGCATGGTCCATACCTGGAAGCCATAATACATCGTATCCTTGCATACGCTTTGTACGTGTTAAAATATCTTGAAGTGTTGTATCCCATGCATGACCTAAATGCAGTTTACCTGTTACGTTTGGAGGCGGGATTACAATTGTATACGGCTGTTTTTCCGCATCTCCTTTTGCTTCGAAATATTTGCCTTCAAGCCACCATTTATAACGGCCTTCTTCAACGGACATATGATCATATTTAGTTGGTAAATTTTTTTCCGTGTTTGACATATTTTTCCCTCCTTAAAAATAAAAAATGTCCCTCATCCAAAAAGGACGAGGGACATCGTGGTACCACCTTTATTTACAAACAAATTCAAAATTTGCTTATACTCTTGATTTGATAACGGACAGATCCGTCTTTTCCTAATGAGAATGACTCCGTTCAGAAAAGATGCTCCAGGGCTACCTTCTAACATGACTATCTAGAGAATCTCACAGCTAATAATTCTCCTCTCTGCAGACGTTTAATGTTATACTCTTCCCCTTCAACGCATTTATATAATTGTTATTTATTATATACAATAGTGTAAAAAACGAAACCATATTCGTCAAGATAAAAATATTTTTCGACTTACGTCTATAATTATTACATTCTATTTCCAATAAGCTTAACCAAGTTTTTTATAACATATGCAAAGAAAATGAAAAAAGTGCAGCACAAGCACATTAGGTGCTTATCCTGCATATTGTAGTATCACATTTCCACTTCTCTTATCGTTCCATACTAGAGAAGTTTCTAATACGGAGGACGATTATGCGACGCTATCGACGCACATACAACTTTTCAGCCCCTTCTTGGTTAAGAAATTTACAAACGCTGTTTTCTGATTTTGCAATTCCGCTCACGATTTTCCAAGGCATTCGTACTTTACTACTTCCTACGTTTTTAGATTTTGTCATCCTTGCTATTTTTATAGCAGCAACAATTCGCTTACATTATCAGCCGTAACTTCTTCTTGAAGCTACGGCTAATTTTGTTTTTCCTTTTACTGCGCTTGGTGCTCAGCGGCTTGAAGCTGCGCCACGAAATATTCAATATTACTTATAAGCCAATGTGCTTGTTGAAGCATTTTCACATCCTGTAACTCCTTTGTTTCATTACGGGCATTTCGAGCATTTGTATATGCATGCACTTGCTTAATAAATGTTTTGGGATACGCTAAATACGCAAGCATAAGCAGCTTCTCTTCTTTCGTAAACGTAAAATTCTTTTCGTATATTTGGTACCATTCATATCGATCATTTCTTGCAATTGGATATGTGTTGAAGGAACGCGAGTAAAATTGAACGATATCTTGAACGGGGGTAGCAAACTGCGCATCTTCTAAACTAATAAAATAACCGTTCCGCTGATAATCGAATAAAAAATGATTCATTGAAACATTTCCATGAATAAATGAAATACGTGTTTTTTCTTTTTCTTTCATTGCTTCATGCCATTCTGTAAATTGTTTCTTCGCAAATTCACAAGCACGCATCGCTTGATGAAAGTAAGTACAATATTGCAATTCAAACGGAGACATATACCATTTCGCTTCTGATTCAACTAAAAACTCCTCTAATAACACGCCATCTTGTTCCCATCGATTTGAAATATTATCAAAATGTCCTTGAATTGCTTCTTCTGTCACTTCTTCTTCTCTCACTGTTTTTTTGTGCATCATAGCAAGTGTTTGAAACATTTTATGATACTGATCGTTCTCTTCACCTTGACTTTCTGCGTTTCCGAGCCAAGGCATTAAATAATAACTATGCTCACCATCACTTAAAATGTGCCTTCCATCTTTCGCATGATAAATAGGAGCAAAATTCGTAAATCCTTTTTCTCGTAAAAACTGAACATAATACATAAGATTACTTCGTTCTAATTTTTGAGGTGGCAATTTTTTTAACGCATATGGACCTTGGTTCGTATAAATTTTTATTACATTCCCATATTCCTCAATATGCTCAGGAGCTAATTGATATAGCTGCAAAATAGAAGCATAACGCTCTCGTAATTCCATGTCCATACGAACAACGACCCTTTCTACAGGAGCGTGAAAAAGAAAAGAGGTGAGGAAGATTTCTCTTCACTCACTTTGCTTTCATCTTGGGCACTGGTATATATAAAATTTGTCCTGCTGTTAAATACAAATCATCGGTTTGATTTACACGATGTAAATGTTGTACGGAAGTGTCATAACGCTCTGCAACAGATTCAATCGTATCGCCTTCTTGCACAAAATAAAGTCGCAGCTTTGTAAATTCATCTTCTGGTTGCTTTGAAAACAATTTTGTTAAATATAGCGCATTTTCATCCCGCTGTGAGTATGACATTTCTTCTTTCTCTTTCTCATCGACATCCTGTCCTTTTGTTTCTTTGCGTCCGAAGAACAGCTGAGGTGCGACGACTTCTTCTTGTCTTTGCTCTTCCTCTTGTCTTTGTTCCTCTTCTTCGATTTCTTTCTCTTCTTCTAGTTCAAGCTCCGGTTCTTGACGAGCCTCTAGCTGAAATGGCTCAAAAGCATAATCTTCCCATTCATCAGTCTCTATCACTTCTTTATCTACTATCTCTTCTTCTACTATCTCTTCTTCCACCGTTTCTTCCACTTCACGCTCTTCATCACATAATCCATGAATTGAAACATCCGCTAAAAGCTGCAAACATCCATTTTCTAACAGCGCATAATCGAATTCTTCAATATCTACATATAAATCTTCAACTTGTTTCACGCGGCCGCGTGGAATCGAAATCTCCAGTGGAAACGAATGTACCAATTCATTTATCCCATCATCACGCGTCTCCACATAATCTATCGTACGTACTGGAGATAACTCTCGCAATGAGAACGCCTCTGTTTCTTCCTTTGGGATATACTCCCCTGTTAAATCAAGTTGCCCGCACACAACAATTTCATACTCACGTTCTTCTATAGCAACATCAGGATCTAATGAAATAGAAAGTAATTCATTGACTTCCTGTCCTTTTTGAAACCATACAGACTCTTTTAACGAAAACCGCAATGAAGTTTGTTGATCTGCTGCCACTTCGTATTCCCCCTCTCAAACTATATGTCATTACAGGTTTATGTGAGGAACGGAGACTTTATGAATAAAAAAATTGCTCTCCGATAAGAGCGATTTTTTTATTTTTCAACACATACATTACTGCGGCACAAAACCAAAAGTGATCCTCACTTACTTTCTCTCTTTGTTTTCACACCGAACATGACAGAAAAAGGACCTGACCGCTTCTATGCACGGCCAGGTCCTCTTACCTTCCCTAAAAAAAGGGGGAATGCTAGGATTTCAACTGGTATTTATATATAAATACATTTTGCTTTTCCAACTTACAAATCACTGCCATCCATAATAAAATGTAATCCCCGCTTGCTTCCTCTCTTTGTTTTCACAACGGACGTGGTAGAAAAAGGACCCGACCGCTTCTATGCACGGCCAGGTCCTCTCGCTCCCCCTAAAGAAAAGGATTTTTTACCCTTTTAGTTTAGACATAGCAATTTCTGCAGCAGCAATGGTCGCTTCAATGTCAGCATCACTATGCGCTGTTGATAAGAACAACCCTTCAAATTGAGAAGGCGGTAAGAATACACCTTGTTCTACCATTTCACGATAATACGCTGCAAAATATTCTAAATTGGACGTTTTTGCTGTTTCGTAGTTAATAACCTTTTCATCTGTAAAGAAAATACCAACCATAGAACCAGCGCGGTTAATACAATGCGGAATATCATATTTTACCGCTGCTTCATGTAAACCTTTTTCAAGCATTTCCGCTTTACGTTCAAATTCTTTATAGCTTTCTGGTGTTAACTGAACAAGCGTTTCATATCCTGCTGTCATCGCTAATGGATTACCAGATAGTGTACCAGCCTGATAAATTGGGCCACTTGGTGCTACTTGCTTCATAATTTCAGCTTTACCACCATATGCCCCAACAGGAAGCCCGCCTCCAATTACTTTTCCTAAACATGTTAAATCAGGTGTTACTCCAAAATATCCTTGTCCGCAATTGTAAGCTACGCGGAAGCCCGTCATCACTTCATCAAAAATAAGAAGCGCACCATATTCTGTTGTAACATCACGAAGGCCTTGTAAAAATCCCGGAAGCGGTGGTACAACCCCCATATTTCCAGCTACTGGCTCTACAATGACACACGCAATATCATCACCGAACTGTTCAAACGCATATTTCACGCTTTCTAAATCGTTATACGCAACCGTAATCGTATTTTTCGCAACGCCTTCTGGTACACCAGGGCTATCTGGTAAACCAAGCGTAGCAACACCAGAACCAGCTTTAATTAAAAGAGAATCGCCATGCCCGTGATAGCAGCCCTCAAACTTCAAAATTTTATTACGCCCTGTGTAACCGCGCGCTAAGCGAAGTGCACTCATTGTCGCCTCTGTTCCAGAGTTAACCATACGGACAATTTCAATAGACGGTACACGATCGATTACAAGCTGTGCTAGTTTATTTTCAATTTCTGTCGGCGCACCAAAGCTCGTTCCTTTTTCTACTACCGCTTTTAATGCTTCCACAACCTGGTCGTTGGAATGACCATGAATAAGCGGTCCCCATGACAATACATAATCAATGTATTCATTTCCATCAATATCATAAACTTTAGAGCCTTTTCCTCGCTCCATAAATAGCGGATTCATACCGACAGATTTAAAAGCACGCACTGGACTATTTACACCGCCTGGCATTAAATCTTTTGCTGTTTCAAACGCTTCAATAGATTTATCAAAACTTTTCATTATCGTGCGCTCCCTTCTTGTAACCATCTCGCTGCATCTTTCGCATGATATGTAAGTATTAAATCTGCTCCAGCACGCTTCATGCTTAATAATTTTTCAAGAACAATATCTTTTTCATTAATCCAGCCATTTTGTGCCGCCGCTTTAATCATCGAGTATTCACCACTCACATTATACGCAACAACCGGAAGATTAAAGTTATTTTTCACATCACGAATAATATCTAAATAAGAAAGTGCTGGCTTCACAATCAAGAAGTCCGCTCCTTCCATCACATCTGACTCAGCTTCACGGAATGCTTCTAAACGATTCGCTGGATCCATTTGATATGTTTTACGATCACCAAATTGAGGTGCACCATGTGCAGCATCACGAAACGGTCCATAAAAGGCCGACGCATATTTCACTGCATATGACATAACTGGGACATGCGCAAAGCCATTTTCATCTAACGCATGACGAATAAATGTTACAAATCCATCCATCATATTAGATGGTGCAATAATATCCGCACCTGCTTTTGCTTGACTTACTGCTGTTTTTGCAAGAACCTCTAACGATTCATCATTTAAAATAATTCCGTCTTCAATTACACCACAATGGCCATGACTCGTATACTGACATAAACATGTATCTGCGATTACTACTAATTCTGGAAATCTCTCTTTAATTTGTGTAATTGCTCGCTGTACAATACCGTGCTCACAATATGCAGAAGAACCAACTGCATCTTTTTCAGCAGGTAAACCAAATACGATAACAGAACGAATACCTAAATCGACAACTTCTTGCATTTCTACTTGCAGATGATCTAAAGAAATTTGATATACACCTGGCATAGAAGGAACTTCATTACGCTTATTTTCTCCTTCTAAAACAAAAATTGGATAAATGAAATCTTCTGTATGTAGATGTGTTTCACGTACAAGAGCACGCATATTTGCACTTTGTCGTAAACGACGATGACGGTTAAATTGTAAAGGATTCATAACTTTTCCATCTCCAATTCTTAAAGTTTCACTTTATTATATATAAATACAAGTTGAAAAACAGACATAAAAACCCTTTTCTTTTTAGGGGTGGGCGGCGAGAGGGTCTGGCCATGCATAGAAGCGGTCAGAGCCTTTTCCTGCCACGTGCGTTGATAAAAAAAGAGAGAAAACAAGTGCATGTCACTTTTTGTTTTATATAACAGCAACTTATATGTTGAAAAATCAAAATGGATTTATATATATTCTGAAATGCATTGTAACATAGATTCAATTGTATATTCTTTCGGAACAAGAAGGTTTTGAAAATGTTGACGGGCTTCTCGTTCTGTAATAGGACCTATACAAGCAATTGTACATCCTTTTACCCATTCTCTCCAGTTTTCACTTTCAAGCAATGTAATAAAACTCCGGACAGTAGACGGACTTGTAAAGGTAATCACATCAATTGCTCTTGATCGCAGTGCCTCGATAAGTTGTTCACGCATTTGTAGATGGACGGCCGTTTCATATACAACAAGTTCGCGTACAATCGCACCATGATTTCGCAGCGCTTCTCGTATTACATCTCTTGCTAGATTTCCTTTTGGCAGTAATATACGAGTCCCGCTTCCAATATGATTCACAAATTCTTTCGCAAATGCTTCAGCTACAAATGTAGTTGGTACAAAATGAACATTGTAGCCGCGGTGCTCTAATTCTCGCTTTGTCTTCACGCCGACTGCGGCAATTTTCATAGTATGCGGCAACGGTTGCCCCGCACCATCCAAAAAGAAATTCACACCATTTTTACTTGTGAAAATAATCCAATCATATGTGCTTAATTCCTCACGCACTTGTTGAAATTGCTCACGTGCAGCTGCTGTTATATGTAAAAGCGGAATTTCCATTGGAATTCCGCCCTGTTTTTGCACTGCTGTACTCAGTTGCTTCGCTTGTTGCTGGGCTCTTGTAATTAGCACTGTTTTTCCGCAAAGAGAAGTCATATTGCTAGTTTTGCTCCTGATTTGCTGCGGCAATAAGTTCCTTTGCTCCTTGCCCGATTAACAAGTCTGCTGCTCGCTCTCCAACTTCTTTTGCATGTTCACCAGCAACAACTTCTTTCAATAAGACAGTGCCATCTGTCGATCCAACAAGAGCTGTTAATTCAATTTGGCCATCTTCTTTGAGCGTTGCATGTCCAGCAATCGGAACTTGGCAGCCTCCTTCTAATTTATTTAGAAATACACGCTCTGCTTCTACTGTTCTCGCTGTTACATTATCATTTAAATGACTTAATAATTGTAATAAATCCGCATCATCCTCGCGGCATTCAATCGATAGCGCCCCTTGGCCGACAGCTGGTACACATACCGTTTCTTCTAAATACCCTGTAATCACATCATCTGCCCAGCCCATTCGCTTTAGTCCTGCAGCTGCTAAAATAATCGCATCGTAATCTTCTTCTTTTAACTTACGTAGCCTCGTATCAATATTTCCGCGAATCCATTTCACTTGTAAATCCGGACGCGCAGCTAACAACTGTGCACTGCGGCGTAAACTGCTTGTACCAATCACCGCTCCTTCTGGTAACTCATCAAACGATTCTCCATTTTTAGAAATAAATGCATCACGCGGATCTACACGTTTTGGAATACATCCAATTGTTAGTCCTTCAGGAAGTACTGCTGGCATATCTTTCATACTATGGACAGCCATATCAATTTCTTTTGTAAACAGTGCATGTTCGATCTCTTTTACGAACAACCCTTTTCCGCCTACTTTCGAAAGTGTCACATCTAAAATAACGTCACCTTTCGTTACAATTTCTTTCACTTCAAATTCATATGGCAATCCTAGCGCCTTTAATTGATCGATAAACCAATTTGTTTGCGTTAATGCCAATTTACTTTTTCTTGATCCTACAATAATTTTGCGCATATTTTTCTCTCCTCTTATAAGTACCAAAAATGGAAGTTCGATAAACTACTAAATAAGAAAATATTAATTAACATAATAAGAAATGCTCCAATATTCCAGCTCGCAATTCTCTTTCCCTGTAACGTATCTGATCCGCGTAAATAAATACCTGCACAGTATACAAATAAGACGATGAAAGATCCGATTACCTTCGCGTCATACCAATGAAAATTATCTAACTTTGTATATCCCCATAGACACCCAAGCAAAATGGCTAATAAAAAGAAAGGTACAGAAAATAAATTTAAACCATATGACATAGAGTCCAGCTTCGGTAAATTTCCTAACCGCCTTAACCTTGCATTCCACTTTTTTTGCTTTAATAAACGATATTGAATTAAATACATAATGGAAAAAATAAAAGAAACTGTAAATGTTGCATAGGAAATAATCGCCATACCAATATGTACATAAACAAGCTCCGATACTAATTGATTTGCTAATACCGGCGACATTTTTCCAAGCGGCGTAAAAATAGAAAAAGCGCTTACACCAAACGCAATCATATTTGTGAAAAAGACTAAAAAGTCAATGCGCATGAATCGGTTAATCATTAATGATAATGTAATTAATAGCCATACATAAAAATAAATACCTGATAATAACGTTAAAATTGGATTAATTTCCGCTTCTGTTGCCCGAAGTAACATAAAGATTGAATATAGTACCCATACAACAGAAAGTAACCAAAAGGCAATCCGATTTGCCCTTCGGTTACTTTGAAAATAATCTATGAAATATAAACTAACGCTACAGGCATATAAAATAATGGCAATATGATAAATAATGCTATTGTTTAAAACACCCATCCGTTTATCCTTTCCATTACAAAGATGGAGCGGATACTGTCCACTTCTCTGCCCGTTTCCATTCTACTTCGCTCTCTTCCACTACTTCTTTCGCATTTAAATCGAAAATTTTCGCAAATAGAGCAAGTTTTTCTTTCGCATCTTCTTCAGCCGCTAACTCTTTCGCGATTAAAATTGGATCTTTTAACAATTGATTAATAATACTTTTCGTATGCTTACTAATCACTTTTCGTTCCCGCTCTGTTAACGTTGGAATTTTCCGTTCAATACTTTGCATTGTTTCACTTTGAATCGCTAATGCTTTATCGCGAAGTTCCGAAATTAACGGTACAACACCAAGCGTATTCAGCCATGACTTAAATAGAATCATTTCTTCTTCAATCATAATTTGAATTTTCTCAGCTTCTTTTAATCGCTCAGCACGATTCGCTTCCACAACACCTTGTAAATCATCAATATCATATAAGAAAACACTTTCTAACGCATCAATTGCTGGATCAATGTCACGCGGCACTGCAATATCTACCATAAAGAGCGGACGACCACAACGCATCCTTTCTACTTTGGACATCATTTCTTTCGTAATCACATATTCAGAAGCCCCTGTTGAGCTAATTACAATATCAGCTTCTAACAGTGCACATTGCAACTGATTCAACGGCTTTGCAAGCCCCATATATTTTTCTGCCATCGTTTCTGCTTTCGCAAACGTACGATTCATAACAGTCACTTTATGCGCACCGCTCCCGTACAAGTTCTGCAGTGCTAATTCGCCCATTTTGCCTGCACCAAGAATAAGAACATGGCAATCTTTTAAATCACCAAAAATTTTCTTTCCAAGTTCAACAGCGGCATAACTTACCGACATCGCATTACCGCCAATCGTTGTTTCTGAATGCGCACGTTTTGCTAATGTAACGACTTGTTTAAACAATTCATTAAATATCGTTCCTGTCGTTTTTACCTCTTGTGCAAGTAAGAAGCTACTACGAATTTGACCTAAAATTTGCGTTTCTCCAACTACCATTGAATCTAATCCACATGTTACGCGGAATAAATGATCTGTAGCACCATCTTGTTCATAAAGAGACAAGTATGGTGCAATTTCTTCTATTTCAAACTGAAACCAATCAGCCATAAATTTCTTAATATAATAGCGTCCTGTGTGTAACTGGTCTACTACAGCATAGATTTCCGTTCGATTGCACGTTGATACAATGACATTTTCTAATACACTTTTTTGTTTTTGTAATGTTGTCATTGCTTTCTCTAATTCTGTTGCCTGAAACGTTAGTTTCTCACGAATTTCTACAGGGGCTGTTCGATAGTTAACACCAACAACAAGAATATGCACGCAGCATGTCCCCCTTCAACCGATTTTTCATCTTATCTACTATCATAATACAACTTTCCTCTTATAAATCTGACAATCGTGTGAACATCTTCTCTCCCTTACTTAACTGACAATAAGACATCCACAGTGATAAGTAAAGAATGAAAGAAGAAAGGTGAGGATAACTTTTCATAAAGGACGATTATTTTACCTTCCCTCTCTCAAAGGGACAGTAAAAACCACGCTTCAATTTATAATAATTATAAAATAATAACTCTATCTGTACGTTACCAAAAAAAAATGTCGGAATCAAGTAATGGAAACTATTCCATACATACAGAAAGGCTAACTTTCCTTAGCTTCTTTCAATTGAATGAAAATATGTATGATTATGCCAAACGATAGATTTTCTTTTTGTTTGACATCTCGTTTTTTTTATTTTATATTGATTTTACAAAATTAAATTGTGCACAATTTAAAAAGGAGAGATACTCATGCATGAGAATCCTTTACATCTAGATAATCAACTTTGTTTTTCTATTTATGCTTGTTCTAGAGAAGTTACACGCTTTTACCGTCCTTATTTAGAGGAAATGGGCATTACATATCCGCAGTACATTACTTTGTTAGTATTGTGGGAACAAGACAGAATTACAGTAAAAGAAATTGGTGAGCGATTATTTTTAGATTCCGGAACATTAACACCCATGTTAAAAAGAATGGAAAGTTTACAGCTTGTTAAGCGTGTTCGCTCAAAGAAAGATGAACGAAAAGTATGTATTGAACTAACAGAACAAGGAGCTGCTTTAAAAGAAAAAGCATGTTCATTGCCAGAAACAATGGCATCACATTTAGGAATTACAGCAGAAGATTATACAACTTTATTAATTCAATTAAATAAATTAATTGAAACAATGAAAACAATGAATGATAGAAAAGGGGAATAACAATGGAAACATTATATACTGCTACTGTAACAGCAACAGGTGGACGAAACGGAAAAGTAATCTCCGAGGATGGTGTATTAAACCTTGATGTAAAAATGCCAAAAGCATTAGGCGGTATGGGCGGCGCAGCAACAAATCCTGAACAATTATTTGCAGCAGGTTATGCAGCTTGTTTTGATAGTGCATTGCAGCTTGTCATTCGTACGAAACGCGTAAAAGTAGAAAGTACAGAGGTAACCGCTCACGTATCGATTGGCAAAGATACAGATGGTGGATTTGGATTAGCTGCCACATTAAATGTACGTGTAGCGGGCGCGTATCTCGCGAAGAAGCAAAACAATTAGTCGAAGCTGCACACGGAGTATGCCCATACTCTAAGGCAACAAGAGGAAATATAGAAGTTACATTAAACGTACTATAAAGTGAAACTTCCATCCGAGGGGGTTTTCTTCCTCCCCTCGGATGGAAAGCCCGCCCAATCGGGCTTTTACGGGCAGTTATCCCCCACTTATCTTCTTTAGAAAAGCGGAAGCGGCTCGCTCAGAAACGACCGGAGATTCTAGCCACTGGAACTGGACAATACTCTCTCTGAACCTTGAGTTGGGGGTCTTACTGCCCACGAATAGCGGGATAAAACAAAAAACGTGTGACGGATGTCACACGTTTTTTGTTTTTGTAAACTTATGAATCGCTTTCCACGCTTCTTCTTTCCCAAGACCTGTTTCTGAAGAGAATAATACGACTTCATCTTCTGGATCTACATCAAGCGTTTCTTTGACAACTTTTAAATGCTTTTGCCATTTTCCTTTTGGAATTTTATCAGCTTTTGTTGCAATAATGATTGTAGGAATTTCATAATGTTTTAAGAAATCATACATCATCACATCGTCGTTCGTCGGCTTATGACGTAAATCAATCACAAGAACAGCTGCATCTAACTGCTGTCTTTTTGTGAAATACGTTTCAATCATCTTGCCCCATGCTGCTCGTTCTGTTTTAGATACTTTCGCATAACCATAACCTGGTACATCCACAAAATGCATCATATCATTAATGATGAAAAAGTTTAATGTTTGCGTTTTTCCTGGTTTAGAAGAAATGCGCACTAATTTTTTTCGATTTAAAATTTTATTAATAAAGGATGATTTTCCTACATTTGAACGACCCGCTAATGCAATTTCCGGTAAATCTCCCTCAGGATATTGTTCTGGTTTGACTGCGCTTATAACAATCTCAGCTTTTGTTACTTTCATTTTTTCACTCCTACTAATGCGTGCTCTAATACCTCATCTAAATGAGAGACTGGCACAAACGTAAGGTTTTCCTTTACGCTTTCTGGAATATGTTCTAAATCTCTTTCATTTTCTGCCGGTAAAATAATTTTCTTTAAACCTGCACGATGTGCGCTCAATGTTTTCTCTTTCAATCCACCAATCGGTAACACGCGACCACGAAGTGTAATTTCACCTGTCATTCCCACTTCTTTACTAACAGGAATACCTGTTAATGCTGAAATAAGAGCCGTTGCCATTGTAATCCCCGCTGATGGCCCGTCTTTTGGTACCGCACCTTCAGGAACATGAATATGAATATCATGTTTTTCGTGGAAATCAGGGGCGATATGCAGTTCTTCTGCACGAGAACGAATATAACTAAATGCTGCTTGTGCAGATTCTTTCATCACATCCCCAAGTTTTCCTGTTAAAATCAATTTCCCTTTACCCGGAGATACAGATACCTCAATTGCAAGTGTATCTCCTCCAGCTGCTGTATACGCTAAACCTGTTGCCATACCTACTTGATCTTTCGTTTCTGCTTGACCATAACGGTATATGCGTTTTCCAAGTAATTCTGTAATATTCTTCTCCGTTACAACGACGCGCTTACGTTCTTCTGTTACAATAATCTTCGCTGCTTTCCGGCAAAGCTTCGCAAGCTGACGTTCTAACGTACGAACTCCCGCTTCACGCGTATAGTAACGAATGATTTCAAGAAGCGCTTCATCGCGCACTTGTAAATTTCCTTTTTTCAATCCATGTTCTTTCAATTGTTTCGGCAATAAATGTTCACGGGCAATATGTACTTTTTCAAGTTCTGTATAACCAGCAATAGAAATGATCTCCATACGGTCAAGAAGCGGACCTGGAATGCTTGCAAGCGTATTAGCAGTTGCAATAAACATCACTTTTGATAAATCGTACGGCTCTTCAATATAATGATCACTAAAATTATGATTTTGTTCTGGATCTAATACCTCTAATAATGCCGCTGAAGGATCACCGCGGAAATCATTGGACATTTTATCAATCTCATCTAATAAAAAGACAGGATTGATTGTTTTTGCTTTTTTCATCCCCTGAATAATGCGGCCCGGCATCGCACCGACATAAGTACGACGATGACCACGAATTTCCGATTCATCACGTACACCGCCAAGTGATACACGAACAAAATTACGATTCACTGATGTCGCAATTGAACGAGCTAACGATGTTTTTCCAACCCCAGGAGGACCAACTAAACAAAGAATAGGACCTTTTAACGAATTGGTGAGCTTTTGCACCGCTAAATATTCAAGCACACGTTCTTTTACTTTTTCAAGTCCGTAATGCTCTTCATTTAAAATATTTTCAGCACGTACAATATCTATACGATCTTCTGTTGCCTCCATCCAAGGAAGAGATAATAACCAATCAATATAATTGCGAATGACACCGCTCTCCGCTGAACTTGTCGGCAATTTCTCATAACGATCTAGCTCTTTTAATGCTGCCTTTTTCGTTTCTTCTGGCATTCCTGATTCTTCAATCTTTTCGCGAAGTTCTTCTACTTCGCCGCCTTTTCCTTCTTTATCACCAAGCTCTTTTTGAATAGCTTTCATTTGTTCACGTAAGAAGTACTCCTTTTGTGTACGCTCCATAGAACGTTTCACTTGCTGACCAATTTTCTTTTCTAAGTTTAATAACTCTTTTTCATCTTGAATAAAAGAAATAAGCGTATGTAATCGTTCTTTCACTACAGTAATTTCTAAAATTTGTTGCTTTTGCTTCATTTTGAGCGGCAAATGTGATGATACAAGATCAGCTAATCGACCTGGTTCATCAACATCAACAACTGTCGCAAACGTTTCACCTGAAATTTTCTTGGACAGCTTAATATATTGCTCAAAATACTCAGTTAATGTACGCATAAGCGCCTTTTCTTCTAAATCGCCTTCTTCTTCTTCAATTAACGTATGGACGTTAGCTGTAATTACATCATCTTCTTCAATGAACTCTGTCATTTCTACTCTATGTAAACCTTCAACAAGGATACGCATTGTCCCATTTGGCAATTTGAGCATTTGCTTCACTTTTGCTAACGTACCTACTTTATAAACATCATCTTCTTTCGGATCATCGATATTCACGTCTTTTTGCATCGCTAAAAAAATCACATTTTCATCCATAGCCGCCTGCTCAAGCGCTTTGATCGATTTATCACGTCCTACATCAAGATGCAGAACCATCGTCGGATATACGAGAACGCCTCTTAATGGTAGGAGGGGCACGATTCTTTCGTTCGCATTCATATTAGACATAGCACCTCCATAAATATCTTTGTTTCCCTATTTTATATTACAATAAAGCCTTATGCAATCGCAGAGACTCAATACTCTGTTTCTTGTTCAAGAAAAAGGACTTCCCTTAAGCATATGACGACTTAAGCGAAGCCTAGAATATATCTCAATGATTTAACTTTCTTCTTAGCGAAAACTGTCGCTAAAAGTCCGATTGATCGGCTAACACTTTCTTTCAAATCGATTGTGCATCATCTTCCTCAAAAGAGAGCAACGTATCGCCTGTTCGCTCCATTTTTTCTTGTACACATGCTAATGCAAATACTTCTTTTAATTTTCGGACAGGAACAATTTCAATACCTTTAATTGTATAAAGAAGGGGCTGCATATTTTCTGCGGGGATGAGCACTTTCTTTACCCCGGCCTTTTTCGCTGCTTTTACTTTTGCATAAACACCGCCGACTGGTTTTATTTCCCCGTGAATACTAATCTCTCCGGTCATCGCTACTTCATTATTGACATACATGCGATGAACTGCAGAATATACACCTGTTGCAATTGCAATGCCGGCAGATGGACCATCAATAGGAACACCGCCTGGAAAGTTAATATGTATATCATATCCTTCTGGCAATAAATCCAGTGAACGAAGGACAGTGACAACATTATCAACAGAACCTTTCGCCATACTTTTACGGCGAATCGATTTTGCTTGATTACCGATACTCTCCTCTTCAACAATTCCCGTTACTACAACAGACCCATTTTCTTTTGCCGCAATTGCTGTTACTTCTATTTCAAGTAGTGCCCCTGTATTAGGTCCATACACAGCTAAGCCATTTACAAGGCCGATTCTTGGAATTGGATATATACGTTTTTCGTATTTAGGTGTCAATTGACTGGAATGAATCACCCATTCAATATCTTCATCCCTTATAAAAGATCGTCCTTCGTTAATTGCCATTCCAGCAGAGATTTGCACAAGGTTAATGGCTTCTCTTCCATTTCGCGCGTACATTCCAATCATTTCTACGCCTTGTTTACCCATCTCCATACTTACCTTTTCAGCAGCATTTTCGGCTACCTCTTCAATCTCTTCTGTATCTAATTCACGAAAAAAGACTTCTAAACAACGCGAGCGAATCGCTGGAGGAATTTCCTCTGGGGAACGTGTTGTCGCACCAACAAGACGAAAATCAGCTGGTAATCCCTTTTGGAAAATATCGTGTATATGCGTTGGAATGAGAGAATTTTCCTCACTATAATATGCACTTTCCAAAAACACTTTGCGATCCTCAAGCACTTTTAACATCTTATTCATTTGAATTGGATGAAGCTCTCCAATCTCATCAATAAATAAAATACCTCCATGCGCATCTGTGACCGCTCCTTTTTTCGGTTGCGGAATACCCGCTTGTCCCATCGCACCGGCCCCTTGATAAATCGGGTCATGAACAGAACCGATTAACGGATCAGCAATCCCTCGTTCATCAAACCGCGCTGTTGTGGCATCAAGTTCAATAAATGTTGCATTCATTCGAAATGGAGACTTCATATTTTTCTTCGCTTCTTCTAATACGAGCCGCGCCGCCGCTGTTTTCCCGACCCCTGGTGGTCCGTATATAATGACATGCTGCGGATTTGGTCCGCATAGAGCTGCCTTTAATGATTTAATACCATCTTCTTGCCCCACAATATCGGCAAACGAAGCCGGACGAACCTTTTCAGCAAGTGGTTCTGTTAACGAAATTTCCCGCATTTTCCGAAGCTGCTCTAGCTCTTTCTTTGATTCTCTATCGATTGAAACTTTTTGCGTTCGCTGGTTTCGGAGTAAGTGCCAAAAATATAATCCGACAATTACACCAAAGACAAGTTGAACGATTAAAAAAATATTTGTCCAGCTCATATTCATTTCCTCCCGCTATGTTTTACTCATTAGTATCCCCTGGGAGGAAACACGCTAAACATAAGAAGAAACAGCAATTATATAATTGCTGTTTCTATCGTTTATATTCCATTGCATAAATAATGGGGGCCAAAGCCCCCACTATTTATGCAGATGTTTTTGTATCTTGCTCAAGTACAGTACCATCTTGAAGCACTAATTTTGGCGCAGCATTTTCTGTTACTGTTTCTTTTGAAATTACACATTTTTCAATGTCCTTACGAGATGGAAGTTCAAACATCACATCTAACATAAGACCTTCAATAATAGAACGAAGTCCACGTGCACCTGTTTTACGTTCAATTGCTTTTTTGGCAATTTCAACAAGAGCTTCTTCTTCAAACTCTAATGCAACATCATCAAGCTCCAATAACTTTTGGAACTGCTTCACAAGCGCATTTTTCGGCTTTGTTAAGATGTCAACAAGAGCATCTTCATCAAGTGGCTCTAAATTCGCAATAACCGGAAGACGACCAATAAATTCTGGAATTAATCCAAATTTTAATAAATCTTCTGGCAATACATGCGATAAAACATGCTTTTCTGTTACATCAGCATTTTTCTTCTCAGAACCGAAGCCAATCACTTTTTCACCAAGACGGCGTTTAATGATTGGTTCAATACCATCAAATGCACCGCCACAAATGAATAAAATGTTTGTCGTATCGATTTGAATAAACTCTTGATGTGGATGCTTACGACCACCTTGAGGCGGAACGCTCGCTACAGTTCCTTCTAAAATTTTAAGAAGTGCCTGTTGCACACCCTCACCAGATACGTCACGCGTAATTGACGGATTTTCTGACTTACGAGCCACTTTATCAATTTCGTCAATATAAATGATTCCTTTTTCCGCTTTCTCTACATCATAATCAGCTGCTTGAATAAGTTTTAATAAGATGTTTTCTACATCTTCCCCTACGTATCCAGCTTCCGTTAAAGATGTTGCATCAGCAATTGCAAATGGAACATTTAAAATACGCGCTAATGTTTGAGCTAATAACGTTTTACCGCTACCTGTTGGCCCAATTAAAGAAATATTACTTTTCGCTAATTCTACATCATCAATTTTGCTGCTAGAATTAATGCGCTTGTAATGGTTATATACCGCTACCGCTAATGCTTTCTTCGCTTGATCTTGTCCGATTACATATTCATCCAAAATTTCACGAATTTCTACCGGCTTCGGTACATCTTTGAATTCTACTTCTTCATCTTTTGCAAGCTCCTCTTGCACGATTTCTGTGCAAAGCTCTATACATTCATCACAAATGTAAACCCCAGGACCTGCCACAAGTTTTCGAACTTGCGTTTGTGTTTTACCACAGAAAGAACATTTTAATTGTCCTTTCTCATCATTAAATTTAAACATATTTTCACACCCCTTACAAAGTGCTAAAACCTTGCCTTCGTATGTACACGATAAATGTATCGTATGTAAATACATATTATGTCACTACGTGGCGAGAAATACAAATAATATAGTTAGTTATGTACAAATAAAAATTTTTAAAACTTTTGAAATATGTATATTCGACTTTTGAAGAATCATTTCCTTCTTCATAACAAAATGTTTTACAAATATATTTATATTTATAAAACAAGGCACGAGCAATGTCGCGCCTTGTTATTTTATTATGCAGTCTTGCTGTTATCTACTAAGAAATCTACTGCTTTACGAACTTGAAGATCTTCTTTTACACCTTCAACGTTACCAAGAGCTTGTTTCACAGCGTCTACTGGCATGTTGTACATTTCAGCCATTTTTTCAATTTCTGCATTTACTTCTTCATCTGTTGCTTCAATGTTTTCAGCTTTGATGATTGCTTCAAGAACAAGGTTAGTTGTTACGCGTTTTGCAGCGTCTTCTTTCATTTGTCCTTTTAATTTCTCTTCATCAGTACCTGTGAATTGGTAGTAAAGTTCTAAGTTCATGCCTTGGTAGCTTAAGCGTTGTTCGAATTCGCGAACCATACGATCTAACTCAGTTTCGATCATAGCTTCTGGAATATCGATTTCTGCATTTGCAGAAGCTTTTTCTACTACTTCATCACGAACTTTGTGTTCAGCTTCTTGCTTTTTGCTTACTTCTAAGTTTTCACGAATTTTTGCTTTTAACTCATCAAGAGTTGCAACTTCTTCGTTTGCATCTTTCGCGAACTCATCATCTAAAGCAGGAAGTTCTTTCACTTTAATTTCATGAATTGTTACTTTAAATGTAGCTGGTTTACCAGCTAGTTCAGCTGCATGGTATTCTTCTGGGAATGATACTTCCACGTCTTTTTGTTCGCCAGCTTTTAGACCAACTAATTGCTCTTCAAAGCCTGGAATGAATGTGCCAGAACCGATTGCTAAAGAGTAGTTTTCGCCTTTTCCGCCTTCAAATGCTTCGCCATCAACGAAACCTTCGAAGTCGATTACAGCTGTATCACCGTTTGCTACAGTACCTTCTTCTTTCACTACAAGCTCAGCTTGACGCTCTTGTAAAGATGTTAATTCATTCTCTACATCTTCGTCAGTTACAGTAGCATCCATTTTCTCTACTGTTAAGCCTTTGTATTCGCCTAATTTCACTTCAGGTTTTACAGTAACTTTTGCAGTGAAAATTAAGTTTTGACCTTTTTCGAATTTCTCGATGTCGATTTCAGGATGAGCAACTGGGAAGATACCCGTTTCATCGATTGCTTCTCCGTATGCTTTTGGTAAGATGATATCTAAAGCATCTTGGTATAAAGATTCTACACCGAAGCGTTGTTCGAATAGCGGACGAGGCATTTTCCCTTTACGGAAGCCCGGTACATTAATTGTTTTTACTACTTTTTTGAACGCAGCGTCTAAAGAGTTGTTTACTTCTTTCGCATCAACTTCAATTGTTAAAACGCCAACGTTTCCTTCTAATTTTTCCCATTTTGCAGCCATTTATTCTTTCCCTCCAACTATAATAATGTATGCACATACCTTTAGAGATCGAGGCCTTTATCGTTTCTCAAAAAGAAACAACAAACGCAAACTGATAAATTCAGCCTTCTATCCACTATAAAAAACTTGGGACATATACTTCTCAATCTACTATTTGCCCAAAAGACAAATACGGTATATTTTGTTCGAGAATAATATGAAACATATAAGTAAGAGAATATTTGTTTCTATTCTCTTATAAAAAGGCAGATTTAAGCCTTTTGCAACCCTTACATTATAACATAGAATACTCTCGTTTCAATAACTGAAACATTCTTTTTCATTATACTGGCATAAACCCTTCTTTCTCAATACGTAAAAACCACTGATATGCAATATGGTATTCTTCCAGTGTAATATCATATTCACGAAGAAGCTTCTCTTCATCGATTGGCATTCCAAAGCGCTTCCTTCCAACTCTCTCTAAAACAGCTGCCCATAACTCGTCTTTGTCCGTTAATAGAGGAAACGGGAAGAGACTTGTCTGCATTTCTTTCCAATATGTAATCATTGCCCCATACATCGATGGATTATCATGCTCTAATCGTTCAGATAATATATGTAACACTTCTCCTGTATCATATTGATTATAAGCCAAATTAGCCGGTATAACTGTTATTATCTCACCAAATTTTTCTACATCTATCTTTTCTTGCATTCCAAATTCCATCAATGCGTATAAGATAGAAGTTTTAATATACGGGTGTTTCGTTTCATCTAATAAAAATGTACGCAACGTCGGCAACGCCTTCTCGACATGTTTAGTCGCAAGACGATTCACCGCGCGCAGTTGCTCCCCGTAGTCACCAGTCAGCAAGGCATCCACAAACGCAGGTTCATCAAAAGATAAACCGTCATCTATCTCTACTACTTCTTCACTCTCTAGCATACTCTTTGCAAACAAAGCAAGTTGTGCTAACTTTTCCTTTTGCTCTACTGTTATTTCTTTCGTTTGCAAAACAGACTGAACCGTTTCAATAATACCTTCATAATCATTTATTTGCACTAAAATCGTAATATACGTTTCGAGAATATCTTGAAATAAGAACTCACCTGTTTCAAGCAATTTCTCGCATCGCTCTTTTGCTTCTTTCATTTCCTTTAATTCTAGCAAACAAATAACTGAAGCTAATTCTGATTGCTCTGTCTGCGCACCGTATTGGCGCAACATTTCGAAGTTTTTTAACGCATCTTCAAACCGACGCTCGCGCAATGCAATAAATCCTTCATCGGTAAATCGCGCTGACAATTGCGGAAACAATACGACCGTACTTTCTTTTTTATCCATACGCTCGCCTCTTTTTTTAGATTTTCAATACACTTTAAAGTTAATATAACAAATGACAGTTCGGAACACAATAATTGACATCTGTTCGTTTTTATTGAGAAAATGCCGATTTCTGTTATACAAAAGATTGAACATATCAGCGGGAAATATGAAAGCAGAAATTTCATAAATAAAACAAAAAACTCTCTGCTGCCGATGCGGAGAGTCTAATGGAAAGCTTTTATAATAGTAGGGTATATAAAGAGGGTTATCATTTGAAGAACAATAAACGTCATCACGATGATGCTAAAAAAGACAATAAGCTTACTACGCTTCATTAACAACATAATAATTATGATTGTACCGATGATTAAACAGATGAAAAATATACTTACACTTGAGCTTAATAATCCACTTGGAAACATGAATAATAAGATTACACTACAAACTCCAATCATTCCTAATAGCCATTCCATTCTCTGTCCCCTTAAGTCTGTATTTATGCTATTAACTGTTTTACAACCTCAATCATGTGAGTCAGTTTATCATACGCAATAACTCCAAAAGCAATCGTTAAAGCTGCTACAGCTAATCCTTTCATCATTTTTTCCTCCTCGATTCGTCTTTGTTACCTTTATTATAAAATGTTTAAAAATAGTTACCATCGAACTACCTTACATATACCTTACAGAATTGTAAGATTTCTCAAAAAATACCACCTCAGTTAACATACACTGGGGGAGTTTTATGGTATTTCCCTATATTCATCTGCAAAATTTATATTCTTTTCTTGATAATTTTTAGGAGCTTTAACTCTTAAATTAATTGATTTCCGAAAGACTTTAGGATTGAAATAATAACATAAATCGGTTTGAGGACAATATACACTATAAAGTTTCATTTCACCGTTCGTTTCTTCCTTCTTATATTTAACATTTCTTTCTGCATAAATGATATAATACTATTGCGATTATTCTGAAATTAATAACGAAAGGATGATTCACTATGTTCAAAAAAGTAGCAGCTGATATGCTTGGCTTAAGTGATATTGGAACCGTCATTACCCCTGCTGATTACGATAAAGTAGATGCTGATGATTATGTCATGCATGAAGAAAATGAAAAAATTTATTTTTTAATCAAATCAAAAACAGACGAATATTGCTTTACAAATACAGCTCTTATTCACGTTGACGGAACGAGTGCCGTAAGTAAGAAACGTACACTTCGCCGTTATAAATACAACACTCATAAAATTTCTAACGTCCTGCTCGAAACGGCTGGTACTGTCGATTTAGATATTGAACTTAAATTTACTATGGGCGGGGAGCATTACTCCATTGATATACATAAAAAACATATTGAAGAAGTAAAAGATTTATATAAAGCACTTCTAAAAATCGCTGAAATTACTCACGAAAATGACATCGCAACGCAATACGCACATAAAAGCCTGGAAATGGCATCTTCTACATTAAGTAATGTAAGAAATGCTGAATTAGATCTTGCAGCACAGTTTAAAGAAATTAATCAGATTGCATTCAACTGGCTTGTTGATACGAAGAAACAATACAATGTAAAAGATTTCGGATTTGTATTTGAGAAGTTTATTAACAATTAATGTACATCACGAAAAAGGAAAGCAGTCTTTGCGGCCGCTTTCCTCTTTTTTCTATATTAATCTGTCAGTTCTATAAGACGTATTAAGTATTGTTTTCTTCAAGCACTTCCAAAAGGCCCTCTAGTCTCCTACTGTAGCCAAAAAGCTCTTGCCAACTATCTCTGTTTTTGAATGTACTTTTTTAAATAAATTCCACTTAATCTTTCTTCCATCCAAGAAACTCGATACTAACCCTGCTACAAAATCATCATATTCCACTAACTCGGCATAAATATCACTAAACGTATCATCTTGACAACAACAATTGGAATAATTCAAAAAAGACTATTCACTATGTAGTTTAAATTTTTCTTGAAATTCTGCTTTCAAGGAAGTTTCTTTTGTGTCTTTTTCATTTCAGAAAAATCAATTTAAAACACCAGTCTCTCCTCACAATCTAAATTAAATCGTATACTTCAACTTTTCTATTGTCTTAAGAATCTCATTTCTATTCTTTGAAAGTTTCATCCATTTTGGTAGCCTACTCTCGACGCTTAAATAATATGGTCTAAATGGTCTTAAACGTTTCTGAACATAATCTTCTACACGATGAAGATGTTCGAGATTAAAGAACCAAAGCTTACGACCACAACATTCCCTTTGCAAATATAAAGGTAAACCAAAGTACCAATCAACACCATGTTTTTCATTGAATAATTCATGGTTAAATGCCCACAAATTATCCCATCTTCTTTTAGGATGAATGTCTTTTGTTAATCCACATTTACTACATAATAACCGTTTAGATTCATGACCTATATATCTAGGCTCATCTTTTCCTTTTGCGTTATCTGGAGTAAAAACCCTCGCACAACTATTACATCTAGGACAATGAACTAAGAATAAATCCGTATGCTCTATTAACATTCCACCGTAGTTACCTAGCATATTTTTATTCCACCGCCTCCTTTGACTATTTAGATATAATAACAAAAGTGATTACCTTATAAGCAATCACCACCATGCTCTAAAAATCCCTATTATCATAACCGTTGTTACAACTAAAGATTTTTTCACTTATTTATCTCTTTACAAACTACAAAATCTTCTCATTTAAATATTCTATTCCTTATTCAAATAACCTGCTCTAACTTTTAACATAGTCAAAAGTTAAAGCAGGTTACAGATTATATATTCCTTTATTTCTTTTGAGCAAGACAAAACCCCCTACACCATTTAACTAAACGATGTAAGGGGTATAAAAAAAAGAAGTGCACTCATGCACTTCTCTGTAGCGTCCCAGGAGAGATTCGAACTCCCGAGCCAATCTATAAACTTTGCGTCATAATAGCCGATACAATTCAGATGTTGAAACATTCCAGTTTTCGGTCAAGTGACCTTTTGAGAAAATCTTATCCTATTATATAGATTTCCGTCAAGGAAAAACTTTCTTGTTTCTTCCTGTTATTTCAGTTACCCTCAAAAGTTTTTAGTAGTGAAGAGCCACCTTGAGATGTAACTCTGGTGAACTCTTGACCGTCTTCGTTTATGAAGATTATCTCACGGCTTCCATATCTTCCAAGTACACAGCTTTTAAATTCTCTCTTTTTAAAGAAGTGTAGCAAACCCCGTATGAATTTCATCACGAATGTTTCACCCAAACCTTTTCGAGAGCATCCTTATCAGCTAAATACTCAGCACAGGCGAATAAGATTCCAACAATCTGCAAGTTCGTCATAAAAGTGTTACCTCCTAGTGCCAGCACACGAGGTCGCACCCTCTAGAGCTAGCTTATTTAGTTTTCAAAGCGCTTTTTTACCATAAAAGGGTGATACTCCGTTGCTGTACATCTCGTGATAAGACTTGTATGCATATTTACGGCGAATACCATTCACATCTTTATCTGTCAATTTAGCCCCACATTCAAGAGGTTCAAAACGTTCAGCGATTTGCTTATCCGTTAAATTCATCTCAATATATTTAAGAACTGTATAGAATCCTATGTAGTTGAGCTTTGCATTATCTCTTACAGCCTTAACTCTATTATCTTCTGAAGACATCCAGCTTAAATTGCTATGACGGTTATTCCATCGATTGTTATCAAAGTGATCGCAATCAAGGTTATCGCTGTAATGGTGTGGCTTGAATGTTTCAGCGATAAGCCTTGATACCCTACGTTGAGTACCTTCAATGGTTACTACTAGATACTTATTTTCAAGTTCAGTCAATTTAGCAACCTTTCCTTTAAGCTCCCTACCGTCAGTGCCTTTATATTCTAAGCGGTAGATTCTCCCTAGGTTACTACATAAGATATTATATTTAGGATGCTTAACCCAAAACTCTCCAGCTTTTTCTTCCTCCGTGATGTGTTCAAAGTATTGAGCTTGATTTTCTCTCCAAGGAGTTTCTTCGCTTAGAAGCTCAACCACCTCGTTTAAAACTGATACTGGACTTTCGTCCGCTACAACTAACTCATCATAATTTGATTTCATGTTTCATATTCCCCTTTATATTTAATTTATTTTAGATAACGCCATCTCATTGTTACTACTGTAAGTAACATACTATCCCTCATAGTGAGCTTATGCTCAGTTACGAAGGAGTATTGATATTATCATCTTCATAGTATGCTCACAAATTCACTCAGGTGGGCAGTCAATCGAGCAAACATCTTGCGCCCCCCCTAGAGGTGATCACTTTCTCCGTAGTGGGAATCTTATAGAGCACATCCACAAATAGTTTCCCAAACAAAAAGCCTCCTATCACTTGAGAAGCTGTCTAGCTAATTTCATAGTCATTTGACCTTTTAAGATATCCCTGTCGATGTCCTTAATATGTGCTAGTCCTTCAAGGTTAACACTATTTACGACTGTCTCTTTAAAGTGTTCAGCTCTACACATCCATAGGAAGCGATCATTTTGATCAAGCACCTGAAGAGACTTGTATCCTTTCTTCACGTATTTAGCTAATTCGATTCGGCTAATAAGAACAACGTCTCCGTATCCGCATAAGGATTCGAGAGAATACTTTGTATGTTGAATGCGGTTAAGAATTCGTTTTGCTTCATAGTTAGATACAATAAAGTTGTATCCTGCTGTTGACTTGATATTATGAATTTTATCTTCTTGATTAAAAGTATCTGTCATTTTGGGGAACAGCTCCTTCGAGGTTTATTTTTTTGAGGTAAAATAGAGAAAGCCGCCATCTCAGAAGATGACGACTCGTGAGGAATTAATTACTATTTGATTGCTTCACTAGTTGATAAGCTTGAGCACTCATTAAAGAGTATCTCCTTCCATAGTAGATGCTTCAGAAGGTAATGGGATAATCTCTTGAGCCGCAATAGAGTCAGAAATGTTGCGCTCCAGCTCTAGGATCTGATTGTTGATATCTTGTACATTTTTAGGATTACGAAAAGCATCCATGTATTTCGCTTCTTTAGAGATTGGAACAATTGCGTTTCTATCTTCAGAGTTTTCAAATTGAGTCCAGTCTTCAACGTCTGTATTGCAAATTAGTTCAAATGTCTCGAAAGCTGGTTTAAACTCATCAGCCATAGCAATCATATTGAAGAACTTTTCACTTTCTTGTACTCCTACATTTGAGCCGTACTTCAACTTATTATAGATGATCGCATCAACTTGCTTAATAGCTTGTTGCTCCATGGCACTCATTTGCTTGAATTCAGCTTGAGTAAGCGGCTCAATAGATTTGATATGACTTGTCATATCCGTTTCAACCTTGCAGAGATTTCCTTCAACTTTTAAGTAGCTTGTTGTATTCTGACGTGTACCGAACTGAGCAATTCGCATGTTATCTTTTAAGTTTTGTAACTGTTCTCGCTTTAAAGTGATCTCATTATTGAATGCAGTCTGTTCAGCTTCAGCGATTTTCATTAATCGTCTCCCTACTGAAGTATTTAAAAAGTCATTTAAGTTTGTCATATAAAATCATCCTTTTCTAATTTTTATAGTTGAGTGCTGCCGAAAATTGGCAACTTTTAAATATCAATATAGTCATCATTTGAAGGCGTTATATCTTTACGGGCTAAGCTATTTTCTACAAGTTCCTTGTCAGAATCTGAAATGTCGACAATGATCGTAGTGTTTCCCACTGGATTGTTCTCGTCTTTACCGTTGAACAGAATCTTATGAGTTTTAAGCATGAATTCTAGAGCTTTCAAGCGATCTTTATTGCTTACTCTTAATTGCGATACTTGTCCACTTTTCATATTTAGAACATCTTCAGTAATTGGAGTCCCGTCAGTCTTCATCCCTCTAGCAATCTCTGACGCAAGTGCGAGCGATTCATGTAAGCTAACAACATTGGAGAAGCTCTCTCGCTGCATGATAGCCGTGTAGTAGGCTCTTATGTTTGGATCATTCTTGAGCTTATGTCCGTATTGTTCTGTAATGCCAGCCTCTTTTGAAGCTGCTCTTATATTCATATTGTTCTTTACTAGGGAGTGCACGAACTTTTGTTGCTTGAGGTTTACTTTGGAGACAATCTCAAAGGGTACATCATGGAAGTTTTGTATTGCTCTGTCGATATCTGAGGGGGATAATGCGGAATAGCTTTTTTCATCATCGTAATGGGTGATATCATTCATTCAGCTTCACCGCCAATGATAAATAACCTCTTCTGAAGTTCCTCCACCTTGAGCATGACATCATTGGTTACGCTCATTAGCTCATAATCAATAGAGAACGGAATCACTTCTAAGACCCTATCAATAACGTTTGCGGCTTTGTCGTGGGATGCTTCACCGTTTAGCACTCTGTAAAGTGACCCACGTCTGACTCCAGCTTGCTCGCATATCTTTGTAAGGTTTTGGTGTCCGAATGTGATGCTAAAGATTAAAAAACGTACTTGTGGACGAATCTCAGGAGATAACTTGCTTAATTTAACGGGGATTCTCATTTGTAGAATCATCCTTTCTATGTGGGATTGTGCGTAGTATTCTTGACGATTGTCAAAGATATGTCCTAATAAAACTCCTGAGTTATTCGCTAAGGAGGATGCTACGAGCTTAGGAGTTTTATTAGAAAGGGGAGTTTTCCGTTCTCCCCAATCTTCAAAGGAGAAAATTCTATGACAGTAGAAACCTTATTGAGTAGTTAACTCTGTGTTTGTACTTTTCGGAATACAAACGATAGGAGATAAACAAATTATCTGAGACTTAATACTCTTAAGTATTTTCCGCTACTTAGATATCACCGAAAATAATAATTTGCTTAAAAGTGGTTTTGCCGTAAGGCTAAAAGGAGAAGGAGTTCAATTGAATAATGAGATCACGCAATTGATAACATTACTATTGAGTAGCTCCATTGATGATACGAGGGTCTCTTTTCAAAAAAGGATGAATCTCTTTATAGGGTCATATCACCAATGGAACAACCCCAAGAGAGGAAGCTCCATACGTTTACGGAAGGTTTTGATTGCATGATAGAGAAAGGAGTGTGTGATGAGTGTCTTTCAAAGGGTAAATTACTTTGGAGATAAGAAAACGATGAGTCATACACTTGCTCCAAACTTTTATTGAATGGAGCTAACTGAATACATGCACTTTGTGTTCTCCCAGTAGGTAAACATACACAAAGTTTTATTTGAGGGTATTTCCCCCATATATATATACTTTAGCATGTTAGCGGACAAATGTCAAGTATAACCCTCAATTTTATCACTATTTATACGTATTCGTCAATACTTTTTACGTAGAGATCACCTCTTTAGACGGATATCAGTCAATTCTTTAAAGCGCCTAAACACGTTAGGGGAAATCTATACTTGGAAGCCGAAACACACGATAGGGTATCATACACGTTGACTCCTAGCTGTATATTGCTTGTTTCTTAAAGCCCCCCCCCGTGGACTCAAAGGTCTCGTGAAGCCTTTCGTGAATTCCCTTTGTGCCGAACCTTCAATGAAACGTATCTCTCATTGGTTCTCTTCTTCGCTTCTCTCTTCTTCTTATCCGCCAACCACTCATCAGCAACCCATCAGCGACTCACTCATCAACGTTTGTATCATTCCCTCTGTAGGGTCTCACAGTCCTCTGTGTGGTGTCTGTGTCTTCACAGTCCTCACCATATTCGATGTTATCTCTCATCCGTCTCTGTAGGCGCTGTGACTTATATGGTGTATGATGCGCTGTCTCCTTCTTCGGTGGTGAAGGCTCTTTGCGATTCCCTTATAAGCAGAAGTATAGTAGTAGGTAGTATATCCATACAGTATATATGTACCTGTATGGACTAGCTCTTTAGCCTAGCATATTAGCCTTATACTCTAGGGTATTACTTCAGAGACTAGGCTTCCGGTCTAGCTACAGAGGTGCACACTAGGCGGGCATATGCAAGGTGTTACTCTGATGAGATAAGGTCATGCTTGCACAGTCATAACTTAATAGTATTGACTGTGTTTAGGGATTGTGATAATATCAGTATATGAAGTTCGGTCATAAATTACCGTCATAAGTAAAATACAATTTGCCTATGGCTATAGGGGGAGATATTATGAAGTATGGATATGCCCGTGTAAGTACATTACAACAATGTTTAGAGATACAGATTCAACAATTAAAGGAAGCAGGCTGTGAAGATATTCGAACGGATAAATGTACAGGCACTAGAATGAGTAGACCTTCCTTTACAGTATTGCTTGATGAGTTGCAAGCGGGTGACACTCTCGTAGTTACAAAACTTGATAGGTTTGCACGCTCTACAAAGGAAGCCATAGAGACTATACAAACGCTTTTCTCTAGAGGTGTAGCCGTACATGTATTGAACATTGGAGTAATTGAGGATACTCCCGCAGGGAGGCTTCTCTTCAATGTATTCTCAGCATTCGCAGAGTTTGAACGTGACATGATAGTCGAACGTACTCAAGAGGGTAAAGCTATTGCAAAGCAGAGTCCGGACTATAAAGAAGGTCGTCCTAAAAAGTTTAACAAAGCTCAAATAGATCACGCTCTGACGTTACTGGAGAGCAATTCACTTAAGCAAGTATCTAATATGACTGGCATCTCCGAAAGTACGCTCACGAGAGCTAAACGAAAGCGTAGGAGTGAAGTATGAACGGAAGAGAAGCCGTAAATGTAATTCATGAAATGAAACAGGTATTGACTCAATAGTCGGAGACGTACTCCGTACTAGAGGTCGTGCCTTTTTTGTTTTCTTTACCACATGATTACCCTTCACGAGCGGTGGATATTGTCTAAATAAGAGAGTATCTTTGCTTCGCACAGCGGTAGAGCTTAGGAGTAGGTCTCAGATTAGATTTTCATCCGTCAAGGTAATTTACTTTACAGATTAAACTATCGAAATTAACGATTCCAATATATGTATTATCTATATAGATTCAATTAGCTTTGTAGCCGCAGATTCATTCAATCAATTAAGGACATCTAATAAGATGTATCTATTAAGCTTATACTTGCATGTCATCATGCAGGGATCGTGTATTGCATACACGTAGTCGCTGGCGCTCCCACCGTCAATGTATCTATCTCTATAAGAGTGTATATAAAGAACGGATAAGCTTACCCATAAATAGATAAGAGGTTGACGGTGATGGTGTAGCGTAGCGGAACTGTCACAAGTGTTTACCTTAGATGATTACATTGAGATTTGTATCATTATTAGTGAACGGCTATTCCCTTTAAAGTAAAAACCTATATAGATAATAGAGCATTCCTGAAGAGAAAACAGCTTTCACGCTTACTCTCCGTAAGGCTCAACCCACTTTTACTTTTGGACAAAAACGACACTTGACAGGCTAAAAAGTGGACAAAAACGACACTTGCATTCCTCACCTTTTCTAATTTATAATATTAGTAGATACAAAAAAGCCCCGCCCAATCTGTAGGAGGAGTAAGGCGAGACTTTTCGGTTATATATTTAAAGATATGAATTACTTGTGAGGTTGTCTGCTATAGAGTGGGCAACCTCTTCTATTTGCTCTAAGGTCACCTTTTCAACTTGACGGCTCACAATATATGGACTCAAACAGATAACATCTATTTGTGCTGATATCTCTATTAAGATACGATTCTTTTTAAACTTATTAATTGTGTCATACACAAACTTTCGATTATATCCGAGCTTCTCAATAATATCTTTTCTACGCCAAACTTTAATATCTTGCGTGCTGATTCCTGTTGGATTCTCACATAAGATATGTGTCTTCCAGTGGAAATGAGCAAGCAAATCAGCTAGTAAGCCAAGCTCCTTTAATGTTAACTTTTCGGATACTTCTCTCACTCGTTGCTGATATACTTTAACGTGATTCTTTCTGTCTTCACCTTCTAATGTTCCGCACTTGTAAAGCATATCCGTGAATGTAATGACAATCTCTTTTCCTTCTTTGTGTGTAGTCAATGCTCCAACGTTTGCACATTCCTCTATAATGCGTTTAGCTTGCCGTACTGACTTTCCTGTGAGATCAGCGAGCTTGTTAACTGTAAGTTTACCACCGTTTGAATCTGAAAGGGAGCCGTCACTATTTCTCTTTAGGAAAGTACTCATAAGTAGGAGCGAACCCTTTTGAACGTCATTCAGTGTATACTTCATCGCTAAATGATTGACGGTATCCTGCCATGAAAACCAACGCTTTTCGTCCTTCCCTTCCTCTTGCCGTTTCTTTTTAATGTAGAACTCTCTTTGTTCTCTAGTAGTTACGGAATGTCCTGTTTTACGTAGAAGCTTTCGAGCATTAACTATTTTGATTTTCATATCCGTAGTTGTTTGCATGGTTTAACTCCTTTCAATTTAAAGATTGGTTGTCTTCTAATGTAATAACGTTGTAGCACTATCTCTTCTATAAGGAATTGCGTGTACTCCATATCGCTCTCATCATACTGTCCTCTTAGTTTCACACCTCTCTCAGCTCCCTTTAAATAAGTATCCCAAATTTTAAGCTTGGATACTACATAAGGAACTCTTGTCATTCATATACACTCCTTTTCTATTTAATATATTTCTACCTATAGGAGTATATCGAAAGAATCAGTAATTTCACATTTTATTTATAAAAAGTTTTCTACTTTATTAAGCAATTCCTACTTGCCGTCGGACATGTGTTTTTGATATCATCCGTGGAGGAATTCTAGGAAAACTTTGCATAGAAAACCCCTTGTCTCTAGAGATAAAAAATAATCTAAAGAGATAAGGGGTTAAGCTACATATGGGTACATCCTTAGTTCTCATCTGAGGTTTCCAAAGCACCCTTCCTAGCTTAAGTCATTTCTGACTGCTTAAATGATAGCGTATAGAGTCTCCCATACGTTTAGATGTATTACATCTCATTCAAGCTCCCGTCCTCCGTAGAGGACAGACTCACCACTCCATGCCTTTCGCTTTTGCTGGCAGCATTCACCTAGCCTGTACATGCTCGGAAGGGTTAAGCATTTGAGTGTACAGCGCCTTTCTTTCCGACATCGGCAAGGCTCACCTGTTCAAGTTTTTAGCGTGGCGTTAGGTCATTCCCACGTTTAGAAATCCCGTAACTCAACACCTAAAAAAGGCAATACTTAAGAAGCCTTGCATTCCTCGAATTTTTTCGATAGAATGAAGGTACTGAATATACGGGATTATCCCTTATTTAGTTTTTAACGTTGAATTTTTAGGGTCACGGACTGCGCCAACAGTCTACCCTACAAGGAGCATCCGCCAAGATGCTCTTTTTTTATTTACAAAAAACTTCGTAAACTTTCAGCAACCTCTTCCTTATCTAAATGTAAATAACGTGTAGTAACGGCTAGATCGCTATGTCCTAAAGCTTTAGATATCAGAGCTATATTAGCCCCCTTCTTAAGTAAATTCTTCGCAAATCCCCTTCTCAGTGCATGAGGATTTATATTCTTCAGACCGTAATCCCTAGAATGTTTACTCAGTCTCTTAGTTATATTGTTATTTGTCGGACTCGTAGCAATCCGCCCTCCATTTTTCGTAACGAATAAATAATCGTTCTTTACATTACACTCTTTCCTGATAATATCGTTTTGCTTCATAAGAGCACCTAAGACCCTAGCAAGAATATCATCAAAGGGTAAATGTATAGATTCGTGATTCTTAATAATTCCACCGTCAATACGTAGCACTTTATTTTCTAAGTTCACATGTTTATGCTCCAATTGAGACAACGTTCCAACTCGAATACCCGTCTGATAAATAAGTAATACGGATGCAGCATCCCTCAATTCTATAAAGCGAGTTAGATTTAGCATAGAAAGTAGAAGATTAATTTCTCTATCCGTTGCACCTTCTTTAACAGGGCTATCAACCTTTATTTTGATACTCTTCCAAAAGTTAAACTCAATCCAACCATTATCGAAGCATCTTCCTAGAAACGCTTTGAGACACTTCAAACGTGTTAACTTGGTTTGATTACTAACATTCATGGATGAAAGCCACAAATAGATGTGATCAACGGTTAACTCTTGGAGAAACTCAGCACCAGTCACACTCACAAAATGACCAATATGTAACTCATAGTCGCTAATAGTACGGTCACGTAAGCCTGTCGCTCTCATTTGACGTACAACTGTAGAGAGCGCCTTCTCAATAGTTAAATACACAGTATTACCTGCGGCTAAACCCTTCAGAGTTCTCCTTTCCAGCTTCCTGTCAAAAACATTCGATAAGTCTTCACTAACCGTTAAAGAATCACGTCTTTTAGACATAAAAAAATAAGCCTCCTAACTCGATAGTGACCGCACACTGTACGTTTCAACTTTCGAGTTAAAAGGCTTATTATACGGGGATTCAATGCTTCCCCAACAAGGTTTTTTTAGCGTCCCAGGAGAGATTCGAACTCCCGACCGACGGCTTAGAAGGCCGTTGCTCTATCCTGCTGAGCTACTGGGACATGGAGCGGGTGAAGAGAATCGAACTCTCGACCAGAGCTTGGAAGGCTCTTGTTTTACCACTAAACTACACCCGCATGATATGAAATTTTTTCTAATGCCTCATCGACAATATTCATTATATTATCGATGATAATTAAAGTCAACATTTTTTTCAAATAGAGTGAAAAAATTCTTTTCACCCTATTTGAAACGTTTTTTGTGCTACAGTTACACCTTCTAAAGTAAGGAAACGTATGTCTATTTGACCTTCTTGTATTTCGAGTACAGCAAATGTTTTTTCTCTTCGCGAACGCGGCAAAAGAATACTTCCTGGATTGATAAACAAAATATCGTCTATGATTTCTGCTCCTAATATATGCGAATGACCGAAGCAAACGACATTTACCTCAGCTTCTTTCGCGCGATATAAAAGTGTTTGCAGTGTCATTTTAATATTGTATAAATGTCCATGTGTGACGAGAAAACGTGTATGTTGTACTTCTGTGATGATGTCATTTGGAAAGTCAAAGGCAAAATCACAGTTTCCTTTCACTACATGAAACCCTTCTAGTTCAACGTGCTGCGATGTTAATTCCGAATCACCGCAATGAATCATCACATCTACGTTTCCCTCGTACTGCTCTTTTAATTGCTTTAGCTCTTTCACAGAACCGTGACTGTCGCTCACAATTAACGCCTTCATCAGTTTCGCTCCCTTATTATCCCGCTATTCGTGGGCAATAAGACCCCCACCTCAATATTCAGAGAGAATCAAAAAAGATGGGCGGGGGACAACTGCCCGTAAAATCCCGATTGGTCGGGCTTTCCATCAACGGGGGATGAAGCCCCCACTGATGGAAGTTTCACTTTATTCTTCGCCTAAAAACCAAACTGGAATTTTTTCTTCTAATTTACGAAGCGCGCGTCCGCGATGACTAATTTTATTTTTCTCATCCGACGACAATTCTGCCATTGCGCTTTTGTATTCTTCTACATAGAAAATGGGATCATACCCAAATCCATTTTCCCCGCGCTGCTGTTCTAAAATCTTTCCTTCACACGTTCCATTTACAATCAATGGTTTTTTATCTTCTTGCGGAAATGCAACAGCTAATGCGCAATAAAAACGCGCTGTACGCTTCTCCATTGGAACATCCTTTAATCCGTCTAACACTTTTTGAATGTTAGCTTGATCATTCTTTTCCTCACCTGCATAACGAGCAGAGTGAACACCTGGTTTCCCCTGCAAAGCATCTACAATTAAACCAGAATCATCTGCAATGACAATTTCACCTAGCTGTTTACACAGATGTTCCGCCTTTAAAATCGCGTTTTCTTCAAACGTTTCACCCGTTTCCTCTACTTCTTCAATATGAGGAAAATCATAAAGTGATTTTACTTCTAAATCAAACTTTTCAAATAGCTCGGCAAATTCACGTACTTTCCCGGCATTCTTTGTCGCTACGACAACTTGCTTCATACTTTCCACCTCTATTCCATATGAGTTACAATATCACCTAATGCTTCTTTTTGCATTTCAACAAGCTGTAAAATCCCTTGTTCTGCTACATCAAGCAACTCGTTCAATTCACCGCGGCTAAATGTCGCTTCTTCTCCTGTACCTTGCACTTCAACAAAGTGTCCTTTTCCTGTCATAATGACATTCATATCAACATTCGCCTTAGAATCTTCTGCATAATTTAAATCTAATACAATGCCATGCTCATCAACGATTCCAACAGACGTTGCCGCCAAGAAATCTTTCACTGGAAGTTTCGATACTTTCCCTGCTGCCACAAGCTTCTCAAACGCTAATACCATCGCTACATACGCACCAGTAATAGAAGCTGTTCGCGTTCCGCCGTCAGCTTGAATTACATCACAGTCAATCCAAATTGTTTTTTCACCAAGTGCTTCTAAATCAACAACAGCACGCAATGCTCGTCCAATTAAACGTTGAATTTCCATTGTACGTCCCGTTACTTTCCCCTTACTTGATTCACGAATGGTACGCTGTTCTGTTGCACGAGGAATCATGGAATACTCTGCTGTAACCCACCCTTTTCCTTCACCTCTCATAAACGGAGGAACTCGATCTTCAATTGTTGCTGTACAAATAACCTTTGTATCACCAACTTCAATTAATACCGATCCTTCTGGATGTTTTAAATAATTCGTATGAATATGTATACGGCGCAGCTCTGATGCTTGTCTACCATCTACTCGCATAAAAAATAACCCCCTTGTAACTACTACTTGTTAGTATAGCCCATTAAAAATTTATGTTATGTATCACAATAAAAGAAGGAGAATTAGATGTATTCCCCTTCTCTTCCTACATTAAGTATATCAAATTATTTCTGTTTAAAAACCACCTGTATTCACGTTTTGTGGACGAGCAACCGGTTTTATTAATTTATCGCCTTTTTCTGTAACAAGATTCGCCTTTCCATCCACTTGAATGGACACATTTTCCACACCTTGTTTTTCTGTTACAGATAATACAAGCGACTGTAGTACATAGTTAGAAATCCTACTTTTATCTTTATTCGCATAAATATTTTCATTAAAGTTCAATGTCAATGTCCCTTTTTCAAGTTTTGGTTCATTGATTAACTTCACACCCGGATTAAAATCATATGTTAATGCCGACTTATGTGACGGTCCTTTCACAAGTTCTTTTACAATTGTTGCTACTTCGTTTTCCTTCCCTTCTGCAACGCGGCGTGTTACTGGCACGTAATAAGTTTGCTTATTACTTTGCGCCAAGAAATAGAGCGTAATTGGTTTTGTATTTGCAAGATCAGCAACTTGCTCATCATCAAAGTTAATGCCGTTTGCTCGGCTTAACCCATTACCAATCGGCGTACCAGCAACAGGCATTTTCGCTAAATCTTGCCCATTCATGCTGAACTTCACATTCTTTACTTCTTTAAACTGCGTTAATGTCCAAGTAACTGCTTCTACAATGCGGCGTTCTTCTTCTTTTTTATAGCTTTTTAGTTCTTTTGAAAAATCAACAACTGCAGTCCCGTCTTTTTTCACATCAACTGTCATTTCTGTGCCTGCTGGGAGCACAGCTTGAAATCCATTTGGCAATACATTTGTTACCGGTCCGTCTTTCACTAAATATTGTAATGACTGCTTAATCACCGCGTTATCTTTCGGAGCAGGTAACTGTACCGTTTGCGGCACAACATAACCATTTTTATCTACAAGATATAAATCTAATTTTTTCGTTTGCCCTTGTTTCGCAGTTTCTTTCTTCTCACCATCCGTATATGTTACTTTCTTAGGCGGATCAATTTGCTCTGTCCCTTTTTCCTTACTAAACAAGCCACACCCTGCTAATAAAACTGTACTTAATGTAGCACAAACAAGCCATTTGAAAGTCGATTTAGGCATACGCTTTCCTCCTAAAAAATCTAAGTTTGTACTATATGTATACGAGCCTGGTCCCCACTTTAGAACAAGCAATGACAACTTATCTTTTAAAAAAGACCTATACAAAATTGTATGTTACATACAATTTTAAAAACGGACACACCCCCCTTTCTTTTTAGAGAAGAGAGTATCTGGTCATGCATAGAAGCGGCCAGGGTCTTTTCCTGCTACGTACGACGGTAAAACAAAGAGAGAAAACGAGTGCAGGTCACTTTTTGTTTTACATAACCGCAACTTATAAAGAAAAGCGGAGCCGACTGTTTAAGCCCTCATGTCTAAGAACCTTCTCGTGTGGAAGGTTCTTAGACATGAGGGCTTAGGAGGCAGAGCTAGACAAAGATGTTGAAAAATCAAAATGGATTTATATTTCTTCAAAATCTTGCTTCTATTAATCAAAGCATCCTCTTAAAGCAGAGAAGACTATGAAGATCAAATACTGTACAAATTTGAACAATTTATGAATCCCCCAAAATTGTGATAAATATCACATCTCCTTATTTCCCAAAACTTTTATAATACAAGCATAAAAGTTTGTTAAACATTTCACAAAAAAGAAGGGAAATGAATATGAAAACACGTTTAGTCATGATCGGGAATGGTATGGCTGGAATACGCTGCATCGAAGAAATTTTAAAACAAAACGATACCTTATACGACATTACCATTTTTGGAGACGAACCACATCCAAACTACAATCGCATTATGCTCTCCCACGTCCTACAAGGAAAAACAAATATACAAGATATCATTATGAACGAATACAGTTGGTACGAAGAAAATGATATTACGTTGTATACAAATGAAAAAGTAATGCAAATCGATCGGAAAGAACAAGTCATTGTTACAGAAAAGAATCGTCTTGTTATGTACGACAAACTCATTATCGCAACAGGATCCAGTGCTTTTATTTTACCTGTAGAGGGTGCAAATCTTCCTGGTGTAACAGGTTTTCGCACAATTGAAGATACACAATTTATGATGGATACCGCTAAGCAATATAAAAAAGCTGTTGTTATTGGCGGCGGATTACTTGGTTTAGAAGCCGCACGAGGGCTTATTGACTTAGGAATGGACGTGCATGTTGTTCATTTAATGCCGCACTTAATGGAACAACAACTCGATGCTAAGGCATCTTCACTACTACGTGAAGATTTAGAATCACAAGGTATGAAGTTCCTTATGGAAAAGAAAACAGTAAAAATTCTTGGTACAAACCACGTTGAGGGCATTCAATTTGCAGATGGCGATATTGTAACATGCGATTTAATTGTGATGGCTGTTGGAATACGTCCGAATACACAATTAGCAAAAGATGCTGGTTTAATTGTAAACCGTGGTGTTGTAGTCAATGACTATATGCAAACAAATGATGAAGCAATATATGCAGTTGGAGAATGCGCAGAACATGACGGGATTGCATATGGACTTGTTGCACCACTTTATGAACAAGGTGCTATATTAGCAAAACACATTACAAGTACACAAACAGATGGATATACTGGCAGCATCGTCGGTACACAACTGAAAGTTGCAGGATGCGATTTATTCTCCGCTGGTCAAATTTATGAAGATGATGTCACAAAAGCAATCTCCATTTTCGACGAATGTACGCGTTCCTATAAAAAGGTACTCATCCGGGACAATAAAGTTGTTGGTGTTGTTTTATATGGTGATACAACTGATGGCACACGCCTCTTCAGCATGTTAAAAAAGGAAGAAGATATACAAGAATACACACCTGCTTCTCTTCTTCATAAAGCTGGTGAAGATAACGGACTTGACGTTGCAAGTATGAGTGCTGATGAAACTGTTTGCGGATGTAATGGCGTCACAAAAGGAACGATTGTTCACGCTATTTTAGAACAACACTTAACGACATTTGAAGAAGTAAAAGGGTGTACAAAAGCAGCAGGATCCTGCGGTAAATGTCGCCCAGTTGTTGAACAAATTTTATCTCATACACTTGGAGATAACTTTGATGCTTCTGTCCAAATTACAGGTATGTGCGGGTGCACAACATTATCTCGCGATGAAGTTGTAGCAGCAATTCACGAAAAAGGCTTAAAGTCACCGAAAGAAGTACGAAACGTCCTTAACTTCTCGCACGAAGAAGGTTGTTCAAAATGCCGTCCTGCATTAAATTACTATTTACGTATGATTTGTCCAGAAGAATACGCCGATGATAAAGCATCTCGCTTCGTTAACGAAAGAATGAATGGCAATATTCAACATGATGGAACATTTTCTGTTATTCCACGTATGTACGGCGGCGTTACAACAGCAGATGATTTAATGAAAATCGCAGAAGTTGCGAAGAAATACGACGTCCCGCTCGTAAAAATAACAGGTGCAAGTCGCATCGGTTTATATGGTGTTAAAAAAGAAGATTTACCAAAAGTGTGGGCTGATCTTGATATGAATTCTGGCTACGCCTATTCGAAGTCTCTTCGCAATGTAAAATCATGCGTCGGATCCCGCTTCTGCCGCTTCGGTACAAAAGATTCATTAGGACTTGGTATGTTGCTTGAGCAGTCATTAGAAATGGTAGATACACCACATAAAATGAAAATGGGTGTAACAGGTTGTCCGCGCAACTGCGCAGAAGCATTAACGAAAGACTTTGGCGTCGTTTGTGTTGAAAATGGCTTCCAGCTTTATATCGGAGGTAACGGCGGTACAGAAGTACGTGAAGCTGATTTTGTAATGATTGTCCCTTCGGAAGAAGATGTAATTCGCATCGCCACAGCGTACGTACAATACTATCGTGAAACTGGTATTTACGGCGAACGCACAGCTCCTTGGGTAGAACGAATAGGTTTACATCAAATAAAAGAAGTGCTGCATGATGAAAGTATGATCGCTAAATTAAATGAACGCTTCCAAACAGCACGAAATACCTATGAAGAAGCTTGGGGACAAGCACTAGAAACACAATCACTAAAAACGATGTATGAAGTAGAGATTGTAAAATAAGGAGCGATTCATATGTTACAAACGAAAGAAAAAATAAAAATTATGCCTGCCGCAGATCTTCCTGTACAAATCGGTAAGGAAGTACACATAAAGGACATGTCTATTGCCTTATTTCGCCTTGCAAACGGCGACATCCGCGCTGTAGAAAATCGGTGTCCTCATAAAAATGGCCCATTAGCAGAAGGGATTGTTTCTGGCGAATTTGTCTTTTGTCCGTTGCACGATTGGAAAATTTCATTACTAACAGGTGAAGTACAAAAACCTGATGACGGCTGTATTCAAACATATGAAGTACAAATTATTGATGGCGATATTTATATATACATGTAACTTATATAAGGGAGCCTCTTCTCGGCTTCCTTTCCAGTAAAAACAGATGAGGTGTAGAGATGAACGGATACGTATATTTAGTTGGTGCAGGACCTGGTGATGAAGGGCTTATTACAAAAAAAGCAATAGAGTGCTTACAAAAAGCAGATATTGTTTTATATGACCGCTTATTGAATCAAAATTTACTTCGCTATACAAAGTCAACATGCGAACTTGTCTATTGCGGAAAAATGCCAACAAATCATATTATGCGCCAAGAAATGATTAACGCTCATTTACTTCAATCTGCCAAAGAAGGTAAGACTGTTGTCCGCTTAAAAGGCGGAGATCCCTCTATCTTTGGCCGAGTTGGCGAAGAAGCAGCTGCTTTAGCAGCAGAAAACATTCCATATGAGATTGTACCAGGTATTACATCTAGCATCGCCGCTAGCGCGTATGCCGGCATCCCTCTCACCCATCGCGACTACAGTAATAGCGTGACATTATTAACTGGTCATACAAAGGGACCGATTCAGGATCATGTCAACTACAACTCACTCTTAAATAGTGATACTGTTGCCTTTTACATGGGCATTAAAAACTTACCAACCATTTGCGAAAACTTACTGCAAACCGGAAAGAAAAAAGATACACCAGTAGCAGTCATCGAATGGGGTACAACCGGAAGACAGCGAGTCGTTACAGGTACACTGTCCACAATTGTTGATATCGTCAACAAGGAACACATTTCAAATCCTTCCATGACAATTGTTGGGGATGTCGTATCCTTACGAAAACAAATCGCTTGGAAAGAACGTAAACCATTACACGGAAAAAAAGTTTTACTTGCCTCTTCATCAAATAAAACAAGTAAAGCAGAGAAAAAATTACAAGAAGCTGGAGCAGAAACATATCAAATTCCAACTTTCCAAAAACAAGATTACACTTTAACACAGGAACAACTCCGTGAAATATTTGATGCCAAGCGTCTCGTTTTCTGTTCAGCCGAAAGCGTAGCAATCTTGTTACAATCATGCGCACAGCATCGGAAAGATATCCGTTCCTTACAAGGAGTTCTCCAGCATATGAATCATGCTGCCAAGGAAGCACTTATGCAATATGGACTCTTCAGTGAACAAGCAAGGTTTTCTACAAAACCAACTGTGTATCTAGGACGAAATATTAACCGAATTGCTGTCATTCAAGAAAAAATCGGCCCTGGCTCTTATATAATGACACATGAATATAAAATAGATCATCGTTTTGACGAAATTCATACACGTATGCTCTCTGAATTCACATGGGATGGCATTGTATTTGAAGGGCGCGCCGCAATTGATACATTTATAGCAGAGGTTAAACGCCTTGGTTTCATGCATATTTTCAATTTACCGTTCTCGTATACAGATGAACTAACTTTACAGTACGCAAATAAAATCGGATTCCAGAACATCGATTATGAGTTACAAGCTATTTTTAATGAGAAAGAAGTGGCAGCACAATGAAAGGGATTGTTTATATCGGGCACGGCAGTCGATTACAAGCAGGCAATGAGCAATTCATCCACTTTGTCCAGTCCGTTATAAAGGAGCGGAGTGAAAATATCCAAAAAATCGGCTTTCTTGAACTTACAATACCAACTGTCCAAGATGCGATTATAGAAGCAATTCTAGACGGAGCAACTGAGATTTTACTTGTCCCAGTTTTATTATTTGCAGCAGCTCATTATAAACGTGACGTCCCTTTCGAAATTGAGCAAATGAAAAAGCGCTATCCACATATTACATTTTCAATTGTACCACCCTTTAGTACACACCCGCTCATGGTTGAACTTGTAATCAAAAGAATACGTGAAGCCAGACCTATACAAGATAGTGAAATCCTAATCGTAGGCCGAGGCAGTAGTGATCCTCAGCCTATATATGAATTACAGCAAATCGGATCAGCAATTGAACAAAAACTTTGCATGCCCGTTTCCTGCTCTTTTTTAACAAAGGGAACACCTTCTTTTACTGAAAGACTCGACGGTTTAGCCTCATCAGCTCAACATGTATACGTCATGCCATACCTTCTCTTTACCGGATTATTACTTCGGAAAATTGAGCGCCATGCACACACATACACGAACGTCACAACATGCAACTGCCTTCAATTTGATCCCTACATGAAGTCCGCATTATTAGAACGAATGGAGGAATATGTACATGTGTAACTTATATCCCCTTGTATGTAATCTGCAAGGCAAGCGTGTTGTCATTATCGGAGGCGGCAAAATTGCCTACCGAAAAGCGTGTGGATTACAAGATACAGGAGCTATTGTTACTGTAGTGAGTCCAGATATTTGTGAGGAAATGAGGAAACTCTCCTATATTACATGGAAACAAAAAACATTTACAGATGAAGATATAAAAGATGCTCATCTCATTTATGCCGCAACAAATCATCATGATGTAAATATGATGGTCAAACAAGCAGCGCATGACTTTCAGTGGGTTAATATCGTAAGCGATGGCACACAATCATCTTTTCACACACCTGCCGTTATTCGAAATAATGAGTATATTGTAAGTATATCTACTTCAGGTAAACATCCAGCATTTGCAAAACGAATCAAACAAGAACTAACAGATGTTCTTCCACAACTTATAAAGTAAAACTTCCATCAGAAGTTACAGCTCTTATGAACAGTAAAGCGTTTATCTTGCATGGGCTCATTCACTTTACACTATGATTTTCAGTCAAAAAAGACCATCCTTATGCAAATACCCATTGAATAAGGATGGTCTTTCTATGTATAAATCCACTTTGATTTTTAACACATAAATTGCTGCTATGCAGAATACAACATGCCCGCTACCGGCCTGCTGCTTTTGTTTAAAACCTGGCATGTGGCAAGAAAAGGCCCTGACCGCTACTACGCGCGGCCAGACGCTCTTGTCCTCCCCTAAAAAAGAGGTTTTATGTTAGTTTTTCAATTTGGATATATATTCTTCTTCACTTAATGGCTACTTTATAAAACGATATGCTTCACGTTCTCAATTGGTTGTCCGAACCACTTCGAAGCAATTTCTTTAAACACATCAATTTCTCCTGTTGTTAAGAACAGATGATCACTTTGCTCTTCTATATCATGCAGCATCTTACTATGATACAAAATCGTACTTACTTCACGAGCTGTTTCATCACCTGAACTAATCAATTGTACAGAATCACCCATAACCCGCCCAATAACTGGTCCTAAAATCGGATAATGCGTACACCCTAAAATTAATGTATCAATTTCTGTTTTCTTCAATGGTTGCAATGTTTCGCTTACCACTTCGTATGCCATTTCACTCTCAAAAATTCCGCTTTCTACAAGCTCAACAAACGGCGGGCAAGCTAAACTCTCTACTAATACGCGGTTGTTAATCGATTTTAACGCGTATTCATACGCACCGCTTTTCACTGTTCCAATCGTTCCAATTACACCCACATGGTATGTTTTTGTCACTTTCAGTGCAGTACGTGCACCCGGGTGAATGACACCCACAACCGGAATAGATAATTTCTTTTGCATTTCTTCAAGCACAACTGCCGCTGCAGTATTACAAGCAATTACGAGCATCTTAATATCCTGCGCTAGTAAATGTTCTGTCATTTCCCATGTAAATTGTCTTACTTCTTCACGAGATCGCGGACCATACGGGCAACGTGCTGTATCTCCTAAATATATAATTCGCTCTTTCGGTAATTGCCGAATTAATTCTTTCGCTACTGTTAAACCACCAACACCTGAATCAATTACACCAATCGCTCTATTCAAAACAATCGCCCCGTTTTCTCTTTCATAATCTAACTGTACATTTCAAAACAGCGCACTCATTCATAGAATAATAGAAGGTTCACCTTATGTACATGAATAGACCTTTTTATTTTCCTCCTTTTCCTAGTAATTTGCAAGATACAAAAATAACCGGCTTTTCTTTACATGAAAGCCGGCTTCATTCTTTATAGTTCAAGTTCTCCCATACGAAGGAGCTCGACAACTGCTTGTGAGCGTCCCTTAACTCCTAGCTTTTGCATTGCATTTGAAATGTGGTTACGTACGGTTTTTTCACTAATAAAAAGTTCACTTGCAATTTCTTTTGTTGTTTTATCTTGAACGAGTAACTCAAACACTTCTCTTTCTCTTTTTGTGAGCAACGGTTTAGATTGATATTCTTTTTCCTTCAATTGGTATAACCCTCCTTGCTTAAGCCAGAGCTGTATGTGTGTAAGTTGGGTGTTTATTTAGTCAAGATATTGTATGAATAGAAGCAAGTCGTGGTGAATAAAAATAGGCAGAAATTTAATGTATTTATTTACAAAAAATCGCTTTTATTGATAGTTATCTCCCAGCTATCTTCTTTGACTTCTCAGAACCTTGAGATAGGGGGCTTACTGCCCGCGAATAGCGCGATAAAACTGTAATCTTCTCCCCCAACAGGTAATATAATTCGGTAGTTTCTGTATTTGCTGAAAACATAATGTATTCACTACTACATAAAGAAATGGTGAATCACGAAAAGGAGAGGTGTTCATGACAGAAAAAAGATTGTGTAAATCTTCAACAGATAAAGTGTTTCTCGGCGTATGCGGTGGTTTAGGAGAATATTTCGGTGTAAGCACAAGTATGATTCGCATCCTTTGGCTAATCGCTATCTTATGTTTCGGAACAGGTTTTTTAGCTTATTTCATTCTTATATTGCTCATGCCAAGTTCTTATGAATAAAGGCACTGCTTTCTTGAAGTGAACCCAAAAAGTTAGACACATATTTTAAGCAGCTAATGAGGAATGCGTTCTGTATTGTACAGGGCTCATTCCTTTTAGTTTTGTTTT
>NZ_JBITWA010000026.1:10891-58432 GCF_044543425.1 Bacillus sp. NPDC077411 | reverse complement strand
CCAGTTCCAGTGGCTAGAATGTTCGGTGGCTTTGCTTCTTCCTACGAGGTAAAAAACACCTCTACGTCAGAAGCTCCATCCTCCCTCACATTCTGAACGAGCCACTTCCGCTTTTCTAAAGAAGATAGGTGGGGGATAACTGCAGGCATGTGCTCGATTGGGCGAGCTTTCCATCAGTAGGGGAATGAAAAAACCCCCACTGATGGAAGTTTCACTTTATCCTGAAAAAACTGAATTGAAAACCTTCATGAGGGGAAGTTTCGTTTTATAATTAGGAAACTTTACATTCTTTATTCATAAAATAAAGAACAGCTGATTAAACGTGAGAAAATATGGATAGGATAGAGAAGGAAGCAAAAGAGTTGCAAAATTTTTTAATACGTATATAATTAAAGTCAAAGATAGTCAAAGTCAATAAAGGTGGAGGATAAATGAGAAATATATCTGATATTATTGAACAATATCTAAAGCAAGTTATTGACTTAAGTAATAATAATGCAATTGAAATTAAAAGAAGCGAAATTGCTGATAAGTTTGATTGCGTGCCATCTCAAATTAACTACGTTATTAATACTCGTTTTACGCTAGAAAGAGGATTTGTAGTGGAAAGTAAACGTGGTGGCGGAGGTTACATTCGCATTATAAAAGTCAAATTGCATGATGATATAGACATTATTGATCAAATGTTACAAATGATTCAGTATAGTATTGCACAGTCGAGTGCGGAGAGTATAATAAGGCGTTTAGCTGAAGAAGGCATTGTTACAACCAGGGAAGCAAAGCTCATGTTTAGTGTGATAGATCGATCTGTACTACTAACAGACTTACCGCTTCGAGATGAATTGCGAGCACGTATGCTTCGAGCAATGCTTAGAACACTGAAGTATAAGTAAAACTTCTTTTAGGAATGATCTATCTCCTAAAGGTTAGTTGAACGAATAAGGTTATAAATTCATAATTCGTTCCTATTGTAAAGGTGGGGAAATACGTTGATTTGTCAAAACTGTAATTCACGATCAGCAACGCTACATTTTACAAAAGTAATGAATGGAGAAAAGACGGAGATTCATCTTTGTGAGCAGTGTGCACAAGAAAATGAATATACGTCTTTCTTTCAATCAAACAAGTCCAGTTTTTCATTTCATAATTTATTAGCAGGTTTACTGCATGTTGAACAACCTACGCTTGAGAAAAAAACAAATGGCTTTTCGAATACGGATCCTTTGCAATGTTCGAAATGTAATATGACGTATTCGCAATTTGCAAAGGCCGGTAGATTTGGTTGCTCTTCTTGTTATGAAACATTTAAAGAACAATTACAACCGATGCTAAAGCGGCTTCATGGCGGGCATACAAGTCACAATGGGAAAATTCCTAACCGTATAGGAGGAAATATTCATCTAAAAAAAGAATTAGATGAGTTAAAACTAAAATTGCAGGAATGCATACAACAAGAAGAGTTTGAACAGGCTGCAGAATTACGCGATAAAATTCGCAGCTTAGAAAATCAGCTTCGTGAGCATAGAGAGGGGGAATAGTTCTATGTCACTCGATCGTATTATGAGCGAAGCAATTAGCCCGTGGATGAGGGAAGATGGTCCTGATTCCGATATTGTTTTAAGCAGTCGCGTTCGATTGGCTCGGAATTTACGAGATTACCAATTCCCGACTATGTTAACAAATGAAGAAGCAGAGCAAATGATTAAAGTATTTCAAGAAAGGTTTGCTAATCAAACGGTCGAACCTTTTGGGATATTTGAACTTTTACAAATGAATAGCATTCAGCCGCTGCAGCGCAGAGTATTAGTAGAAAAGCACCTTGTAAGTCCAGATTTAGTGGGAACAGAATATGGTGCTTGTTTATTATCTGAGAATGAACAAGTAAGCATTATGCTTAATGAAGAAGATCATATTCGAATTCAATGTTTATTTCCGGGATTACAATTATCAGAAGCGCTGCATAGTGCAAATCGAATTGATGATTGGATAGAAAGTCAGGTTGAATACGCATTTGATGAACAAGTTGGTTATTTAACGAGTTGTCCTACAAATATAGGAACGGGTTTACGAGCTTCAGTGATGATACATTTGCCTGCTCTTGTGTTGACAGGACAAATGAATCGTATCGTTCAAGCAATTAATCAACTTGGTTTAGTGGTAAGAGGGATATATGGTGAAGGTAGTGAAGCGCTAGGAAATATATTTCAACTTTCGAATCAAATGACGCTAGGAAAACCTGAAGAAGATATTGTAGAAGATTTAAAAAGTGTTGTTCAGCAACTTATTCAACAAGAGCGAACAGCGAGGGAATCTATCATGAAAAATTCAGGCGTAGAGCTTGAGGATAAGGTATATCGTTCTTATGGTGTATTGGCAAATAGCCGCTTAATTGAATCTGCTGAGGCTGCAACATGTTTATCGGATGTGCGGCTTGGTATTGATCTTGGCTATATCGAAAATATATCCAGAAATATTTTAACAGAGTTAATGGTACTTACACAGCCGGGAATTTTGCAGCAATATGCTGGTGGTCCACTGCAACCTGATGAAAGAGATTACCGCAGAGCAGCACTTATTCGTGAAAGATTGCAAATTGAACAAAATCGAGCGAAGTAGGAGTGTGATTTATATGATGTTTGGAAGATTTACAGAGCGAGCACAAAAAGTATTAGCGTTATCCCAAGAAGAAGCAATTCGCATTGGTCATAATAATATCGGTACAGAGCATATTTTACTCGGTCTTGTACGAGAAGGAGAAGGAATTGCTGCGAAAGCATTGGTCGCACTTGGATTAAGCCCGGAGAAAGTTCAAAAGGAAGTAGAGGCGTTAATTGGGCGTGGTACAGAGATGTCTCAAACAGTTCACTATACGCCACGTGCAAAAAAAGTGATAGAGTTGTCCATGGATGAAGCACGTAAACTAGGTCATTCTTACGTGGGAACGGAGCATATTTTACTCGGTCTTATTCGAGAAGGAGAAGGGGTTGCAGCCCGTGTTTTAAATAATTTAGGTGTAAGTTTAAATAAAGCACGCCAACAAGTACTGCAGCTTCTTGGTAGTAATGAGACTGCGTCTGGTCATCAAGGTGGTGGTTCTGCTAATGCAAGTACACCGACACTTGATAGTTTAGCTCGCGATTTAACAGTTGTAGCTCGAGAAGGTCGTTTAGATCCAGTGATTGGCCGCAGTAAAGAGATTCAACGTGTAATTGAAGTGTTAAGTAGAAGAACAAAAAATAATCCTGTATTAATCGGAGAACCTGGTGTTGGTAAAACGGCGATTGCTGAAGGATTAGCACAACAAATTGTAAACAATGAAGTTCCGGAAACTTTACGTGATAAGCGTGTTATGACATTAGATATGGGAACTGTAGTTGCTGGTACGAAATATCGCGGTGAGTTTGAAGACCGCTTAAAGAAAGTTATGGATGAAATTCGTCAAGCGGGTAATATTATTTTATTCATTGATGAGCTTCATACATTAATAGGTGCGGGTGGTGCAGAAGGAGCAATTGATGCATCAAATATTTTAAAACCATCATTAGCACGCGGGGAACTGCAATGTATTGGAGCAACAACGCTAGATGAGTATCGTAAATATATTGAAAAAGATGCTGCATTAGAGCGACGTTTTCAACCAATCCAAGTTGATGAACCAAGTCTAGAGGAATCAATCCAAATTTTAAAAGGATTACGTGACCGTTATGAAGCGCATCATCGCGTTTCTATCTCAGATGACGCGATTGATGCAGCTGTAAAATTATCTGATCGTTACATTACAGATCGTTTCCTACCTGATAAAGCAATTGATTTAATTGATGAAGCAGCTTCGAAGGTTCGTTTACGTTCTTATACAACACCACCAAATTTAAAAGAACTTGAATTGAATTTAGAGGAAGTAAGAAAAGAAAAAGATGCAGCGGTGCAAAGTCAGGAATTTGAGAAAGCGGCTTCTTTACGCGATATGGAACAGCGCCTACGTGAGAAATTAGAGGATACGAAGCGTCAATGGAAAGAGCAGCAAGGTAAAGAGAACTCAGAAGTAACAGTAGAAGATATTGCAAATGTTGTTTCAACGTGGACTCGAATTCCAGTTTCTAAGCTAGCTCAAACAGAAACAGACAAACTATTGAACTTAGAAAATATTCTACATGATCGTTTAATCGGACAGGATGAAGCTGTAGTTGCGGTTGCGAAAGCAGTTCGCCGTGCAAGAGCAGGCTTAAAAGATCCAAAACGTCCAATCGGTTCTTTTATTTTCTTAGGACCAACTGGTGTTGGTAAAACAGAACTTGCCCGTGCGTTAGCGGAATCTATGTTTGGTGATGAGGATGCAATGATTCGTATTGACATGTCGGAGTACATGGAGAAACACTCTACTTCTCGTTTAGTTGGTTCTCCTCCAGGATATGTTGGATATGAAGAAGGTGGCCAATTAACAGAAAAGGTTCGTCGAAAGCCATATTCGGTTGTCTTACTTGACGAGGTAGAAAAAGCGCATCCAGATGTATTCAATATTTTATTACAAGTACTAGAAGATGGTCGTTTAACCGATTCAAAAGGCCGTACAGTCGATTTCCGTAATACAATTGTGATTATGACTTCTAACGTCGGTGCAGATGCATTAAAGCGAAATAAACATCTTGGATTTAATGTACAAGATGAAGGTCGTGATTATGCAGATATGAAGGGTAAAGTAATGGATGAGTTGAAAAAAGCATTCCGCCCTGAGTTTTTAAACCGTATTGATGAAATTATTGTTTTCCATACATTAGAGAAGAAACATATTAAAGAAATTGTTACTCTTATGGTAGAACAGTTAGTTAAACGTTTAAGAGAACAAGAGATTGATTTAGAGTTAACAGGTGCGGCAATTGAAGCGATTGCGGATAAAGGATTTGATCCTGAGTATGGTGCACGTCCACTGCGTCGTGCGATTCAAAAACATGTTGAAGATCGATTATCGGAAGAGCTTCTTAAAGGAGTTGTTGAGAAAGGTCAAAAAGTTGTTTTTGATACAGAAGGGGAATCATTTGTCATTCGCAGTGCAGAAAAGGTAAAATAAGTATAGACAAACAAAAGAGGGCTAAACAATAGCCCTCTTTCTTGTACAAGAAAGAAATACTTTTGTTACACATGAAAGTGAAGTGTAAAAAACGATGGCTAAAAAGAAAACAAAATTTATATGTCAAGAATGTGGTTATCAGTCACCGAAGTACATGGGAAGGTGCCCAGGATGTGGACAGTGGAATACCCTAGTCGAGGAGATGGAACCAGTTGTATCATCACGTCGACTTAATTATGCAAATGCAATTCAAACTGAAGTAACGAAGCCTCGTCGTTTGAAAGAAGTGGAAACGAAAACAGAAGCGCGTATTGAAACAAATTTCCAAGAATTTAACCGGGTTCTTGGAGGAGGAATTGTAGATGGCTCTCTCGTACTTATAGGGGGAGATCCTGGTATTGGGAAATCGACATTGTTATTGCAAATATCATCACAACTAGCAGATCTTTCTTATGATGTCTTATATATATCGGGGGAAGAATCCGCAAAACAAATTAAACTTCGGGCAGATCGTCTTCATGTAAATGGAGATAATTTATTTGTTGTATCAGAAACAGATCTACAACGAATTGCAGTATATATAGATGAAATGAATCCGTCATTTGTTGTAATTGATTCTATTCAAACGATTCATTTACCAGAAGTAACTTCAGCACCGGGAAGTGTCGCGCAAGTACGTGAATGTACAGCAGAATTGATGAAGCTTGCGAAAACAAAAGGAATTCCTATTTTTATTGTAGGGCATGTAACGAAAGAAGGGGCTATTGCTGGTCCTCGTATGTTAGAGCATATGGTGGATGCTGTTCTTTATTTTGAAGGGGATCGTCATCATACATATCGAATTTTACGAGCAGTAAAAAATCGTTTCGGTTCAACTAATGAGATGGGGATTTTTGAAATGAAGGAACTTGGTCTTTCAGAGGTGTTAAATCCTTCGGAAATTTTTCTAGAAGAAAGGCCTGTGGGTGTTGCGGGTTCAACGGTTGTTGCCTCTATGGAAGGAACAAGACCTGTTTTAGTAGAAATACAAGCATTAATTTCTCCTACAAGTTTCGGGAATCCAAGGAGAATGGCAACGGGAATTGATCATAATCGCGTCTCTCTTATTATGGCAGTGCTGGAAAAAAGAGCGGGGTTATTGCTCCAAAACCAAGATGCTTATTTAAAAGTTGCTGGAGGAATCAAGTTAGATGAACCTGCAGTGGATTTAGCGGTTGCAATAAGCATCGCATCAAGTTTCCGCGATAAAACGACTTCCCCAGGCGATGCTGTTATTGGTGAAGTTGGTTTAACTGGAGAAGTTCGCCGTGTCTCTCGTATTGAACAGCGTGTACAAGAAGCGGCAAAATTAGGGTTTCAACGTGTAATTATCCCAAGGAAAAATTTGGGTGGATGGGCGATTCCGGAAGGGATTGAAGTAGTTGGCGTATCAAATATAGGAGAAGCTCTTCGATTTGCACTAGGAGGATAAGATATGGAAGAAAACAAGCAACGTTCTAAAAGTATTATTAATATTTTGCAGCTTGTTGCACCGGGGACACCGCTAAGAGAAGGAATTGATAATGTGCTTCGTGCACAAACGGGTGGGCTTATTGTAATCGGATACAACGAACAAATTAAAAGTATTGTTGATGGAGGATTTCATATTAATTGTGCCTTTTCTCCTGCCAGTTTATACGAACTAGCAAAAATGGATGGAGCTCTGATTTTAAATGAAACGGGGAGTAAAATCTTAATTGCGAATGGACAGTTAGTTCCTGATCCAACTATTGACTCCATTGAAACAGGTATGCGCCATCGAACAGCAGAGCGAGTGGCGAAGCAAACGGGTAGCCTTGTTGTTGCTATTTCACAAAGACGGAATGTAATCACCTTATATCAAGGGAATTTACGTTACACATTAAAAGATATTGGGGTTATTTTAACAAAAGCAAATCAAGCAATTCAAACATTAGAAAAGTATAAGGCCGTATGGAATGAAGGAATAACAAACCTTGGTATTTTGGAATTTGAAGAAGTCGTTACGATGTCTGAAGTTGTACATGTATTGCATAGCGTTGAGATGATGCTGCGTATTAAAAATGAAATTTTTAGTTACATTCATGAGTTAGGAACAGAAGGAAGACTTATTCGTTTACAGTTAACGGAGTTGCTTGCTGACGTAGAAGCAGAAGCTGCACTATTAATTAAAGACTATTATCATGAAAAAACACAGGATCACTATCAAATTTTAAAAAAGTTACAAGAGCTTGCGAATGCCCAGCTTCTAGAAGATAGCGATTTAGTAAAACTACTTGGATATTCTGGACAAATGAAACTAGAAGAAAGCATTACACCGCGTGGATATCGGATTGCAAGTAAAATTTCTAGAGTTCCACCTCTTATTATCGAAAATCTAATTAATCGTTTTAAGAATTTGCAAGGAATTTGCCGTGCAACAATTGCAGAATTGGATGATGTGGAAGGAATTGGAGAAGTGCGGGCGAAAAAGATACGAGAGGGTTTAAAACGAATTCAAGAACACTTATATATGAGCAGACACAATTAAGAATATTACATTGGTTTCATAATATAACGACACTCAAAGATTTTTTATATATGATATGATATATTGGTAAATAAAACAAATCATGAAAAAAACACGTCCACTTTTGCACTCGACGTTTTGAGTGGCGAAGTAATGGTTAATAATGAGTAGGAGGTGGTTGAATGTTAAAACGAATCGTACAGCTTTTCTTTTTAGTTATTGGAGGAGCATTAGGAATTTTTCTTATTCCAAAAGTGATTGATATGTTGGGTATAGGTGCAGTTCCTTGGCTTGAAGGTTCTTATATTCGTGCAATTATTGGTGCAATCATTTTATTTTTAACAACGTTTTGGCTTGTAGATTATATTGTTCAGCTTATTAAACATATTGAGGAAGCGCTTGTAAAAGCGCCTGTTACAGATGTTTTATTTGGAACGTTAGGATTAATCTCAGGGCTAATTGTTGCGTATTTGATCTTGATTCCGGTTCGCGAAATTACCATTCAAGTCATTAGTACAGTATTGCAAATCTTTTTCACGCTATTACTTGGTTATTTAGGATTCCAAGTAGGGTTTAAAAAGAGAAATGAGCTGTTGGGGTTGTTTACATTATCGCAACGTGGAGGAAAGAAAAAAAATATTAGCAATGAAAATGAGGAAGTAGAAACGCTAACCTCTTATTGGAAAATATTGGACACTAGTGTTATTATTGATGGGCGCATTGCGGATATTTGCCAAACAAAATTTTTGGAAGGCACAATTGTCATTCCGCAATTTGTGTTAGAAGAATTACAGCATATTGCTGATTCTTCGGATGCGTTAAAGCGTAATCGCGGACGAAGAGGTTTGGATATTTTAAATCGTATTCAAAAAGAGTTACCTATTCCAGTAGAAATTTATGAAGGTGATTTTGAAGACATTCAAGAAGTCGATAGTAAGCTTGTGAAACTAGCAAAATTAACTGGTGGAACTGTTGTTACCAATGATTTTAACTTGAATAAAGTTTCTGAATTGCAAGGTGTGACAGTTTTAAACATTAACGATTTAGCAAATGCCATTAAGCCAGTTGTACTTCCAGGTGAAGAATTAAGGGTATATGTCGTGAAAGACGGGAAAGAGCAAAATCAAGGTGTTGCTTATTTAGATGATGGTACAATGATCGTTGTTGAAGATGGTAGAGAGTATGTTGGTTCCCAACTTGATGTGCTTGTTACAAGTGTACTGCAAACATCTGCAGGCCGTATGATCTTTGCCAAACGTAAATTGTTAGAGAAAGCGTTATAAGTAGAGGATTAAGACGATGTATACATTAATTATTCCAGCAGCAGGACAAGGTAAGCGTATGGGCGCAGGGAAAAATAAGTTATTCTTGCAACTTGATAATGTTCCCATTATTATTCATACATTACGGGCTTTTGAAAAAGATGAACAATGTAGACAAATTATTTTAGCGATTAATGAGAGAGAGCGTTCTTATTTTGAAGAACTTCTTCAAACTTATCATATTCAAAAAGATATTCGATTTGTTCAAGGCGGAAATGAGCGCCAGGATAGTGTATATAATGCTCTTATGTATGTAAGAGAGATAGAGTATGTACTTGTCCACGACGGGGCACGTCCGTTTGTAACGAAAAAGATGATTGAAGATGTATTGCAAATGGCGAAAGAAAAGGGTGCTTCTATTTGTGCAGTACCTGTGAAAGATACAATTAAAAAAGTGATGTATGATGCTGTTGTTGAAACAGTAGAACGTTCCCAACTGCGAGCGGTTCAAACACCGCAAGGGTTTCATGTTCCTATTTTGTTAGAGGCGCATGAGAGTGCAAAACAAGCGGATTTTCTTGGAACTGACGATGCCAGCTTGGTAGAACGCCTTTCTAAAGATGTAGGAGTTGTAGAAGGAAGCTATTACAATATTAAGGTAACAACACCTGAAGATTTAGTGATTGCTGAAAGCTTCTTGCGAGTTTTGCAAATACAGTAGCGATGTTATAATAGAAAAGCTCGGTAGCTACCGAGCTTTTCTATGTATAGAGTGGAAAATTCGGCGCGCGGACATATAAAGGCCCGCGCGAGTAATATAATGTGAAGCTGCCTATAAATAGCGGGATAAAGTGAAACTTCCATCAGTGGGGGTTTTTTATCTTCCACCTATCTTCTTTGTTTTCTCAGAATCTTGAGGTGGGAGTCTTACTGCCCGTTAGAGCGGGATAAAATTTATTAGTGTAGTTTGAGGAGGAATTGAAAATGTTTCGAATTGGACAAGGTTTTGATGTGCATGCATTTGCAGAAGAAAGACCATTAATTATTGGTGGGATTACAATTCCATATGAGAAAGGTTTACTTGGACACTCTGATGCTGATGTCCTTTTACATACAATTGCGGATGCTTGTTTAGGAGCAATCGCTGCGGGAGATATCGGTAAGCACTTTCCGGATACAGATCCTGCATTTAAGGATGCGGATTCAGCTGTGCTTTTGCAAAAAGTATGGGAGTTTGTTACAGAGCAAGGGTATGTACTTGGCAACTTAGATTGTACAATTATTGCTCAAAAGCCAAAAATGGCACCGCACATTGAAAGTATGCGTGTGAGAATTAGTGAGCTGCTGCAAACAGACATCGAGAATGTGAATGTAAAAGCAACGACGACAGAAAAATTAGGTTTTACAGGACGAGAAGAAGGAATTGCTTCACAAGCTATTGTATTATTACAGAAAAAATAGTTGTTTTTAATTCGTAAGATGGATAATCATATTTTTTTGGTGTACAATTAAGGAATCTGTTGACATTAAGAATGGAAGGTGTACCAATTATGGAAAAGCAAGTGAGAGTGCGCTATGCGCCAAGTCCAACAGGACACTTACATATCGGAAATGCACGTACGGCATTATTTAACTATTTATTCGCTCGTAGTCAAAACGGAAAATTTATTATCCGTATTGAAGATACAGACGTAAAGCGTAATATTGCTGGCGGCGAAGAAAGCCAATTAACGTACTTAAAATGGCTTGGCATGGACTGGGATGAGAGCGTCGATGTTGGTGGCGAATATGGTCCGTACCGTCAAATGGAGCGTTTAGATATTTATAAAAATTTATATGAAGATTTACTTGAGCGTGGTTTAGCTTATAAATGCTATATGACAGAAGAAGAATTGGAAGCAGAACGTGAAGGGCAAATCGCTCGTGGTGAAACACCTCGTTATGCAGGTAATCACCGTGAACTAACAGAAGAACAAGTAAAACAATTCGAGGAAGAAGGACGCATTCCGAGTATTCGTTTCCGTGTGCCTGAAAACCGTGAATATGTTTTTAATGATATTGTAAAAGGTGAAGTATCCTTTAACTCAAATGATTTCGGTGATTTTGTTATTGTGAAGAAAGATGGTATTCCAACTTATAACTTTGCAGTAGCAGCAGATGATCATTTTATGGAAATCTCGCACGTTCTTCGTGGTGATGACCATATTTCCAATACACCAAAACAAATGATGATTTATGAAGCATTTGGTTGGGATGTACCGCAATTTGGTCATATGACGTTAATCGTGAATGAAAGCCGTAAAAAGTTAAGTAAACGCGACGAATCAATTATTCAATTTATTGAACAATATGAAGCGCTAGGATATCTTCCAGAAGCGATTTTTAACTTTATCGCATTATTAGGTTGGTCACCAGTAGGGGAAGAGGAAATCTTCTCTAAGGATGAGTTTATTGAAATGTTCGATGCAGCTCGCTTATCGAAATCACCAGCGTTATTCGATTCGCAAAAATTAAAGTGGATGAACAACCAATATATGAAAAAGCAAGACTTAGATCGCGTTGTTGAATTAAGCTTACCGCATTTAGTGAAAGCTGGCCGTGTAAGTGAAAATTCAAGTGAGCAAGAATTGGCTTGGATTCGCGATGTGATTGCTCTATATCATGATCAAATGAGTTTTGGTGCTGAAATTGTTGAACTATCTGATATGTTCTTTAAAGATCATGTAGATTATGAAGAAGAAGGACAAGAGGTGCTGAAAGGTGAACAAGTACCAGAAGTTCTTCGCGTGTTTGCAGCAGAATTAGAAGCATTAGAAGAAGTAGAACCTGCAACAGTTAAAGCGGCGATTAAAGCTGTTCAAAAACAAACTGGTCAAAAAGGAAAAGGTTTGTTCATGCCAATTCGTGTTGCAACAACTGGTCAAACACACGGACCAGAGCTTCCGAATGCAATCGCACTTCTTGGAAAAGAAAAAGTTTTAAATCGTGTTCGTAAAGTAATTGGTTAACATTTTACGGATTTAGAAATATAATAGAAATACTCCAAAATGAAATAAACAAAAGCGACGAGAAGGAGAAGTAGAAAATCATGCTTTTCACAGAGAAAACCACCATTTGGCTGGAAGTGGTTTAAAAGCGGATTTTTGAAGTGCCCCTTTGAGTCTTCTGCTGAACAACGAATGTATTTCGAGAAACGTCATGATGATGTAAAGTAAGCAGAAGCGGTATAAACCGTTATCATGTTTGAGTTTGAGGTCTTTTTAGGCCTAAACAGAGTGGAACCGCGCTAGTAAGGCGTCTCTGTCTATAGACAGAGACGCCTTTTTCTATACATGAAAGGTATGGGGGGAAGTTTTACTTTAAACAAAAAAGGGGGAACACCGATGTTTAAGAGGCTTCGGGAGGATATTGAAGTCGTCTTTGAACAGGATCCAGCGGCGAGAAGTTATATCGAAGTGATTTTAACTTACTCTGGATTGCACGCAATTTGGGCACATCGTATTGCGCACGCCTTTTATAAGCGAAAATTTTTCTTTTTTGCACGTGTTATCTCGCAAATGAGCCGTTTTTTTACAGGTATTGAAATTCACCCAGGGGCAACGATCGGTCGTAAGTTTTTTATCGATCATGGTATGGGAGTTGTAATTGGAGAAACGTGTGAAATTGGAGATAATGTGACGATTTATCAAGGCGTTACGTTAGGTGGTACAGGAAAAGAGAAAGGGAAACGCCACCCAACGATTAAAGATAATGTGTTAATTGCGACAGGTGCGAAAGTGCTTGGATCGATTACAGTTGGAGAAAATTCTAAAATTGGTGCTGGTTCAGTTGTGCTGAAAGAAGTGCCTACGCATTCTACAGTTGTAGGCATTCCTGGTCGTGTCGTGATTCAAAATGGCGTAAAAGTAGGCCACGAATTAAATCATTGTGATCTTCCAGATCCAATTTTTGATAAGTTGAAAGCGATGGAAGCTGAAATTGAGAAATTAAAAGAGCAACTTGAAGTAAAAGTAGAAAGGACGGATAAAAATGACTATTCACATTTATAATACGTTAACGCGTCAAAAAGAAGCATTTATTCCATTAGAAGAAAATAAAGTGAAAATGTATGTATGCGGACCAACTGTATACAACTACATTCATATTGGGAATGGAAGGCCGCCGATTGTGTTTGATACAGTACGCCGTTATTTGGAGCACCGTGGTTATGATGTTCAATATGTATCTAATTTCACGGATGTGGATGATAAATTGATTAAAGTTGCCAATGAATTAGGAGTAGATGTTCCGACAGTTGCAGATCGTTTTGTTAAAGCATATTTTGAAGACGTAACTGCACTAGGTTGCAAACATGCAACGGCTCACCCTCGTGTAATGGAAAATATGGATATTATTATCGAATTTATTCAAGAGCTTGTAGCTAAGGGATATGCATATGAGTCTGAAGGGGATGTGTATTACAAAACGAAGGAATTTGAAGGATACGGTAAATTATCACATCAACCAATTGCAGACCTGCGTCATGGTGCACGCATAGAAGTTGGAGAAAAGAAACAAGATCCACTTGACTTTGCATTATGGAAAGCGGCGAAAGAAGGAGAAATCTTCTGGGATAGCCCTTGGGGGGAAGGTCGCCCAGGTTGGCATATTGAGTGCTCAGCCATGGCACGTAAGTATTTAGGTGATACAATCGATATTCATGCTGGTGGGCAAGATTTAACATTCCCGCATCATGAAAATGAAATTGCTCAATCAGAAGCATTGACTGGAAAAACATTTGCACGTTACTGGATGCACAATGGATATATTAATATTAATAATGAAAAGATGTCTAAATCGTTGGGTAACTTTGTTCTTGTTCACGATATTATTAAGCAGTACGATCCGCAATTAATTCGTTTCTTTATGTTATCTGTGCATTATCGTCACCCAATTAATTTTAGTGAGGAATTATTGCAGCATACAAGTAACGGATTAGATCGTATTAAAACGGCTTATGGTAACTTAAAGCATCGCATGGAAAGTAGTACAGATTTAACGGATCACAATGAGAAGTGGTTAGCTGAGATGGAGAAATTCCAGGCTGCATTTGAAGAGGCAATGGATGATGATTTTAATACAGCAAACGCCGTAACGGAGTTATACAACTTAGCAAATCATGCAAATCAATATTTATTAGAACAACATACATCAAAAGCGGTAATTGAAGCGTATGTGAAGCAATTTGAAACGCTATTTGGAATCTTAGGATTAGAATTAACGAAAGAAGAATTACTTGATGAGGAAATTGAAGCATTAATCCAAAAACGTATTGAGGCCCGTAAAAATCGTGATTTTGCATTATCTGATCAGATTCGCGATGAGTTAAAAGAGCGTAACATTATTTTGGAAGATACACCACAAGGTACGAGATGGAAAAGAGGCTAAACATGATTGATGCAAAGCAATTAAATAGCTTAGCGTTAGCGTATATGGGTGATGCGGTATATGAACAGTATATCCGCTATCACTTGCTTCAAAAAGGGACAGTTCGTCCAAATCAACTACATCGTTTGGGGACAAGCTTTGTTTCTGCAAAAGCACAAGCAAAAGTGGTTCATCATTTATTGGAGACAGCATTTCTTAATGAAGAAGAGGAAGCTGTATTAAGAAGAGGACGTAATGCAAAATCAGGTTCTGTTCCGAAAAATACAGATGTACAAACGTATCGATATAGTACTGCTTTTGAAGCGTTGATTGGATATCATTATTTATTAAATCATCAAACGCGAATAGAAGAGATTGTATGTGAAGCGATTCGTGTATTAGAGAATAAGGAAGGAGGCGCGTAAGCGTGAATAGTGAATATATTATTGGTCGTAACCCTGTAATTGAAGCGCTGAGATCAGGTCGTGATATTAATAAGATTTGGATTGCAGAAGGTGCTGCGAAAGGACAAGTGCAAATTGTACTTGCATTAGCGAAAGAAAATAAAATTTTAGTACAGAATGCGCCAAAGAAAAAATTAGATCAACTTGTAGAGGGGAATCATCAAGGTGTAATTGCACAAGTGGCAGCATATGAATATGCAGACTTAGAGGGTTTATTTGCAGTAGCAGCGAAGCGGAATGAAGATCCTTTCTTTTTAATTCTTGATGAGATTGAAGATCCACACAACTTAGGTTCTATTATGCGTACGGCAGATGCGGTAGGAGCTCACGGTATTATTATTCCGAAGCGCAGAGCGGTTGGTTTAACAGCGGCAGTTGCAAAGGCTTCGACGGGAGCGATTGAGTATGTTCCGGTAGCTCGTGTGACAAATTTATCGAGAACGATTGATGAGTTAAAAGAGCGTGGACTTTGGATTGCAGGTACAGATGCAAAAGGAAAAGATGACTATCGTAATTTAGATGGAAATATGCCAATTGGCTTAGTGATTGGTAGTGAGGGGAAAGGTATGAGTCGCCTTATTGGCGAGAAATGCGATTTCCTCATCCATTTGCCGATGGCTGGTAAAGTTACATCCTTGAATGCCTCAGTTGCTGCTAGCTTGTTAATGTATGAAGTGTATCGGAAACGTCATCCAATCGGTAAGTAAGAATGAATGATATTTTAATCGTTGATGGCTACAACATTATTGGGGCTTGGGCAGATTTGAGAAAGCTAAGGGATGTAGACTTGCAGGCTTCACGCGACTTACTTATTGATAAAATGGCAGATTATCAAGGATATACAGGCACGAAAGTTATGATTGTGTTTGATGCGTATTCTGTTTATGGAATTGAAAAGAAGATGAAACAAGCGCGTGTTGACGTGATTTTTACAAGAAAGAACCAAACGGCCGATGAGAAAATTGAGCAACTCGCAATTGAACTACGTAATATTAATACGCGTATTTATGTTGCGACGTCTGATTACACAGAGCAGTGGGCTATTTTTGGACAAGGTGCTCTGCGTAAATCAGCGCGTGAGTTAGAGATAGAAGTTCAGGCGATGGAACGAACCGTACGTCATGAAACGAAGAAAACAAAAGAAACGCAACCGGCTATGCGAACGATATTTAGTGAAGAAGTTACAGAAAAATTAGAAAAATTAAGACGAGGAGGGCGTTGAAATGTTGACGCTCTCCAATTTCTTACTGTATAATATTGCTAAATAACTAGCGGTCGGAGGGATCAGATTGGAAGTAGACTTCGCAAGCGACAACAGTGTTATATTTAGTGGTTTAGAGGATGAAGAGATAGTTGAATTAGTAAGGAAAGGTAATGTAGATGCGCTAGAGTATTTGATTCATAAGTACAAAAACTTTGTTCGTGCAAAATCAAGATCTTATTTTTTAGTTGGTGCTGATCGTGAAGATATTATTCAAGAAGGTATGATTGGATTATTTAAGGCGATTCGTGATTATAAAGAGGACAAGCTATCTTCTTTTAAAGCTTTTGCGGAATTATGTATTACACGCCAAATTATCACCGCTATTAAAACTGCGACAAGGCAGAAACATATTCCTTTAAATTCGTACGTGTCTTTAGACAAGCCAATTTATGATGAAGAATCTGATCGAACTCTGTTAGATGTTATATCTGAGGCGAAGATGACGGATCCTGAAGAGATGATTATTAGCCAAGAAGAGTATGTTGATATAGAATCAAAAATATCTGAATTATTAAGCGATTTAGAAAGAAAAGTACTGTCTTTGTACTTAGATGGAAGATCGTATCAAGAGATTTCAGAGCAATTGAATCGTCATGTGAAATCCATTGATAATGCTCTGCAACGAGTGAAAAGAAAACTAGAACGTTATATGGAAATGAGAGAAGCGGCAACTGTTAATGCGTCCTCCATTAAGCGAAATATATAAATGCCAATTGAAAAATCGAATCCTTTCTAGAGGGGAGAAGGTATTTGGCTATACATAGAAGCGGTCAGATCCTTTTGCCAAAAATACACAGATTAAAATAAAGGGCGAAAGCCAGCGGGTCATTTTTATTTTATAAAGCAACGGCTTATGTGTTGAGAAACAAAAATGGGTTTATATAGATGCTTCTTTAAATTATATTAAAATAGTAGATTAATAGAAAAGAGAGGTTTTTCCTCTCCTTTTCTTTTTGGAGTAGGTGGGAAGTGTCATTGACATTGTATTTTATTGTATGATACATTTTTAATGAAATAATGTTACAAGGCTGGTGTAACAGATGAGAAAAAAAGTTGTACTCGCATGTGAAAAGTGTAATAATCGAAACTATTCCACAATGAAAGATATAAGCTCAGTAGAGCGTCTTGAGATAAAGAAATTTTGTAAAACATGCAATGCGCATATGATTCATAAGGAAACAAAATAAATAATCGTAATTATGCACTGGAGGTTCCGGAAATGCGTTTGACGAACTTTTTTGGCGATGTAAGCCGTGAAATGAAAAAAGTAAGTTGGCCGAAAAAAGATGAATTATTCCGTTCGACACTTACTGTAATTGCAACCGTTGTATTCTGTGCAGTTTTCTTTGCAGTGGTGGATATGGGGATTTCTTCTTTAATTCGTTTAATTCTTGAATAAGAAGCACTTATACATGATATAATGTTAATGTTATTTATACGAACTGTGTAAAAGCCCGGTGAACGGGTTTTTTCATTTGCGCGAAAAAATGTACGTCAGGGAGGGAAGGACGGTCGTCCTAAATCAATGGAAAAACGTTGGTATGTTGTCCATACTTATTCTGGATATGAAAATAAAGTAAAAACGAACCTAGAGAAACGTGTAGAATCAATGGGTATGCAAGATAAGATTTTCCGTGTTATTGTTCCAGAGGAAACAGAAGTAGAAATGAAAAACGGAAAAGAGAAAGTAACTAAGAGAAAAGTATTTCCAGGTTACGTATTAGTAGAACTTATCATGACAGATGATTCTTGGTATGTTGTCCGCAATACACCGGGGGTAACAGGGTTTGTTGGTTCTTCTGGATCTGGTTCAAAACCATCTCCGTTATTAGAAGAAGAAGTAGTTGTGATTTTAAAACACATGGGGATGGAAAATGAAGTAGTTGACTTTGATTTTGAACTTCATGAGACTGTACGTGTGAATGAGGGCCCATTTGCAAACTATACAGGTGCTATTAATGAAATTGACTTAGAAAAACAAAGAGTTACAGTACTTGTTGATATGTTTGGTCGCGAAACTTCAGTTGAGCTAGACTTCCACCAAATTGAAAAATTATAAAATCAAACTTGAAATGAATTGTAAAAAGTGATAATATCTTTAAAGTCAGTACGTCTTCGGAAACGGAGACGTTTTTTGAAAAATTTTATCGCTAAAGATAAAATATGAAGTGGGAGGGCAAAAAATAATTGCCCATTGACCACATCACGGACTTAAGGAGGTGTGTCTCGTGGCTAAAAAGGTAATTAAAATGGTAAAACTTCAAATTCCTGCAGGTAAAGCTAACCCAGCTCCACCAGTTGGTCCAGCATTAGGACAAGCGGGTGTTAACATCATGGGCTTCTGTAAAGAGTTCAACGCTCGTACAGCAGATCAAGCTGGTCTAATCATTCCTGTTGAAATTACAGTATTTGAAGACCGTTCATTCACTTTCATTACTAAAACTCCTCCTGCTGCTGTTCTTCTTAAGAAAGTAGCTGGTATCGAGTCTGGTTCTGGTGAACCAAACCGTAATAAAGTGGCAACTGTTAAGCGTGATAAAGTTCGCGAAATCGCTGAAACTAAAATGCCTGACCTAAACGCTGCTAGCGTAGAAGCTGCAATGCGTATGGTTGAAGGTACTGCACGCAGTATGGGCATTGTTATCGAAGACTAATTCGATTTGTTATTTTGTAAAAGAGGTTGCGGGTCTGGAGTTCCAATTCGCAACCTTTATTATCGTAAATGAATGTCGTTTTTTAAATAAAAGGGTGGGCGCACATCCTCGGTTGTATCGAAAATAAGGCGTAAACGTGGGAGGTTATTCCGCTAAAACCACATTGAGGAGGAAATAAAATGGCTAAAAGAGGTAAAAAGTACGTAGAAGCTGCGAAGCTTGTTGATCGTGCGACTGCTTACTCTGCAACAGAGGCAGTAGAATTAGTAAAGAAAACAAACACAGCTAAATTTGATGCAAGTGTAGAAGCTGCATTCCGTTTAGGCGTTGATCCTAAGAAAGCTGACCAACAAATTCGTGGTGCAGTTGTTCTTCCACACGGTACTGGTAAAGTACAACGTGTATTAGTATTCGCTAAAGGCGAAAAATTAAAAGAAGCTGAAGCAGCTGGAGCTGACTTCGTAGGTGATGCAGATTACATCAACAAAATCCAACAAGGTTGGTTCGATTTTGATGTAGTAGTAGCAACTCCTGACATGATGGGTGAAGTTGGTAAACTTGGTCGTGTATTAGGACCTAAAGGTTTAATGCCAAACCCTAAAACTGGAACAGTTACTTTCGACGTAACAAAAGCAGTTAACGAAATCAAAGCTGGTAAAGTAGAATACCGCGTTGATAAAGCTGGTAACATCCATGTGCCAATCGGTAAAGTATCTTTCGAAGATGCGAAATTAGTTGAAAACTTAGAAACAGTTGCTGACGCGCTTCTAAAAGCTAAGCCAGCTGCTGCAAAAGGTACTTACATGAAGAACGTAACAGTTGCTTCTACAATGGGACCTGGCGTACGCGTTGACGTTTCAACTATTGCGTAAAAATTGGAAGTTGACTTCATGATGAAGTTTTAATATAATCATCTATGTTGTGAATTTTAATAGTGTACCGTAGACAGTAGGTGCCATCTTGGCTTAATATCCTACCGAGGTGTAAATATACGGAACGGAAATTTTCTGTGACTATATGCCTCCATGTCTATAACTGGGCACGGAGGCTTTTTAGTGCACTTTCGGTACATCTTCTATATAATCTACAGGAGGTGTAATAACATGACTAAAGCAATCGAAGCAAAACAACATGTTGTAACTGAAATCGCTGGTAAACTTAGCGAAAGTAAATCAACAATCGTTGTTGACTACCGTGGTTTAACAGTTTCTGAAGTAACAGAATTACGTAAAACATTACGTGAAGCTGGCGTTGAGTTCAAAGTTTACAAAAACTCTTTAACTCGTCGTGCTGCAGAAGTTGCTGAACTAACTGAGTTAAATGAATTCCTAACAGGACCAAACGCTATCGCGTTCAGTAACGAAGATGTAGTTGCTCCTGCGAAAGTATTAAACGACTTTGCGAAAAATCACGAAGCTTTAGAAATTAAAGCTGGTGTAATCGAAGGTAAACTTGTAACTGTTGATGAGGTTAAAGCTATCGCTACTCTTCCATCACGTGAAGGCTTACTTTCTATGCTTCTTAGCGTTCTTCAAGCTCCAATCCGCAACCTTGCACTTGCTGCAAAAGCTGTTGCTGATCAAAAAGAAGAGCAAGGCGCTTAATTTTTTAAAAGATAATTACGTGTTATCGATCAAACAATATGAACTTATTTAATAAGGGAGGATATTTACAATGACTAAAGAACAAATCATTGAAGCAGTTAAAAATATGACTGTATTAGAACTTAACGACTTAGTAAAAGCTATCGAGGAAGAATTCGGCGTAACTGCTGCTGCTCCTGTAGCTGTTATGGGTGGCGCTGCTGGTGAAGCTGCTGCTGAGAAAACTGAATTTGATGTAGTACTTGCTGATGCAGGCGCTCAAAAAATCAAAGTTATCAAAGTTGTTCGTGAAATCACTGGTCTTGGATTAAAAGAAGCTAAAGAAGTAGCTGACAACACTCCAAAAGCAGTTAAAGAAGGCGTTTCTAAAGAAGAAGCTGAAGAAATCAAAGCTAAACTTGAAGAAGTTGGCGCTGCTGTAGAAGTTAAGTAATTAACTTTTGAAGCTTAAAAAAAGCTCGCTCTCATGCGAGCTTTTTTTTTAACTGTAAAGAAAAGAGGTGGCCATATGGCAGACCATTATTTTTCTAATGATCCTTCTAGCAAAAGTGATCGTAAACGTTGGGAATATACGCTTAGAGGATCTCAATTTGTTTTCTTATCTGACCACGGAGTATTTTCAAAAAATGAAGTGGATTTTGGTTCTCGTCTTTTAATTGAAACGTTTCAAATGTCAGATGTTCAAGGTGATGTGTTGGATGTCGGGTGTGGGTATGGTCCAATTGGTTTATCTTTAGCGAAAGAGTTTCAAGGGCGCGTAGTTCATATGGTGGATGTAAACGAAAGGGCGCTTGGGCTTGCAAAAGAAAACGCTGCTAATAACCGAATTGGAAATGTCCAAATCTATCAAAGTAGTGTATATGAAAATGTGAGTGGAGAATATGCTGCTATTTTATCAAATCCGCCAATTCGTGCTGGAAAACAAGTTGTGCATGAAATTTTAGAAGAAGCGGTGAATCATCTTGTGTCGGGCGGCGAGCTTTGGATTGTAATTCAGAAAAAGCAAGGTGCGCCATCTGCGATGAAAAAATTAGAAGAAGTGTTCGATGTTGTGGAAGTCGTAGAAAAGAAAAAAGGCTATTATATCATAAAATCAAAAAAACGTTGACGGTTATTTTGGGTTGTGTTAACATTATAAAATGCCAATATATGATTTTCTGCGTTGAGAACAATGTATATTTTTGCTTCTCTTGGAAAAGATAGTAAAATCAGCAGATTATGAAACAGAATGATGGTTTTCTTATAGAAGCCATTTTTCTTTTTTGAGCAGTTAGAAACACTCAACGTATCTATCTTTTTAGAGGAAAAAGGCTACGTAATTTGCGTTAGTCGTATTTAGTTGTGATTTTGCACATTTTTGTGCATTTATAATACTCTTGATTTGAGGGGTGAAGCAGTTGACAGGTCAACTAGTTCAATACGGACGACACCGCCAACGAAGAAGTTATGCCCGTATTAGTGAGGTATTAGAATTACCAAATCTTATCGAAATTCAAACCTCTTCTTATCAGTGGTTTCTTGATGAGGGTTTGCGAGAAATGTTCCAAGACATTTCTCCGATTGAAGACTTTACGGGAAATCTATCGCTTGAGTTTATCGACTACAGTCTAGGTGAAACGAAATATTCTGTAGAAGAGTGTAAAGAGCGTGATGTGACGTATGCAGCACCACTTCGTGTAAAAGTGCGTCTAATCAATAAAGAAACTGGTGAAGTAAAAGAGCAAGATGTGTTCATGGGGGATTTCCCGCTCATGACAGAGACAGGAACATTTGTAATTAACGGTGCAGAACGCGTTATTGTTTCTCAGTTAGTTCGTTCACCAAGTGTATACTACAGCGGAAAAGTGGACAAAAACGGAAAACGCGGATTTACTGCTACTGTAATTCCAAACCGCGGAGCTTGGTTGGAGTATGAAACAGATGCTAAGGATGTTGTTTATGTGCGTATCGATCGTACGCGTAAATTACCTGTAACTGTTTTGTTACGCGCATTAGGGTTTGGCTCTGATCAAGAAATCACCGAATTGATAGGTGATAACGAATACTTAAGCAATACGCTAGAAAAAGATAACACGGATAGCACAGAAAAAGCGCTGCTCGAAATTTATGAGCGTCTACGTCCAGGTGAGCCACCAACAGTAGAAAATGCAAAGAGTTTGCTTGTTTCTCGCTTCTTTGATCCAAAACGTTATGATCTAGCAAATGTAGGTCGCTACAAAATTAATAAGAAATTACACATTAAAAACAGATTGTTTAACCAACGTTTGGCTGAAACTTTAGTGGATCCTGAAACAGGTGAAATTTTAGCAACAGAAGGAACAATCCTAGATCGTCGTACATTAGATCGTATTTTACCTTATTTAGAAAAGAACATTGGTTTTAAAACAGTGAAACCGATGGGCGGAGTGGTAGAAGGTAATGTTGAATTACAATCTATTAAGATTTATGCTCCAGATGCAGATGGAGAGCGTTCTATCAATATTATTGGTAATGCGAATATCGATCGCGATGTAAAACATATTACACCAGGCGATATTATTGCATCTATTAGCTATTTCTTTAATCTTCTATATAAAGTAGGAGACACAGACGATATTGACCATTTAGGAAACCGTCGCCTACGTTCTGTAGGGGAATTGTTACAAAACCAATTCCGTATCGGTCTTTCTCGTATGGAACGTGTTGTTCGTGAGAGAATGTCAATTCAAGATACAAATGCAATTACACCGCAAGCGTTAATTAACATTCGTCCGGTTATTGCATCTATTAAAGAGTTCTTCGGTAGCTCTCAGTTATCTCAGTTTATGGATCAAACAAACCCATTAGCAGAGTTAACACATAAACGAAGACTATCTGCATTAGGACCTGGTGGTTTAACGCGTGAGCGCGCAGGCTTTGAAGTGCGTGACGTTCACTACTCTCACTATGGTCGTATGTGTCCAATTGAAACGCCAGAGGGACCAAACATCGGTTTGATTAACTCTTTATCTTCATTTGCGAAAGTAAATGAGTTTGGTTTCATTGAAACACCATATCGCCGCGTGGATCCAGAAACTGGCCGTGTAACAACACGTGTAGATTATTTAACAGCTGATGAACAAGATAATTATGTTGTTGCCCAAGCAAACGCACGTTTATCTGAAGATGGAGATTTCCTTGACGAAGACGTTGTAGCTCGTTTCCGAGATGAGAACGTTGTAGTAAAACGTGAACGTATCGACTATATGGATATCTCTCCAAAACAGGTTGTGTCTGCTGCGACAGCTTGTATTCCGTTCTTAGAAAACGATGACTCGAACCGTGCGCTAATGGGTGCGAACATGCAACGTCAAGCGGTTCCACTTATGAACCCAGAATCTCCAATTGTAGGTACTGGTATGGAGTACGTATCGGCGAAAGATTCAGGTGCTGCAGTAATTTGTAAACACCCTGGTATTGTTGAACGTGTAGAAGCTCGCGAAGTTTGGGTACGCCGTTATATCGAAGTAGACGGTCAGCAAGTAAAAGGTGACTTAGATCGCTACAAAATGTTGAAATTCATCCGTTCTAACCAAGGAACTTGTTACAACCAACGTCCAATCGTAAGTGTTGGCGATGAAGTTGTAAAAGGGGAGATTCTTGCAGACGGTCCTTCTATGGAAAAAGGTGAACTTGCACTTGGTCGTAACGTGCTTGTTGGCTTTATGACATGGGATGGTTATAACTACGAGGATGCGATCATTATGAGTGAGCGCCTTGTAAAAGATGATGTGTACACTTCAATTCATATTGAAGAATATGAGTCTGAAGCTCGTGATACGAAGCTAGGACCAGAAGAAATTACACGAGACATTCCAAACGTAGGGGAAGATGCGCTTCGCAACCTTGATGAGCGCGGTATCATCCGCATCGGTGCAGAAGTAAAAGACGGAGACTTGCTTGTTGGTAAAGTAACGCCAAAAGGTGTAACGGAGTTAACAGCAGAAGAACGCCTATTACATGCAATCTTTGGTGAGAAAGCTCGTGAAGTACGTGATACATCACTACGTGTACCACACGGTGGTGGCGGTATTATCTTAGACGTAAAAGTATTTAACCGTGAAGATGGCGATGAATTGCCACCAGGTGTAAATCAACTTGTACGTGCATATATCGTTCAAAAACGTAAAATTTCTGAAGGTGACAAGATGGCCGGCCGTCACGGTAACAAAGGTGTTATCTCCCGTATTTTACCGGAAGAAGATATGCCTTACTTACCAGATGGTACACCAATCGATATCATGTTAAACCCATTAGGGGTACCATCTCGTATGAATATCGGTCAGGTGTTAGAGCTTCATCTAGGTATGGCAGCAAGATATCTTGGTATCCACGTTGCAACACCAGTATTCGATGGTGCTCGTGAGGAAGATGTATGGGGAACAATTGAAGAAGCTGGTATGGCGCGTGATGCGAAGACAATTTTATACGATGGCCGTACTGGTGAACCGTTCGACAACCGTGTATCTGTTGGTGTCATGTACATGATTAAACTTGCACACATGGTTGACGATAAACTTCATGCTCGTTCTACTGGACCATACTCACTTGTAACGCAGCAACCTCTTGGAGGTAAAGCGCAGTTCGGTGGACAGCGTTTCGGTGAGATGGAGGTTTGGGCACTTGAAGCTTACGGTGCTGCATATACTCTTCAAGAAATCTTAACAGTTAAGTCGGATGATGTTGTTGGGCGTGTGAAAACGTACGAATCGATTGTAAAAGGCGAAAACGTTCCAGAACCAGGTGTTCCTGAATCATTCAAAGTATTGATTAAGGAATTACAAAGTTTAGGTATGGATGTTAAGATGATGTCTAGCGACGATACTGAAATTGAAATGCGTGATACTGATGACGATGATCATCAATCTGCAGATAAATTAAATGTCGAAGTTGAGGCAACGAAGGAATAATTGGGATAACCTGTAGATTAAAAGGGAGGTAGGCCCCTTGATAGATGTAAACAACTTTGAATATATGAAGATTGGACTTGCATCACCAGACAAAATTCGCTCTTGGTCATATGGGGAAGTAAAAAAACCCGAAACGATTAACTATCGTACATTGAAACCAGAGAAAGACGGTTTGTTCTGTGAGCGTATTTTCGGTCCAACAAAAGACTGGGAATGTCATTGTGGTAAATATAAACGTGTCCGTTATAAAGGTGTAGTTTGTGATCGATGCGGCGTTGAAGTAACGCGTGCGAAAGTTCGTCGTGAACGTATGGGTCATATTGAATTAGCTGCTCCTGTATCTCATATTTGGTATTTCAAAGGTATCCCAAGCCGCATGGGACTTGTCTTAGACATGTCCCCTCGCGCGCTTGAAGAAGTAATTTATTTCGCTTCTTATGTAGTAACAGAAAGTGGAGATACACCACTTGATAAGAAGCAACTTCTTTCGGAGAAAGAATACCGTGCGTATCGCGATAGATACGGAAACTCTTTCCAAGCTTCCATGGGCGCAGAAGCAATTAAGAAGTTATTACAAGATATCGATCTAGATAAAGAAGTAGACTTCTTAAAAGAAGAGTTAAAAACAGCGCAAGGACAACGTCGTACGCGCGCTATTAAACGTCTAGAAGTATTAGAAGCATTCCGTAACTCTGGAAACGAACCATCTTGGATGATTCTAGATGTTCTTCCAGTTATCCCACCAGAACTTCGCCCGATGGTACAGTTAGATGGTGGACGTTTTGCAACTTCTGACTTAAACGACCTATATCGTCGTGTAATTAACCGTAACAATCGTTTAAAACGTTTATTAGACTTAGGTGCACCAAGCATTATTGTCCAAAACGAAAAGCGTATGTTACAAGAAGCAGTAGATGCTTTAATTGATAACGGTCGTCGTGGTCGTCCAGTTACTGGGCCTGGTAACCGTCCGTTAAAATCTCTTTCCCATATGTTAAAAGGTAAGCAAGGACGCTTCCGTCAAAACTTATTAGGTAAACGTGTTGACTACTCTGGTCGTTCCGTTATCGTTGTAGGACCGAACCTGAAAATGTACCAATGCGGTCTGCCAAAAGAAATGGCGCTGGAACTGTTCAAACCTTTCGTTATGAAAGAGTTAGTAGGAAAAGGTTTAGCGCACAACATTAAGAGTGCTAAACGTAAAATTGAACGAGTACAACCTGAAGTTTGGGATGTTTTAGAGTCTGTAATTAAAGAACACCCTGTACTTTTAAACCGTGCTCCAACGCTTCACCGTCTTGGTATTCAAGCGTTTGAACCTACATTGGTAGAAGGTCGTGCAATTCGTCTGCATCCACTTGTATGTACTGCATACAACGCGGACTTTGACGGTGACCAAATGGCGGTTCACGTTCCGTTATCATCAGAAGCACAGGCAGAAGCTCGTCTTCTTATGTTAGCTGCACAAAACATTTTGAACCCGAAAGATGGAAAACCAGTTGTTACACCGTCTCAGGATATGGTATTAGGTAACTACTACTTAACGCTTGAGCGCGCGGGTGCAATTGGTGAAGGTATGATTTTCAAAGATACGAACGAAGCATTACTTGCATACCAAAACGGATATGTACACTTGCATACTCGTGTTGCTGTTGCAGCAAGCTCTGTAAATAACGAAACGTTTACAGAAGAGCAAAACAGCAAGCTGTTGTTAACAACAGTTGGTAAGTTAATATTCAATGAAATCTTACCGAAATCATTCCCTTACATTAATGAACCAACAAAAACAAACTTGGAGAAAGAAACTCCAGTGGAATACTTTGTTGAAAAAGGTTCTAACGTAAGAGAAATTATTGCTAGTCGCGAAGAAGTGGCGCCATTTAGCAAGAAAATTCTTGGTAATATCATTGCGGAAGTATTTAAACGTTTCAAGATTACAGAAACGTCTCGCATGCTTGATCGTATGAAAAACCTAGGATTTAAATATTCTACAAAAGCTGGTATTACAGTTGGGGTAGCGGATATCCTTGTATTAGGTGAAAAAGAAGAAATCTTGCGTGAAGCGCAAGCAAAAGTAGATACAGTAATTAAACAATTCCGTCGTGGTTTAATCACGGAAGAAGAACGTTATGATCGCGTTATCTCTATTTGGAGTAATGCAAAAGACGTTATCCAAGGAAAACTGATGAAAACTCTAGATAAGCGCAACCCGATCTTCATGATGAGTGATTCTGGTGCCCGTGGTAACGCATCGAACTTTACTCAGCTTGCTGGTATGCGTGGTTTGATGGCCAACCCATCTGGACGTATCATCGAACTTCCAATCAAATCAAGTTTCCGTGAAGGTTTAACGGTACTTGAGTACTTCATCTCTACGCATGGTGCGCGTAAAGGTCTTGCCGATACAGCACTTAAAACTGCCGATTCTGGTTACTTAACACGTCGTCTTGTTGACGTTGCACAAGATGTTATCGTTCGTGAAGATGACTGTGGAACAGATCGTGGTTTATTAATTGGCGCAATTAAAGAAGGAAACGAAATTATCGAATCCTTATACGATCGTCTTGTAGGACGTTTCGCAAGAAAAACTCTGAAACATCCAGAAACAGGCGAAGTGTTAGTTCGTGAAAATGAATTAATTACAGAAGATATCGCTCATATCATCGAAAAATCAGGCGTTGAACAATTGTACATCCGCTCTGCATTTACATGTAACACACGCCACGGCGTATGTAAGAAGTGTTATGGTCGTAACTTAGCTACTGGTACAGACGTAGAAGTAGGAGAAGCGGTAGGTATTATCGCAGCTCAATCTATCGGTGAGCCAGGTACACAGTTAACGATGCGTACATTCCATACAGGTGGGGTTGCTGGAGACGATATCACACAAGGTTTACCGCGTATTCAAGAGATTTTCGAAGCGCGTAATCCGAAAGGGCAAGCGGTTATCAGTGAGATTGATGGTGTTGTTGCAGCGATTAACGATGTGAAAGATCGCCAAGAAGTTGTTGTACAAGGTGATGTAGAAGCTCGTACGTATGCAATTCCTTATGGCGCTCGTTTAAAAGTAGCTCCAGGACACCGCATCGAACACGGTAAAGAACTTACTGAAGGTTCTATCGATCCGAAAGAATTACTGAAAGTAACAGATATTACGGCAGTTCAAGAATACTTGCTTCGTGAGGTACAAAAAGTATACCGTATGCAAGGGGTAGAAATTGGTGATAAGCACGTTGAAGTAATGGTTCGCCAAATGCTTCGTAAAGTTCGTGTAATCGATGCTGGTGAAACAGACGTATTACCAGGAACATTACTTGATATCCATCAATTTACAGATGCAAATGCGAAAGTGTTGCTTCAAGGCAAGCAACCAGCAACGGCGCGTCCAATCCTTCTTGGTATTACGAAGGCTTCACTTGAAACAGATTCGTTCTTATCTGCAGCATCATTCCAGGAAACAACTCGTGTGTTAACTGATGCGGCAATTAAAGGTAAGCGTGACGAACTTCTTGGTCTGAAAGAAAATGTTATTATCGGTAAGCTTGTTCCAGCTGGTACAGGTATGAATCGTTACCGTAAAGTCGATCTTGTGAAAACAGCACAAGAAGAAATAAATGTAGAAAATGACGAGGTTTACGTAGAAAACTAAAATTTTCCGTCGTAAATTTTGCATAAAAAAAATAATCCTAGTTGACATTATGCGATGCAAAATGTTAATATAAGCAAGGTTGCTCCTTAATAAACGTTGAATGTAATTCAACACGGTATAGTTAGAACGTTGTCGTAGCTTTTAGCAATGCAACATAACATACTTTTTCAAAACTGGATCTTAACATGAAAATGAGTGAGATCAAGTAGGAGCTTCAGTGATAGGAATAACAAGTTAAAACTGTTTTTGTGAGGAGAGAGCATTTGCTCTCCCTTGCAAAAACTTTGTTTTCAACTAATAATGAACCACCTGGATATGTGGTCATACAAACGTGCGAAGGGAGGATAAATTAATGCCTACTATTAACCAATTAGTGAGAAATGGACGTACTGATAAAGTATGGAAATCTAAATCACCTGCGTTAAACAAAGGTTTCAACTCTTTAAAGAAAAAAGCAACTGATATCTCTGCACCTCAAAAACGTGGTGTATGTACTCGTGTTGGTACAATGACTCCGAAGAAACCGAACTCAGCGTTACGTAAATACGCTCGTGTACGTTTAACAAATGGTATCGAGGTTACTGCTTACATCCCAGGTATCGGTCATAACCTACAAGAACACAGCGTAGTATTAATTCGCGGTGGTCGTGTAAAAGACTTACCAGGGGTACGTTACCACATCGTTCGTGGTGCGCTTGACACAGCTGGTGTTGACAAACGTATGCAAGGACGTTCTAAATATGGTACTAAGAGACCAAAACCTGCTAAGAAATAATAAAACTGAACTGAAAGGAGGAACTCAATATGCCTCGTAAAGGACCTGTTGCGAAACGTGACGTGTTACCAGATCCAATGTACAATTCTAAACTTGTAACACGCCTAATCAACAAAATGATGGTTGACGGTAAAAAAGGTAAATCTCAAACAATTCTTTATAATGCGTTCGATATCGTTCGCGAACGTACTGGTAACGAACCAATGGAAGTATTCGAGCAAGCTCTTAAGAACATCATGCCTGTTCTTGAAGTACGCGCTCGTCGTGTTGGTGGTGCTAACTACCAAGTTCCAGTTGAGGTTCGTCCAGAACGCCGTACAACTTTAGGTCTTCGCTGGTTAGTAAACTACGCTCGTCTTCGTGGTGAAAAAACTATGGAAGAGCGTTTAGCTTACGAAATCTTAGATGCAGCTAACAACGCTGGTGCATCTGTTAAGAAACGTGAAGACACTCACAAAATGGCAGAAGCTAACAAAGCATTTGCTCATTACCGTTGGTAGGATTCAACGAAAAATAACTATAAGCATAAACCGCTTTATTTGTCGCTTATGGAAGTGTGGAGAGGGAGAATTCCTCTCCCTTTCAATGGGCGCTCGTTTTACATAATGAGGGTACTAGACATACTGACATATGTAACAAAATAAAGTGGCTTTTTTGCTACTTAAAATAAAAAAATCCAATCCATATTAGGAAGGAGAAAGACACCAAATGACAAGAGAGTTCTCCTTAGAAAACACTCGTAATATTGGTATCATGGCTCACATCGATGCTGGTAAAACAACAGCAACTGAGCGTATCCTGTACTACACAGGCCGCATTCACAAAATCGGTGAAACTCACGAAGGTGCATCTCAGATGGACTGGATGGAGCAAGAGCAAGAGCGTGGTATCACAATTACTTCTGCGGCAACTACAGCTCAATGGAAAGGTCATCGTGTAAACATCATTGACACTCCAGGACACGTAGATTTCACTGTAGAAGTAGAACGTTCTTTACGCGTACTTGATGGTGCGGTAGCAGTACTTGACGCGCAATCTGGTGTAGAACCACAAACAGAAACTGTTTGGCGCCAAGCTACTACTTACGGTGTACCACGTATCGTGTTCGTTAACAAAATGGACAAGATCGGTGCAGACTTCTTATACTCTGTAGGAACAATTCATGACCGTTTACAAGCAAACGCACATCCAATTCAGTTACCAATCGGTGCTGAGGATCAGTTTACAGGAATTATCGACCTAGTAGAAGAGTGTGCATACATGTATGCAAACGACTTAGGAACAGATATTCAACGTATTGAAATTCCTGCAGAACATAAAGAATTAGCTGATGAATACCGCGGAAAACTTATCGAAGCGGTAGCAGAGCTTGATGAAGAAATGATGATGAAGTACCTAGAAGGTGAAGAAATCACTGTAGAAGAGCTTAAAGCTGGTATCCGTAAGGCTACAACTTCTGTAGAATTCTTCCCAGTAATCTGTGGTTCTGCATTCAAAAATAAAGGTGTTCAAATTCTGTTAGATGCAGTTATCGACTACCTACCATCTCCATTAGACGTACCAGCTATTAAAGGTACTCTTCCGGACACAGATGAAGAAGTAGAACGTCATTCTAGCGATGAAGAGCCTTTCGCAGCATTAGCATTCAAAATCATGACTGACCCTTATGTTGGTAAGTTAACATTCTTCCGTGTGTACTCTGGTGTGTTAAACTCTGGATCATACGTGAAAAACTCAACTAAAGGTAAGCGTGAGCGTGTAGGTCGTATCCTACAAATGCACGCAAACAGCCGTGAAGAGATTTCAACAGTTTACGCTGGTGACATCGCTGCTGCTGTTGGTTTAAAAGATACTACAACTGGTGATACTCTTTGTGACGAGAAGAGCCTTGTTATCCTTGAGTCTATGGAATTCCCAGAGCCAGTTATCTCTGTAGCTATCGAACCAAAATCTAAAGCTGACCAAGATAAAATGGGTACAGCATTATCTAAGCTTTCTGAAGAAGATCCAACATTCCGTGCTCACACTGACCAAGAAACTGGCCAAACAATCATCGCTGGTATGGGTGAACTTCACCTTGATATCATCGTTGACCGTATGCGCCGTGAATTCAAAGTGGAAGCAAACGTTGGTGCTCCTCAGGTAGCATACCGTGAGACTTTCCGCGCTGCTGCGAAAGTTGAAGGTAAGTTCGCTCGTCAATCTGGTGGTCGTGGACAATTCGGTCACGTTTGGATTGAGTTTGAACCTAACGAAGAAGGTAAAGGATTCGAGTTCCAAAACAAGATCGTTGGTGGTGTAGTTCCACGTGAATACATCCCAGCTGTAGGAGCAGGTCTTGAAGATGCACTTAAAAATGGTGTACTAGCTGGTTATCCTCTAGTAGACATTAAAGCTGCATTAGTTGACGGATCTTACCATGATGTTGACTCCTCTGAGATGGCGTTCAAAATCGCTGCATCTATGGCTCTTAAAGCTGCGGTTTCTAAATGTAACCCAGTAATTCTTGAACCAATGATGAAAGTTGAAGTTGTAATTCCTGAAGAGTACATGGGAGATATCATGGGTGACGTAACTTCTCGCCGTGGACGCGTAGAAGGTATGGAAGCTCGTGGTAACGCGCAAGTTGTTCGTGCTATGGTTCCACTTTCTGAAATGTTCGGTTATGCAACGGCATTACGTTCTAACACGCAAGGACGCGGAACATTCTCAATGACATTTGATCATTATGAAGAAGTACCGAAGTCTATTTCAGAAGAAATTGTTAAAAAAAATAAAGGTGAATAATTGATTTTTATCGATTGTTCAAGTATAACTACTTATGTAAGCTTAGAAAGCGGGGCTTAGGTCCCTTACTTTCTAGTCTAAATATAAAATAATCTATATAAACAAGGAGGAATTTAGAATGGGAAAAGCTAAATTCGAACGTTCTAAACCACATGTTAACATTGGTACAATCGGCCACGTTGACCATGGTAAAACTACATTAACTGCTGCTATCACTACAGTTCTTGCAAAAGCTGGTGGTGCTGAAGCGAAAGGTTACGACCAAATCGATGCTGCTCCAGAAGAAAGAGAGCGCGGTATCACAATCTCAACTGCGCACGTTGAGTACGAAACTGAAACTCGTCACTATGCACACGTTGACTGCCCAGGTCACGCTGACTATGTTAAAAACATGATCACTGGTGCTGCTCAAATGGACGGCGGTATCTTAGTAGTATCTGCTGCTGATGGCCCAATGCCTCAAACTCGTGAGCACATCCTTCTTTCTCGTCAAGTAGGTGTTCCTTACATCGTTGTATTCTTAAACAAATGCGACATGGTTGACGACGAAGAGCTACTAGAATTAGTAGAAATGGAAGTTCGCGATCTATTATCTGAATACGACTTCCCAGGCGATGATATCCCTGTAATTAAAGGTTCTGCTCTTAAAGCTCTTCAAGGAGATGCTGAGTGGGAAGCAAAAATCATCGAATTAATGAACGAAGTTGACGCTTACATCCCAACTCCAGAACGTGACACTGAAAAAGCATTCTTAATGCCTGTTGAGGACGTGTTCTCTATCACAGGTCGTGGTACAGTTGCTACAGGTCGCGTAGAGCGTGGTATCGTTAAAGTTGGTGACGTAGTAGAAATCATCGGCTTCACTGAAGAAAACAAATCTACAACTGTAACTGGTGTAGAAATGTTCCGTAAGCTTCTTGACCAAGCACAAGCTGGAGACAATATCGGTGCACTACTTCGTGGTGTAGCTCGTGAAGAAATCCAACGTGGACAAGTTCTTGCTAAAACTGGCTCTGTAAAAGCTCACGCTAAATTCAAAGCTGAAGTTTTCGTATTATCTAAAGAAGAAGGTGGACGTCACACTCCATTCTTCGCTAACTACCGTCCGCAATTCTATTTCCGTACAACTGACGTAACTGGTATCATCCAATTACCAGAAGGTACTGAAATGGTAATGCCTGGTGACAACATCGAAATGACTATCGAACTTATCGCTCCAATCGCTATCGAAGAGGGAACTAAGTTCTCTATTCGTGAAGGTGGACGTACAGTAGGTTACGGTGTAGTTGCAACTATCGTTGAGTAATCTTAACTGATATATGAAACCCAAGGGATTTTCCCTTGGGTTTTTTATTTATAATAGATAAAACCTATTTTTTAAGTTTTGACGAGTTTCTTCTATAATATATAAATCGTAAAACCTTGCGACCAAAAACTGTTAAAGTAATTACGACAGATGAAAACTTGAAATTCATTAAAGTACCATGTATAATAGCAAAAGTACAGTAAATGATGATGTGCACAAATAAAGTGTTGCATCTAGACTAGAAACGTTGTATAATAAACAATGTTGGTCTTTGACTGCGATGAAGTGGAAGGTTGCTGACACACCCGGCCGCTTTGCCATGGCGAGTGTGTGGAAATTTCCATGGAGAATGTCTATTTTTAAAATAGGCGAACGAAGGAGGGAAAATAATGGCAAAAGAAAAAATTCGTATTCGTTTAAAAGCTTATGATCACCGTATTCTTGATCAGTCAGCTGAGAAAATTGTAGAAACAGCTAAGCGTTCTGGGGCGACAGTTTCTGGTCCGATCCCATTACCAACTGAAAAAACTGTTTACACGATTCTTCGTGCGGTTCATAAATACAAAGATTCTCGTGAGCAATTCGAAATGCGCACGCACAAACGTCTAATCGACATCGTGAGCCCTACTCCGCAAACAGTAGACTCTTTAATGCGTTTAGACCTACCATCTGGTGTAGATATCGAAATCAAACTATAATTTATATAAGTTAAAATGTAGGAGGTGTAACTCATGACCAAAGGAATCTTAGGAAAAAAGATCGGTATGACTCAAGTATTTGCTGAAAATGGCGAGCTAATTCCTGTAACTGTTATCGAAGCGACTCCAAACGTGATCCTTCAAAAGAAAACTGTTGAAACTGATGGCTACAACGCAATTCAGTTAGGTTTTGATAACAAACGCGAAAAATTAGCTAACAAACCTGAACAAGGTCACGTTGCTAAAGCAACTACTGCTCCTAAGCGCTTCATTCGCGAACTTCGCGATGCAGACGTTGAAGGACAAGAAGTTGGTCAAGAGGTAAAAGTAGAAGTTTTCACTGCAGGTGAAATTGTAGACGTAACAGGTATTTCTAAAGGTAAAGGTTTCCAAGGTGTTATTAAACGCCACGGACAATCTCGCGGACCTATGTCTCACGGTTCTCGTTACCACCGTCGTCCTGGTTCAATGGGCCCTGTTGCTCCGAACCGTGTATTCAAAGGCAAAAAACTTGCTGGACGTATGGGCGGAGACCAAGTTACTATTCAAAACTTAGAAATCGTTCAAGTTGATGTTGAACGTAATTTACTATTAGTAAAAGGCAATGTTCCTGGCGCTAAGAAATCTCTTGTAGTTGTTCGTAGTGCTGTTAAGGCTAGCAAATAATTTTCTATAAGAAAGGAGGAACCCCAATGCCAAAAGTAAAGTTATTTAACCAAACTGGTTCTGAAGTTGGTGAAATCCAATTAGCTGAAACTATTTTCGGTATCGAACCAAACCAAGCTGTACTTTTTGAAGCTGTAACGATGCAACGTGCATCTTTACGTCAAGGTACACACAAAGTAAAAACTCGCTCTGAAGTACGCGGTGGAGGTCGCAAACCATGGCGTCAAAAAGGAACTGGACGTGCTCGTCAAGGTTCTATCCGTTCTCCTCAATGGCGTGGTGGTGGTACGGTATTCGGACCTACACCAAGAAGCTATGCTTACAAACTACCTAAAAAAGTTCGTCGCTTAGCTATCAAATCTGCATTAGCTACTAAAGTAGTTGAGAACAACATCGTAGTTCTTGAGGATTTAGTATTAAATGCACCAAAAACAAAAGACATGGTAGCAGTTCTTAAAGGATTAGCTGTTGAGAAGAAAGCTCTTATCGTAACTGCTGATGCAAACGAAGCTGTTGAGTTATCTGCTCGCAACATCCCTGGAGTAACAGTAATCACTGCTGATGGCGTGAACGTATTAGACGTTCTTCATCATGATAAGCTAATCATGACAAAAGCGGCAGTGGAAAAAGTAGAGGAGGTGCTTGCATAATGAAAGATCCTCGTGATATCATTAAGCGCCCAGTTATCACTGAACGTTCTATGGAAATGATGGCTGAAAAAAAATACACGTTCGATGTGGACGTTAAAGCTAATAAAACGGAAGTTAAGGATGCTGTGGAAGCGATCTTTGGTGTTGAAGTTGATAAAGTAAATATCATGAACTACAAACCAAAAGCAAAACGTGTTGGTCGTCACGCTGGTTTTACTAACCGTCGTCGTAAAGCAATCGTTAAGCTTACTGCTGACAGCAAAGAAATCGAGATCTTCCAAGGAGTTTAATCCTTACTAAAGAAGGAGGGAAAATCAGATGGCAATCAAAAAGTATAATCCGACTACTAACGGTCGTCGTAACATGACTACGAACGATTTCGCTGAAATCACGACTGATAGACCGGAAAAATCATTACTTGCGCCTTTAAGCAAAAAGGCTGGACGTAATAACCAAGGTAAAATTACTGTACGTCACCAAGGTGGCGGACACAAACGTCAATACCGTATCATCGACTTTAAACGTAACAAAGATGGAATTCCAGGACGCGTTGCTACGATCGAATACGATCCAAACCGCTCTGCGAATATCGCATTAATTAACTACGTTGACGGTGAAAAACGTTACATCCTTGCTCCTAAAAACTTAGAAGTAGGTATGGAAATCATGTCTGGCCCAGAAGCGGACATTAAAATCGGTAATGCATTACCATTAATCAACATTCCAGTAGGTACAGTTGTTCATAACATTGAGCTTAAACCAGGTCGTGGTGGACAATTAGTTCGTTCTGCTGGTACATCTGCTCAAGTACTTGGTAAAGAAGGTAAATACGTACTTGTACGTTTAACTTCTGGTGAAGTACGCTTAGTGTTATCTGCTTGTCGCGCTACAGTAGGTCAAGTAGGTAATGAGCACCATGAACTTATTAAAATTGGTAAAGCAGGTCGCTCTCGCTGGTTAGGTAAGCGCCCAACTGTTCGTGGTTCTGTAATGAACCCAGTTGATCACCCACACGGTGGTGGTGAAGGTCGCTCACCAATCGGACGTAAGTCTCCAATGTCTCCATGGGGTAAACCAACTCTTGGATTCAAGACTCGTAAGAAAAATAAAGCGTCTGACAAATTCATCGTTCGTCGTCGTAAAAAATAATGGGGTTGTAGTACGGTTCATTTCTAGAACCGTACGGCAATCACGAAGGGAGGCACCAAAATGGCTCGTAGCTTGAAAAAAGGACCATTTGTCGATGATCATTTAATGAACAAAATGACAAAGTTAAATGAAACTGAGCAAAAGCAAGTTGTAAAAACTTGGTCTCGTCGTTCAACGATCTTCCCACAGTTTATTGGTCATACAATCGCTGTATATGATGGTCGTAAACACGTTCCTGTATACGTAACTGAAGATATGGTAGGCCACAAGTTAGGTGAGTTCGCACCAACTCGTACGTACAAAGGTCATGATGCTGACGATAAGAAAACTAGAAGATAATGAGAGGAGGCACTTCAATGCAAGCTAAAGCAGTAGCGAGAACAGTTCGTATTGCTCCTCGTAAAGTTCGTTTAGTAGTAGACTTAATCCGAGGTAAGCAAGTGGGTGAAGCGATTGCTATCCTTAACCACACACCAAAAACTGCTTCTCCAGTTGTAGAAAAAGTTTTGAAATCTGCAATTGCAAATGCAGAACATAACTACGAAATGGATGTAAACAACTTAGTTGTTGAGAAAGTTTTCGTTGACGAAGGTCCAACGTTAAAACGTTTCCGTCCACGTGCAATGGGTCGTGCAAGCCAAATTAACAAACGCACAAGCCACATTACAGTTGTGGTATCAGAAAAGAAGGAGGGATAATCGATGGGTCAAAAGGTTCATCCAGTTGGTCTTCGCGTCGGTATTATCCGCGATTGGGAATCTCGTTGGTACGCTGAAAAAGACTACGCTACGTTCTTACATGAAGACATCAAAATTCGTGAATACATTAACGTTCGCTTAAAAGATTCTGCTGTTTCTAAAGTAGAAATTGAGCGTGCGGCAAATCGTGTTAATGTTACAATTCACACGGCAAAACCTGGTATGGTAATTGGTAAAGGTGGTACAGAAGTTGAAGCACTTCGTAAAGCTCTTAACCAATTAACAGGTAAACGTGTACACATCAACATTTTAGAAGTTAAGAGAGCTGATCTTGACGCTAAATTAGTGGGCGAAAACATCGCTCGTCAATTAGAAAACCGTGTATCTTTCCGTCGTGCACAAAAGCAAGCAATTCAACGTGCTATGCGTGCAGGAGCTAAAGGTATTAAAACACAGGTTTCTGGTCGTCTTGGCGGAGCTGATATCGCTCGTGCAGAATCTTACAGTGAAGGAACTGTTCCACTTCATACACTTCGCGCTGATATTGACTATGCAACAGCTGAAGCTGATACAACGTACGGTAAATTAGGTGTAAAAGTATGGATCTACCGTGGAGAAGTCCTTCCTACAAAAAAGAAAGCTTCTGAGGAAGGAGGAAAATAATATGTTAATGCCTAAACGCGTAAAATATCGTAGAGAGCATCGTGGTAAAATGCGTGGTCGCGCAAAAGGTGGCGCTGAAGTACATTTTGGTGAGTTTGGTTTACAATCTCAAGAAGCATCTTGGATTACAAACCGTCAAATCGAAGCAGCTCGTCGTGCAATGACTCGTTATATGAAACGTGGCGGTAAAGTCTGGATTAAAATTTTCCCTTCTAAACCTTACACTGCTAAGCCTCTAGAAGTACGTATGGGTTCCGGTAAAGGGGCTCCTGAAGGTTGGGTAGCAGTTGTAAAACCTGGAAAGGTTATGTTTGAAATTGCGGGCGTATCTGAAGAGGTAGCACGTGAAGCATTACGTCTTGCAGCTCACAAATTACCAGTGAAATGTAAATTCGTAAAACGTGAAGAAAATGGTGGTGAATCTAATGAAAACTAATGATATTCGTGAATTAACCACTGCTGAAATCGAAACAAAAGTTAAAGCATTAAAGGAAGAGTTGTTTAACCTTCGCTTCCAACTTGCTACAGGCCAATTAGAGAATCCAACACGCATCCGTGAAGTGCGTAAAGCGATTGCTCGTATGAAAACTGTAGTTCGTGAAAGAGAGATCGGAATTAATCGATAAATTGAGGGGAGGTTTGCAAAGTGAGCGAACGTAACCAACGCAAAGTTTACACTGGTCGTGTTGTTTCTGACAAAATGGACAAAACGATTACAGTTTTAGTTGAAACTTACAAAACTCATTCCTTATATGGAAAACGCGTTAAGTATTCTAAGAAATACAAAGCGCATGATGAGCAAAACCAAGCAAAAGTTGGCGATATCGTAAAAATCATGGAAACTCGCCCGCTTTCTGCTACTAAGCGTTTCCGTTTAGTTGAAATCGTTGAAGAAGCGGTTATTATCTAAATAGACGAATCGGAATTTTAAGTCCGAAGGGAGGTTTCATAACATGATCCAACAAGAATCTCGTTTGAAAGTAGCTGACAACTCTGGCGCACGTGAACTTTTAACAATCAAAGTATTAGGCGGCTCTGGTCGTAAATACGCAAACATCGGTGATATTATCGTTGCTACGGTAAAACAAGCAACACCAGGTGGCGTTGTTAAAAAAGGTGACGTTGTTAAAGCAGTAGTAGTACGTACGAAGAGCGGTGCTCGTCGTCCAGACGGTTCTTACATTCGTTTTGATGAAAACGCAGCGGTTATCATTAAAGACGATAAGAGCCCACGTGGTACTCGTATCTTCGGACCAGTAGCTCGTGAATTACGTGATAGCAACTTCATGAAGATCGTTTCTTTAGCTCCAGAAGTTCTATAATTTAAGGTATTGCCTTGCTAAGGAGGTGCAGAAGTAAGATGCATGTAAAAAAAGGTGATAAAGTACAGGTAATCAGTGGTAAAGACAAAGGAAAACAAGGTGTTATCCTTGCAGCTTTCCCAAAAGAAAACCGTGTTATCGTTGAGGGTGTTAACATCGTTAAGAAGCACTCTAAGCCATCTCAATTAAATCCACAAGGTGGAATTATCACGAAAGAAGCACCTATCCACGTATCTAATGTTATGCCATTAGATCCTAAAACAGGTGTACCTACTCGCGTAGGTTACAAAGTGGAAGATGGTAAAAAAGTTCGTGTTGCAAAAAAATCTGGTGAATTATTAGATAAATAAGTTCTATATGAAAGGAGGTCCCTTCATTGAATCGCCTTAAAGATAAATTCCAAAAAGAAATTACTCCTGCTCTTATGAGCAAGTTTAACTATAAATCTGTTATGGAAGTACCGAAAATCGAAAAGATCGTAATCAACACTGGTGTTGGTGACGCGGTATCCAATTCTAAAGCATTAGATAGTGCTGTAGAAGAATTAACACAAATCGCAGGTCAAAAGCCTGTTGTAACTCGCGCTAAAAAATCTATCGCAGGTTTCCGTCTTCGTGAGGGTATGCCTATCGGTGCAAAGGTTACTTTACGCGGCGAGCAAATGTATGAGTTCTTCGACAAATTAGTATCAGTTTCTTTACCACGTGTACGTGATTTCCGTGGTGTTTCTAAGAAATCTTTCGATGGTCGTGGTAACTACACATTAGGTGTTAAAGAGCAATTAATTTTCCCTGAGATTGATTATGATAAAGTGAGCAAAGTTCGTGGTATGGACATCGTAATCGTTACTACAGCGAAAACTGATGAAGAAGCTCGTGAACTTTTAACACAATTCGGTATGCCATTCCAAAAATAATGGAAGCCAACGCTAAGTAGAGGAGGCGAAAACGTGGCTAAAAAATCTATGATTGCGAAACAAAAGCGTACTCCTAAGTTTAAAGTACAAGACTATACACGTTGCGAGCGCTGCGGTCGTCCGCATTCTGTATACCGCAAATTTAAACTTTGCCGTATTTGTTTCCGTGAACTTGCATATAAAGGTCAAATTCCTGGTGTTAAAAAAGCTAGTTGGTAAAACCCACAAATGGGAAGGAGGTAAAACACATGGTGATGACAGATCCAATTGCAGATATGCTTACTCGCATCCGTAATGCGAACATGGTACGTCATGATAAATTAGAAGTTCCTGCTTCTAAAATCAAAAAAGAAATCGCTGAAATCTTAAAACGTGAAGGTTTCATCCGTGATGTGGAATACATCGAGGATAACAAACAAGGCATCCTTCGTATTTTCCTAAAATACGGTGTTAACAATGAGCGTGTAATCACTGGATTAAAGCGTATTAGTAAGCCTGGCTTACGCGTTTATGCAAAAGCTGATGAAGTACCACGTGTACTTAACGGATTAGGTATTGCACTTGTTTCTACATCTAAGGGCGTAATGACGGACAAAGATGCTCGTCAATTACAAACTGGTGGAGAAGTAGTAGCATACGTTTGGTAATATATATTTAAACGAACGGAGGTGTGACCACATGTCTCGTATTGGTAAAAAGATTCTTGAAATCCCTGCAGGTGTTACAGTTACAGTAGCAGAAGATAATACGGTAACTGTAAAAGGACCTAAAGGTGAATTAACTCGTACTTTCAATGCTGATATGGTTATCAAAATTGAAGAAAATATCTTAACAGTAGAACGTCCTACTGAACAGAAGGAACACCGTGCATTACACGGAACAACTCGTGCTCTTCTTGGAAACATGGTTGAAGGTGTAACAACAGGTTTCGCTCGCGGACTTGAATTAATCGGTGTTGGTTACCGTGCACAAAAACAAGGTGACAAACTTGTATTAAACGTAGGTTATTCTCACCCAGTTGAGATGACTCCAGAAGCTGGTCTTGAAGTTGAAGTTCCTGCTCCTACAAAGATCGTAATTAAAGGTATCGACAAGCAACGTGTTGGCGAATTCGCTGCTAACGTTCGCGCTGTACGTGCTCCAGAGCCATATAAAGGCAAAGGTATTCGTTACGAAGGCGAAGTTGTACGTCGTAAAGAAGGTAAAACTGCTAAGTAAACCCGTTAGGTGAAAGAAAGGAGTGACAAGAATGATCACTAAACCTGATAAAAATGTGGTTCGTAAGAAAAGACATGCACGTGTACGTGCAAAGCTTGCTGGTACTGCTGAGCGTCCACGTTTAAACGTGTTCCGTTCTAATCAACACATTTACGCTCAAGTAATTGATGATGTAAACGGTGTAACATTAGCAAGCGCGTCTACTCTTGATAAAGAACTTACTCTTAACGGTACAAGCAACATCGAAGCTGCTACTAAAGTTGGCGAAATCGTTGCTAAACGTGCTGTAGAGAAAGGCGTTAAAGAAGTAGTATTTGATCGCGGCGGTTACTTATACCATGGTCGTGTTAAAGCTTTAGCTGAAGCTGCTCGTGAGGCTGGCTTACAATTTTAATGGTCAAAGGAGGGAAAATAGATGCGTCGCATTGACCCAAGTAAATTTGAACTTGAAGAACGTGTAGTTACGATAAACCGTGTTGCGAAGGTTGTTAAGGGTGGTCGTCGTTTCCGCTTCGCTGCACTGGTTGTAGTTGGTGATAAAAACGGTCATGTTGGATTCGGTACTGGTAAAGCGCAAGAGGTACCAGATGCAATCCGCAAGGCTATTGAAGATGCTAAGAAAAACTTAATCGAAGTACCATTAGTTGGTACAACAATTCCACACCAAATTATCGGTAACTTTGGAGCAGGTGAAGTATTCTTAAAACCTGCTGCAGAAGGTACTGGAGTTATCGCTGGTGGTCCAGTTCGTGCGGTTCTTGAATTAGCTGGTGTACAAGATATTCTTTCTAAATCTCTTGGTTCTAACACACCAATTAACATGATCCGTGCTACTGTGAACGGATTAAAAGATCTTAAGCGTGCTGAAGATGTAGCAAAATTACGCGGTAAATCTGTAGAAGAGCTACTAGGTTAAGAAGGAGGGAAAACATAATGGCGAAAAAGTTAGAAATTACCCTCACTCGTAGTGTAATTGGTCGTCCGCAAGATCAACGTGCGACTGTAGAAGCTTTAGGTCTTAAAAAGTTGAATTCAACTGTAGTTAAGGAAGAAACTCCTGCTATTCGCGGTATGATCAACAAAGTTTCTCACCTTATAACTGTAAAAGAAGCTTAATCATAACTCATCAATATAAGGAGGTGCCTGGGAATGAAACTTCATGAATTACAACCTGCAGAAGGTTCTCGTAAAGTTCGTAATCGTGTAGGTCGTGGTATCGGTTCTGGTAATGGTAAAACTGCTGGAAAAGGTCATAAAGGACAAAACGCACGTTCTGGTGGCGGTGTTCGTCTTGGTTTTGAAGGCGGTCAAACTCCATTATTCCGTCGTTTACCAAAACGCGGCTTCACAAACATCAACCGTAAAGAATTTGCTATCGTTAACTTAACAACGTTAAATCGTTTTGAAGACGGTACAGAAGTAACACCTGAATTATTGCTTGAGACTGGCGTTATCAGCAAATTAAACGACGGTGTTAAAATTCTTGCAAACGGTGCTGTAGAGAAAAAGCTTACTGTTAAAGCTCATAAATTCTCTTCAAGTGCAAAAGAAGCTATTGAAGCAGCTGGCGGAACAGTTGAGGTGATCTAATGTTTCGCACAATCTCCAACTTTATGCGCGTTGCTGAGATAAGAAATAAAATATTATTCACTTTAGCGATGTTAATCGTGTTTCGAATTGGCACGTTCATCCCAGTGCCTCATACAAATGCAGATGTACTGAGAGCGCAAGACCAGTTGAATGTATTGGGCATTCTGAATACATTTGGCGGCGGAGCCTTAAAAAACTTTTCCATCTTTGCGATGGGAATCATGCCGTACATTACAGCATCCATCATCGTGCAATTATTGCAGATGGATGTTGTTCCTAAATTTACGGAGTGGTCAAAACAAGGTGAAATGGGTCGTCGTAAACTAGCTCAGTTTACCCGCTACTTTACAATTGTTCTTGCTTTTATTCAAGCAATTGGTATGTCAATCGGTTTTAACGGTATGGCAGGTGGACAATTAATTTTGGATCCTAGCTGGTCAACTTATTTATATATTGCAACGGTACTAACTGCCGGAACTGCATTTTTAATGTGGTTAGGTGAGTTAATTACAGCAAAGGGAGTAGGAAATGGTATTTCTATCATCATCTTTGCAGGTATTACCGCAGCGATCCCAAATACTATAAATCAAGTGTATGCACAGCAGTTCCAAGATGCTGGAGATCAATTGTTCATCCGTATCGTAAAAGTTGGTTTAATTTTGTTAGCTGTGTTAGCAGTTATTGTTGGTGTTATTTACATTCAGCAAGCTGTTAGAAAAATCCCGATTCAATATGCGAAGCGCGTAACTGGAAACGGTGGTTATACTGGAGCACAAAACACTCATTTACCACTTAAGGTAAATAGTGCCGGTGTTATTCCAGTAATTTTTGCTGTTTCATTCTTGATTACGCCTCCGACTATTGCACAGTTTTTCCCGAAACATGAAATATCGCAGTGGATTATTAAAAACTTTAACTATTCTCATCCAGTGGGTATGATCGTATATGTTGCACTAATTATTGCCTTTGCATATTTCTATGCATTTGTTCAAGTAAATCCTGAACAGATGGCTGAAAACTTAAATAAACAAGGTGGATATGTTCCTGGTATTCGTCCGGGTAAGAATACAGAACAGTATCTAACAAAGATCTTGTATCGTTTGACCTTTGTAGGTGCAATTTTCTTAGCAGCGATTGCAATCCTGCCTGTTTTATTTATTAAATTTGCAAACCTGCCACAATCTGCACAGATAGGTGGAACAAGTTTACTAATTGTTGTCGGTGTTGCTTTAGAAACAATGAAGCAGCTCGAAAGTCAATTAGTAAAACGCCATTACAAAGGGTTTATCAAACAGTGAGTAAGCGGGAAGATTCATCTTCCCTGTATGCTCATTCATGAGGGGGAATACAGATGAACTTAATTTTAATGGGGCTTCCAGGTGCCGGTAAAGGCACACAGGCCGAAAAGATTGTTGCCAAGTATAACATCCCTCACATTTCAACAGGAGACATGTTTCGTGCTGCTATGAAAGATGAAACTGAACTTGGTTTACAAGCTAAGTCCTTTATTGATAAAGGAGCACTTGTACCAGATGAAGTTACAATCGGAATCGTGCGTGAGCGTTTGAGTCAAGAAGACTGTGTAAAAGGCTTCTTATTAGATGGTTTTCCACGAACAGTTGCACAAGCTTCAGCTCTTGAAGAAATCATGAAAGATCTTGGCAAAAAGATCAATTATGTTTTAAACATTAATGTGGATTCAGGATTACTGCTAAAACGTTTAACAGGCCGTCGCATTTGTAAAGAGTGCGGTGCGACTTACCACTTAGAATTCAATCCGCCAGCAAAAGAGGGCGTGTGCGATAAGTGTGGTGGCGAGTTATATCAGCGTTCTGATGACAACGAAGAAACTGTAGCAAATCGTTTAGAAGTGAATATTAAGCAAACAAAGCCGTTGCTTGATTTCTACGAAGAGCTTGGTTACTTAAAAAGCATTAATGGTGAGCAAGATATCGATAAAGTATTTGCTGATGTCGATCTTCTCATCGGAGGCTTAGCGTAATGATTATTTGCAAAACTCCTCGCGAAATCGAGATTATGCGAGAAGCTGGCAAGATTGTTGCTTTAACTCATCAAGAGTTAAAAAAGCATATTGCCCCAGGAATTACAACGAAAGAGCTCGATCAAATAGCGGAAAAAACGATTCTAAAATATGGCGCTGTGCCATCTTTTAAAGGATACAACGGATTTCCGGGAAGCATTTGTGCTTCGGTAAACGAAGAGCTTGTACACGGGATTCCAGGAAAGCGCAAGCTCCAAGAAGGCGATATTATTAGTATCGATATTGGTGCGAAATATAATGGATACCATGGAGATTCTGCATGGACGTATCCAGTAGGAAACATTTCCGAATCTGTTCAAAAGCTACTTGATGTCACAGAAAAATCGTTGTATCTTGGTCTAGAACACGCAAAACCGGGCGAGCGATTATCAAATATTTCGCATGCGATTCAAACGTATGTTGAAGATAGTGGATTCTCGATCGTTAGGGAGTATGTCGGTCACGGAATCGGGCAAGACTTACATGAAGACCCACAAATCCCACACTATGGTCCACCAAATCAAGGGCCTAGATTAAAACCGGGAATGGTCATTTGTGTTGAGCCGATGGTGAACCAAGGAAGACGATATGTAAAAACACTATCTGATGACTGGACAGTGGTAACGGTAGATGGTAAATGGTGTGCACATTTCGAGCACACGATTGCTCTTACAGAAGCAGGATACGAAATCCTTACCACTTTATAGGTAGCTGGCTCTCCGGAATTTCAGAACAGTGTAGAATGTTACTGATTTGAAGAAGGGAGAACATTGAATGGCTAAAGATGATGTAATTGAAGTCGAAGGTACCGTTATTGAAACGTTGCCAAATGCTATGTTCAAAGTAGAATTAGAGAATGGGCATGTTGTATTGGCTCACGTTTCTGGTAAAATCCGTATGAACTTCATTCGTATTTTACCAGGAGATAAAGTTACGGTAGAATTATCTCCGTACGATTTAAATCGTGGTCGTATCACGTACCGCTTTAAATAATATAGCACTCCGTAATCTTTAAGGAGGTTCGAGACATGAAAGTAAGACCGTCAGTTAAGCCGATCTGCGAAAAATGTAAAGTTATTCGTAGACGTGGAAAAGTAATGGTTATTTGTGAAAACCCTAAACATAAACAAAAACAAGGTTAATCAGAAGGAGGTGCATTCGGAATGGCACGTATCGCAGGTGTAGATATTCCTCGTGACAAACGCGTTGTTATTTCTTTAACTTACGTATTCGGCATTGGTCGCACAACTGCTGAAAAAATTCTTGCTGAAGCTGGTGTTTCTTCAGAAACACGAGTTCGCGATTTAACTGAAGACGAATTAGGACGTATCCGTGATATCGTCGATCGTATCAAAGTTGAAGGAGACCTTCGTCGTGAAGTATCCCTTAACATTAAACGTCTAATGGAGATCGGTTCTTACCGTGGTCTTCGTCACCGTCGTGGTTTACCAGTTCGTGGTCAAAACTCTAAAAACAATGCTCGTACACGTAAAGGTCCACGTCGTACAGTAGCAAATAAAAAGAAATAATAAGTAAAGGAGGTTGAACTAACAATGGCACGTAAAACAAACACTCGTAAAAAACGTGTGAAAAAGAATATTGAAGCTGGTGTAGCTCATATTCGTTCTACTTTCAACAACACAATCGTAACACTTACAGATACTCACGGTAACGCGCTTTCTTGGTCTAGTGCTGGTGCACTTGGTTTCCGTGGATCTCGTAAATCTACTCCATTCGCTGCACAAATGGCTGCTGAAACTGCTGCTAAAGTTGCAATGGAGCACGGTTTAAAAACTTTAGAGGTTACTGTAAAAGGTCCTGGTGCTGGTCGTGAAGCTGCAATTCGTGCTCTTCAAGCTGCAGGTCTAGAAGTAACAGCAATCAGAGATGTTACTCCAGTTCCTCATAATGGATGTCGTCCGCCAAAACGTCGTCGTGTTTAATTTTTCTGTATAGAATTTTCCCTTTTGTCTATAATGGATATGATGCATTATCGAGAAATTTCGTACAGAAACATCGCTTGTTGTGCACAATCGGGAACTGCCTAAGGGGGACTTTCGGTTAGACAGAGGTTTTTCCTTTGTTTAGCCGAGGTTTCGACGTTTTGAAGGAGGGTTTAGTTAATGATTGAAATTGAAAAACCGAAAATCGAAACGGTTGAGCTTAACGAAGATGCTAAGTATGGTAAATTCGTTATTGAACCGCTTGAGCGTGGATATGGTACTACTTTGGGTAACTC
>NZ_JBITWA010000026.1:0-10881 GCF_044543425.1 Bacillus sp. NPDC077411 | reverse complement strand
CCTTTTATCCTCACTCCCTGGTGCCGCTGTTACTGCCATCCAAATTGATGGCGTATTACACGAATTTTCGACAGTTGAGGGTGTAGTAGAAGATGTTACAACGATCATCTTAAACTTGAAAAAGTTAGCTCTCAAAATCTACTCTGAAGAAGAGAAGACACTCGAAATCGATGTACAGGGCGAAGGTGTTGTCACAGCTGCTGATATTACTCACGATAGTGATGTTGAAATCTTAAATCCAGATTTATACATTGCGACGTTAGCAAAGGATGCGCATTTCCGCGTGCGTTTAACTGCAAAGCGTGGCCGTGGGTATACGCCAGCTGATGCAAATAAGAGCGAGGATCAACCAATAGGTGTAATTCCTATTGATTCTATTTATACTCCAGTATCACGTGTGACTTACCAAGTGGAAAAGACACGTGTTGGACAAGTGGCAAATTATGATAAGCTTACGCTTGATGTATGGACGGATGGAAGCATCGGGCCAAAAGAAGCTATCTCTTTAGGTGCCAAAATCTTAACAGAGCATTTAAACATCTTTGTTGGTTTAACTGACGAAGCACAAAATGCTGAGATTATGGTCGAAAAGGAAGAAGATCAAAAAGAAAAAGTTCTAGAAATGACAATTGAAGAACTTGATCTTTCTGTTCGTTCTTATAATTGCCTAAAACGTGCAGGTATTAACACTGTACAAGAGCTTGCGAATAAAACTGAAGAAGATATGATGAAAGTTCGTAACTTAGGACGTAAATCTTTAGAAGAAGTTAAGCATAAGCTGGAAGAATTAGGTTTAGGCTTACGTAAAGACGACTGAGGATTTAAATTCATCAACGAAGGAGGGAACTACGAATGGCATACAGAAAATTAGGCCGTACAAGTGCGCAACGTAAAGCTATGTTACGTGACTTAGCTACTGATTTAATTATCAATGAGCGCATCCAAACGACAGAAACTCGTGCAAAAGAACTTCGTTCTGTAGTGGAAAAAATGATCACTTTAGGTAAACGCGGAGATCTTCATGCTCGTCGTCAAGCAGCTGCTTACATTCGTAATGAAGTTGCTAATGCTGAGACTGGTCAAGATGCATTACAAAAATTATTCGCTGATGTAGCTCCACGCTATGCTGAGCGTCAAGGCGGATACACTCGTATTGCAAAAATTGGTCCACGTCGCGGTGACGCTGCACCAATGGTAATTATCGAGTTAGTATAATGTCAAGCAAAAGGGCAGGACAGTACTTTTTAAGTAACTGGTCATGGCCCTTTTTTTTTAAGTATAGAAGAAAACGTTTATTGGGCTGAATAATGGAAGAGGGTGTCCACAAGTGAAAAAAGAGAAGCTTCGTGCTGAGAACATATCATTTCAATATCCTCAAGCTGCTTCTTACGCCCTGCGTGACGTTTCACTCTCCTTATATGAAGGAGAGTGGGTATCTATTATTGGACAGAATGGGTCAGGGAAATCAACGCTTGCAAAGTTATTAAATGGCTTGTTTTTACCATCAGGAGGAACAATTACTGTAAATGGAACACTTGTTTTATCAGAAGAAACTGTATGGGATATTCGTAAGCAGATTGGAATGGTTTTTCAAAATCCAGATAATCAATTTGTCGGAACAACTGTACAGGATGATGTTGTCTTTGGGCTTGAGAATGCCGGAATGCCAAGAGAACTAATGGTAGAACGTATGAAACACGCTTTGGAGCTCGTTCGAATGGAAGAATTCCAAAATGAAGAACCTCACTATTTATCGGGTGGACAAAAGCAGCGCGTTGCAATTGCAGGCGTATTAGCACTTCAGCCGTCTATTTTAGTATTAGATGAGGCAACATCTATGCTTGATCCCCAAGGCCGTAAAGAAGTGGTAGAAACGGTAAGAGACCTTGTTCGTACGAAGGGAATTACAGTTCTTTCGATTACTCACGACTTAGAAGAAGCAGCGCAGTCAGATCGTATTATTATTTTAAATCGCGGAGAATTACTAGAAGAGGGAACACCTGAACAAATTTTTCAATCACCGGAAATGCTGCAAGAAATCGGTTTAGACGTACCATTTTCAGTGAAAATGGCAGAATTATTGAAAAGCAATAAAATTCCTTTACAATCAATGCATCTTACAATGGAAAGTTTGGTGAGCGAACTTTGGAGATTACATTCCAAAAAGTAGAGCATCGTTATCAATATAAAACCCCATTTGAAAAACGAGCCCTTTACGATATAGATATTTCGCTTCCTAGTGGTGGTTATTATGCGATTATCGGTCATACGGGATCGGGTAAGTCAACGATGATTCAACATTTAAATGGCTTATTACAACCAACGACTGGTACTGTTCAAATTGGGGAATATAGAATTTCTTCTCAAAAGAAAGCGAAGAAGTTAAAGCCTCTTCGAAAAAAAGTAGGGGTTGTTTTTCAATTTCCAGAGCATCAATTATTTGAAGAAACGGTAGAAAAGGATATTTGCTTTGGGCCTTTAAACTTTGGTGTATCTGAAGCAGCGGCAAAACAAAAGGCAAAAGATTCTATTCGGTTAGTTGGGCTACCAGAGGAGCTATTAGAACGATCTCCGTTTGAATTAAGCGGTGGACAAATGAGACGCGTTGCTATAGCAGGTGTACTCGCGATGGAGCCTGAGGTATTAGTGTTAGATGAACCAACAGCAGGACTTGATCCTAAGGGACAAAATGAACTTATGGAGATGTTTTATCATCTTCACAAGCAAAAAAATCTTACGGTGATTCTTGTGACACATAATATGGAGGATGCTGCAAAATATGCAGACAACATTGTTGTGATGCATAAAGGAACGGTCTTTTTGCAAGGAACATCAGAGGAAGTCTTTACGCATGCAGATGAGCTTGAACAAATTGGTGTATCTCTTCCGATGTCGCTAAAGTATAAGCGAGAAATTGAAGAGAAATTAGGCATTTCTATACCGAAAGCCACCTTGTCTTTAGAAGATTTAGCAGATGAAGTCATACAACTGTTTAGAAAAGGTGGGGATTCATCATGCAGCAGTTAATTATTGGAAGGTACATTCCGGGAGAATCTGCTATTCATAGATTGGATCCTCGTACAAAACTGTTAATGGTCTTTTTATATGTATTTGTTGTATTTTTAGCAAATAATGCAATTTCATACGGCTTGCTATTTTTGTATGCACTCATTGCTTTGTTTTTTGCAAAAGTGCCGATTCGCTATATTCTTTCTGGGCTAAAACCTATTTTATGGATTTTTTTATTCACGTTCTTTCTGCACATTTTTACAACAAAAGAAGGTGCTGTACTCGTTCAATTTGGATGGTTTTCTATATATGAGAAAGGTTTGGAGCAGGGAATTTATATTTCTATTCGTTTTTTGGTCATTATTTTAATGACGACCCTATTAACATTAACGACAACACCAATTGAAATTACAGATGGCATGGAGACACTGCTGCATCCTTTAAAACGTATAAAAGTTCCTGTTCACGAAATCGCACTTATGATGTCTATTTCTTTGCGCTTTATTCCAACTTTGATGGATGAAACAAGTAAAATTATGAAAGCACAAGCTTCTCGTGGTATAGACTTTGCAGGCGGTCCAATGAAAGACAGGGTGAAGGCGATTATCTCGTTACTTGTACCGCTATTTATTAGTGCATTTAAACGTGCAGAAGATTTGGCAATTGCTATGGAAGCACGAGGTTATCAAAGCAGCGGATATCGTACGAAATTCCGGCAGCTAGAATGGAAATGGATCGATACATTAACGCTTTTAAGTCTATTTGGTTTAGCGTGTATTTTAATTTTGGTTCGATCGTAATGGAGAGTATGAATATGGAAAGAATAAAATGCACAGTTTCGTATGATGGAATTAACTTTTGTGGATATCAGATTCAACCGAATCAACGTACTGTTCAACAAGAAATAGAGAAAGCTTTGCAAAAGGTGCATAAAGGGGAAGCTGTTCGTGTACAAGCGTCAGGAAGAACAGATTCCAACGTTCATGCCAAAGGCCAGGTTATTCATTTTGATACACCCCTATCATTAACAGGAGAGCAATGGATGGCGGCTTTAAATACAATGCTGCCAGATGATATTGCTGTGCAGCAGGCTGAGAAAAAAACGTTAGACTTTCACGCAAGGTACGGCGTTGTAAAAAAAGAATATCGTTATCGTGTATTATTATCTAAAAAAGCTGATGTATTCCGTAGAAATTATGTATATCAGTATCCGTATGAATTAGATATAGAATCTATTCGAAACGCACTTCTTTATTTTATTGGAACGCATGATTTTACTTCATTTTGTTCGGCAAAAACTGATAAAAAAGATAAAGTACGAACAATTTATGAAATAGATTTAATAGAGCAAGTCGATGAGCTAATCTTTCGCTTTGTTGGAAATGGTTTTTTATATAACATGGTTCGAATTATTGTCGGTACGCTGCTTAGCGTTGGTCAAGGAAAAATTGCTCCTGAAAGCATTCCAGACATTTTAAAAAAACAAGACCGCCGTTTTGCTGGGAAGATGGTACCGGGGCAAGGCCTTTATTTATGGGAGGTAAACTATAACAACTAATCCTGGTGTAACATTCGCTTGACATTAGAAACTCAAAAGTATATCATAACATATGGTATTGTTTCTAAAACCACGATTAGCCCCGGAAGGAAATCGTGTTTAAGATAAACAATAGATTTTTTCTATGGAAAAGATAACGAGTAGGAGGGAAACAAATGCGTACGACTTTTATGGCAAAAGCTAACGAAGTTGAGCGTAAATGGTATGTGATTGACGCTGAAGGTCAAACTTTAGGTCGTCTTTCTAGTGAAGTAGCATCCATTTTACGTGGTAAAAACAAACCAACATTTACACCACACGTTGACACGGGTGATCATGTAATTATTATTAACGCTGAGAAAATTCACTTAACAGGTAATAAATTAAACGATAAAATTTACTACCGTCACACTAACCACCCAGGTGGACTTAAACAAAGAACAGCTCTAGAAATGCGTACAAACTACCCTGTACAAATGTTAGAGCTTGCTATTAAAGGCATGCTTCCAAAAGGACGTTTAGGACGTCAAATGTCTAAAAAATTAAATGTGTATGCTGGATCTGAGCATCCACATCAAGCACAAAAACCAGAAGTTTACGAACTTCGCGGATAATTAATTAAAGGAGGGCTTACTTTGGCACAGGTACAATACAATGGTACTGGACGTCGTAAGAGTTCAGTAGCACGCGTACGCCTAGTTCCAGGCGAAGGACGCGTTATCATTAACGGTCGTGATTTTGAAAACTATATCCCATTTGCTGCATTACGTGAAGTAGTGAAACAACCTCTAGTTGCAACAGAAACTTTAGGTAACTACGATGTACTTGTAAATGTACATGGCGGTGGATACACTGGTCAAGCTGGTGCTATCCGTCACGGTATTTCTCGCGCTTTACTAAAAGCTGATCCAGAATACCGTTTAACATTAAAACGTGCAGGTCTATTAACTCGTGATGCACGTATGAAAGAGCGTAAAAAATACGGTCTTAAAGGTGCTCGTCGTGCACCTCAGTTCTCAAAACGTTAATTTTTGCGAACTTCAAACCTCAGCCTTTTGGCTGGGGTTTTTTTATGTTCTTCAATAGTTTTTGTTAGCATCTCCTTCTTTGGAATATTTTAGTGCTACCTTCTTGTGTATGCTTCCTACTGAGAAGTTTAGACTAATACGTACATAGGGAGGTTTTAAGTACTATGAATGTTATTGTGAGTCTGAAAGAAAAACAAAGAGAAAAGCAATTGAAGTATGAACGTAAAATATTGCGTGAATTATCATTACAAACACTTAGAGAAAATATTCGTAATTGCTTTTGTATGGATACATTTCATCGTCATTATGAAGATTATTGTATAGAACTCGGCATTGAGTCTTATTTATTAGGAGCTAGGTATAGTAAGTTTGGATATTATGGAGAATCGCTTTTAGATGTAAAGAACAGATCATCTCATGAAGAAACTCAATTAACAGAAATGCTGTTTCATTTTTTGACAAGTGTGCCTTTGCGTACTTTGGAAGAAAATGAAGATGAGCAGCTATATCAATCGTGTCAGTACTTTATTAGCGCTTGGTGGCAACAAGGATATGAGAAGGGTGAGAAAAGATATCGCATGAAGCTGCATTAAGTAAATCATAAACTTTCCTCTTGTCCCATATAAGTAAGTAGAGGGACTAGCTAGAGGAGGAAAGGTATGAAAAGAATTCGGATTATTTCTTTTATGTTAGCAGCGGTGGTACTCTTTTTTTTAGTAAAGCAGGAATTTCAAATCACAAAATCATGGAGAGCATGGAATTTGCCTTTGTCTGGAAAAATTATTGTATTAGATGCTGGTCATGGCGGCCCAGATGGAGGAGCGGTTGGCGGAGAAGATATTGTTGAAAAAGATATTACACTAGAAATTACTAAAAAGGTACGAGACTATTTGCAGGAACAAGGAGCACTTGTTATTTTAACGCGTAATGGAGATTATGATTTGGCTGACAAAAGCACGAAGGGATATAGTCGCCGTAAAGCAGAGGATTTAAAAAAACGTGTAGAAATTATTAATAAGCCTGATGTTGACTTTTTTGTTAGTGTGCATTTGAATGCCCTTCCAAGTGGTAGCTCAAAAGGAGCACAAACATTTTATTATCGTTCTTTAGTAGAAAACGAACGAGCGGCAAAATTTATTCAAGCTGAATTACGAACAAGTCTTGAGAATACGAACCGTTCGGCGAAAACAATTTCTCATGTTTATTTATTAAAGTATGCGAAAACACCTGGTGCATTAGTTGAAGCTGGTTTTTTATCAAATGTAAACGAAAGATATTTACTGAACTCAGAGAAATATCAGCAAAAAGTTTCCGCTGCTATATATCGCGGAGTCTTGCGCTACTTTACTGAAAAAGGAAACCCTCCCGATTAAGGGAGGGTTTCTTTGTAACGGAGTTTTCCGAAAATATGCTATACTTACAATGAAAACGCATTTATTTCGTTTTAACGGCAATTACATGCTCGTAAGAACTTAATTTCAATTATCTTCATAACAGGGGGCGGGACAGATTATGGTAACGAAAGAACAAGTAATGGGAGCACTTGAAGGGATTGTAGATCCGTTTCTAAATAAAACATTAAAAGAAACAAATGCTATTAAAGAAGTTACAGTAAAACCAGAAAAAGAACATGTTAGCATTAAAGTTGCAATTGTGAAAACAGGAACAGCGGAGCAAATGCAGCTGCAAGGAACACTCGTAAAATTAGTGAAAGAATTAGGAGCAGCGACAGTAGGATTGCGCTTTACAGAATTTACCGAAGAGGAACGATTACAATTTGCTCCGCAAGAAGAGCAGAGTGAATCTTTATTATCACCGCATGCTAAAACAACTTTCTTAGCAGTAGCGAGTGGAAAAGGCGGTGTTGGAAAATCAACGGTTTCTGTAAACTTGGCAATTTCTCTTGCCCGTTTAGGGAAAAAGGTTGGGATTGTTGATGCTGATATATACGGATTTAGTGTGCCGGATATGATGGGGATTGAAAAACGTCCTATTGTACGCGGTGATAAAATCATTCCAGTAGAACGTTTTGGTGTGAAAGTTATTTCTATGGGATTTTTCGTAGAAGATAATGCGCCTGTTATTTGGAGAGGTCCTATGCTTGGTAAAATGTTAAATCATTTCTTCACAGAAGTAGAGTGGGGGGATTTAGATTACTTAGTGTTAGACTTACCTCCTGGTACAGGTGATGTAGCATTAGATGTGCATTCAATGCTTCCGGCATGTAAAGAAGTTATTGTAACAACACCGCATCCAACAGCAGCTTTTGTAGCAGCTAGAGCTGGCGCAATGGCACTTCGTACAGAGCATGAGATTATTGGTGTTGTGGAAAATATGTCTTATTTCGAAAGTAAAGTAACTGGTGAAAAAGAATATGTATTCGGAAAAGGCGGAGGGGAAAAATTAGCAACAGAACTGCAGACAGTAGTACTCGGTCAAATTCCGCTTCAGCAACCAGATTGGAATACAGAAGAATTTGCTCCATCTGTATACGATGAAAATCATAAAATTGGAGTAATCTATAAACAAATTGCTCAGCAAGTAATTGAGAGAGCTGCAATTAAACAAAAATAACCCTCAGTACGAGGGTTATTTTTGTTCTTTTTTGCCTTCTTCTGATCCGCCTTCTTTTTTCTGTTCACCACCACTTTTCTGCGCTTTTTCAACACCTTTACTAATAATATCAATCATTTTTGCCTGAAATAATGGACTTTCGGCAGTTTCGGTTAAGACTTGCTGTAAATATTGACGGTACTCTTTACTTTTCATTGTTTGCATCATGATTTTTCCTACTTCTGGATTTTTCATGATTTCTATAACACCAGCTTGATAATCAGGATCTTTTAATAAAGTTTTCATTAAATTTGTTTGTTCTTTCTCGATGCTTTTTGCAAATTTAGTGGCAAACTCAGGGTCTTTAAATACTTTTTCCCAAAATTGTTGCCCTTTCTCTGATATCATAGTATCTTCAATCGTTTTTTTTACTACAGATTCGTCTAAAATAAGAGCTTGTTTCATTTTTTCATCGGTTAGTACATCTTGAATTGCTTTTTTTCCTTGATCCGTTTTTAAAATATCAATAATCATTTTTTTCGTTTGATCATAATCTAATTGGGATTTCGCTTCTTTTTCCTGTGCGCATGCAACGATTCCGATAAAAAGGATGAAAGAGACCGAAATGAGTAGAATCCGTTTCATCAGCTAGGGCTCCTTTCACGTGTTTCTCTTTTTTAATATAAATCTCTTAGGAGAATTTATGCATATTGATGGCTAGCTTTTTAAAATTGACATTGTTACAATTTAATTAGAAATATATATAATGGGGGATATGTCTGTGAATAGCCGAAATTGGGTACGACTCTTTTTGACGACTTTATTTCTTGGGGGAAGCAGTACAATCTTTATCGGTTTTATTTTAGAGTGGGACAAGTACAATGAATTTTTTCAAAATTTAGACGGAAAGGAAATCCTAATTGTTTCTTTTTGGTTGCTTGGAGTCGGTTTTATTTTTAGTGTAATCAGTCAGATGGGGTTCTTTGCATATCTAACAATTCATCGATTTGGGCTAGGGATGTTTCGTTCTCCCACCCTTTGGAATGTAATACAAATGTTCTTAATTGTGTTTGTATTATTTGACTTTGTATATTTACGCTCCGTATTAATTGCAAATGGGAACGCATCACTGGGTACGAATATTTTTGTTGCCGCAGCTCTTTTTTTGTTTGGAATAATCGTTGCTTACATAAAAAGCAAAGAGACAAACAAGAAGGCGTTTGTTCCAGCGTTATTCTTTATGATTGTTGTAACTATTATTGAATGGGTTCCAGCATTACGTATTAATGATACGAATTGGTTATATTTAATGGTTGTTCCATTGCTCATTTGCAATGCATATCAGGTTTTGATATTGCATCGTTTAATAGGACAAAAAAGCTGATTCCTATATTGGAATCAGCTTTTCTTTAGTGGATAAGGATGAGTTTAATCTATGTCTTTACTTTTAGCTTTTGTATTTGAGATGAGCTGGGAAACAGAGATGTTTTCAAATCCATCTGTTTTTAATTTTTGAATCAGCATTGGCAATGCTTTATTTGTTTGTAGTGCTGAATCAGAAGCGTGAAGTAGAATAATATCTCCTTCGTGCAAGTTTTCTGAAACGGTTGTAACAATTTTATTGACTCCAGGGTTTTTCCAATCATTTGAGTTATTGCTCCAATGTACAACCGTATACCCAAGAGATTCAGCAATTTTTAATACCGTTTTATTAAAGTTACCATTAGGAGGGCGTAGGAGTTGAACTTGTTTCACTTGAAGTTTTGTAAATATGTCCTGTGCCTTTAGGAGATCCCTTCGGATTTCGCTAGCCTCTAAAGATGTATAGTCTTTGTAATTGTATCCCATACTTCCAATTTCGTGCCCGTCTTTTATAATGCGCTCTACAATATCAGGGTGACGTTCTGCCCACGCAGCAGAAAGGAAGAAGGTGGTGTTTTTAATCTTTTTTTCTTTTAATGTATCTAGTATAGGTAATGCTTTCTCATCTCCCCAACTAATATCGAATGTTAAAGAAACCTGTTTTTTTGTCGTGTCTCCTTTATAAATTGCTTTTGGACCAGTAGCTGTTGAAAAAGCTGATTGATAGGAATATGTTTTTAAAAAAAGTAGCCATGCCGTAAAAAGGGAAAGCACAATAATAAGACTAATTTGTTTAAACTTATGTTTACTCGTTATAAAGAAGAAAAACATCGCTTCTCCGCCCCTTTGTCCAATCCTTTTCAGTTACTTATATGCAGAAAAAGAAGAAAAGAGAACTAAACGATTAACATCGTAAGAAAAGGATATAATGAACGGTATGTAGATAAGAAACAGCTGAGGTGACAGAATGATTGGATTACTGATTACGGAGCAGGAACAAAAGGAACTAGAATATGTATTGAAAAGAGAACTAGACGAGTTATTATTTGACTTTGCAGATAAACGAATTCATCATGTTGTAAAAAAGACGATGGAAGAGCGATATAAATTGTTGTTTACTTTATTTACAAAAATTGCTCCACCTGAAGATTGTACAAGGTATATGAGAAAAAGAATTTTTTATTAAAAAGTATTGACGGTATGGTTCTATATATGATAAATTGATATTCGTCGCTGATGAACGAATTCATCAAGCGCGAAAAAAGAAATAAAAAACATTGTTGACATTGAAAAACAAAGATGTTAACATAAGGAAGTCGCAATTGAGCGGCGGATAAGTTCTTTGAAAACTGAACGAAACAAACAACGTGAAACGTCAATTTTTATTTATGA